>OMWM01000002.1:27548-117371 GCA_900314775.1 uncultured Eubacteriales bacterium | reverse complement strand
GTAAAAGAAGAAAAATGCCGATGTCCGAACGGGCGAAAATATTTCAGCCGTTCAACCCGCTGCGTGGGCTCGCGCAGGCACGCGCCGCCGCGGAGAAGGTGCCTGTGCCGGAAGCAGAAATTTCACCGGAGCGGATGGCGCAGATCAATGAAACGCTGCAGCGCCTCGAAAAACGCTGCATGGTGACGGTTATTTATTATGATCATCTGCAGCAGGTCTATCTGAAAAAGGAAGGCATGCTCGCCGCAATCAGCCCGGAAAGCCGTTTTCTGCAGGTCGGCGGTGTGAAAATACCGATCGATGACCTGTACGATATTGAGATCAATTCTTTTCCCGAAAAGAATTGACGCAGTGAAATTAATATGCTAAAATATCCAAGATGCCGCACAGTGGGGTCTAAATTTCATGCCCTCCGGCATGAATACCGTAACTGGCGAGTAATAGAGGAATAGGAGGGAACCTATCAATGTATGCAGTTATAGCAACAGGCGGCAAGCAGTACAAAGTATCCGAGGGAGACATCCTCAGAGTTGAGAAGCTCGATGCAGACGAGAACGGCAAGATCGTTTTCGATCAGGTACTTGTTGTCGGCGGTGACGAAGTCAAAGTCGGAACCCCTGTCGTTGAGGGTGCAACAGTTGAAGCTACATCACTCGGCAACGAGAAGGGCAAGAAGATCATTGTGTATAAGTACAAACCGAAGACCGGCTATCACAAGAAGAACGGTCACAGACAGACTTATACTAAGGTTAAGATCGATAAGATCAATGCCTGAAACTGCCTGTTATGATCAGATTTACGGTCTATAAAGACGCAGGAAATCGATATAAGGGCTTTAAATGCGAAGGACATGCGCAGTACAGCGATGCGGGCAGCGATATCGTGTGTGCCGCCGTATCTGTTCTGGTACAGAACACCGTGAATTCCATCGAGAAGTTCACGGAGGATACCGTGCAGTGCGGAAGTGACGACGGACTGATCATTGCATCATTTCCGAAGGCACCAGGCCGCGATGCGAAGCTCCTGATGGACTCGCTTGTCTTTGGCATGGAACAGATCGCAGAAAACTACAACGATTTCGTTGACATAGAGATCGAGGAGGTGTAACTATGTTCGTAATGGACCTTCAGTATTTTGCACATAAGAAAGGTGTCGGCTCTACCAAGAACGGCCGTGATTCCGAGTCCAAGAGACTGGGCGCCAAGAGAGCAGACGGACAGTTCGTCAAGGCGGGCAACATCATCTACAGACAGCGCGGAACCAGAATCCACCCGGGTGTGAACGTTGGTAAGGGCGGAGATGATACCTTATTCGCACTGGTTGACGGTGTTGTAAGATACGAGAGAAAGGGCAGAGACAGGAAGCAGGCTTCCGTTTACCCGACCGCTGCTAACGAATAATCAAGCAGACACAAGAACATGCAAACGGCCTCAAATAATTATTATTGAGGCCGTTTATTTTTCATGCACACAGCAAAGGAGTTACACGGATGTTTGCAGATCAGGTTAATATTATCATTCGCTCGGGCAGCGGCGGCGACGGTCATGTAAGCTTCCGCCGCGAACTTTACGTTCCGGCAGGCGGACCGAACGGCGGTGACGGCGGCAGAGGCGGCGACATCATATTTGTCGTGGACAAGGGACTCAACAACCTTTCCGATTTCCGCCGCAATAAGAAATACAGTGCCACTAACGGTGAAGAAGGCGGCAAGAACCGCTGCCACGGCAAGGACGGACAGGATCTGATCATCAAGGTGCCGGAAGGTACCGTGATCCGGGACACGAAGACCGGCCTTGTCATCGCCGACATGTCGCATGGCAACGAACGCCAGACAATCCTGAAGGGCGGCAGAGGCGGCAAGGGCAACATGCACTACGCAACTTCCACCATGCAGGCACCGAAGTACGCACAGCCGGGCAAACCGGGCATGGAGCTGGCGGTGACACTGGAGCTCAAAGTCATCGCGGATGTCGGTCTCGTCGGCTACCCGAATGTCGGCAAATCGACACTGCTTTCACGTGTCACCAATGCACGGCCGAAGATCGCCAACTACCATTTCACTACGCTGAACCCGATTCAGGGCGTTGTGGACCTGCCTGACGAGCAGGGCTTCGTGATGGCGGATATCCCGGGCATCATCGACGGCGCGTCCGCCGGTGCGGGACTTGGCTTTGAATTTCTCCGGCATATCGAGCGGACCAAGGTTCTGGTCCACGTTGTCGATGCCGCGGGATCCGAAGGCCGTGATCCGATCGAAGACATTTACCATATCAATGAAGAGCTGAAATCCTATAAGGCAGACCTCGAACACAAGCCGCAGATCATCGCTGCCAACAAGCTTGATATTCTGCCGGAAGAGGAGGCACAGCAGATCGCTGACAGGCTCAGAAAGGAATTCGAGCCGCAGGGCTATACGGTCATGCCGATTTCAGCCGTAACCGGCAAGGGCGTGAAAGAGCTTCTCTACAAGATCCGGGAGATGCTGAACAACCTCGACGAGGAACCGATCGTTTTCCAGCCGGAGTACATTCCGCAGAAAGAAACGGTCGAAGAGCCGTTTGAGGTATACCGCGATCCGGACGAGGAGAGAACCTTCGTCGTAGAAGGACCGCGTATCGAACGTATGCTTGGCTATACCAATCTGGAATCGGAGAAAGGATTCGCATTTTTCCAGAAATTTCTCAAAGAAAATGGTATACTCAAGATGTTGGAGCAGCTGGGCATCCGCGACGGCGATACCGTCCGCATGTACGGCCACGAATTCGACTATTACAAGTAAACAGGTGCCGGCCCGCGCAGGGCGGCGCTTATATGGAACGGAGACAGAATGAACAGCAAACAGCGAGCATATCTGAAAAGTATTGCCATGAATACGGAACCGATTTTCCGGATCGGCAAATCCAGCATTACGCCCGAATTTACCCAGGCGGTTTCGGAGGCACTTGCGGCGAGAGAACTGGTGAAGATCGCCGTTCTGCAGAACTGCACCGACGACCCGCACGAACTGGCGCAGACAATCAGCGAGCGCACACATTCGCAGGTGGTGCAGGTAATCGGCAAGAAGATTGTTCTCTACAAAGAAGGCAAGGACAAGAACAAGAAGATTGTGCTGCCTTGACAGTTTCATAATGCGGAAGGAAGAATATTATGTCCAGGAAAAAAATCGGTATTATGGGCGGAACCTTTGACCCCATTCACAATGTTCACCTGATTCTGGCAGAAAATGCTTATCGCGACTACGGACTCGACAAGGTCGTCATACTGCCGAACGCCAATCCGCCGCATAAGACAGGACGCCGGCCGGTCACATCGGCACAGGACAGGATGAACATGATCCGGCTCGCGTGTGAAGGCGTCCCGTACTTTCAGCCATCGGAATTTGAGATGGAGAGAGCCGGGCTGAGCTATACATCCGATACGCTGAAGCTGCTGCACGAGCAGCATCCGGACTCGGATTACTATTTCATCATGGGCGGCGATTCCCTTTTTGAAATCGAATCGTGGCACCAGCCGGATAAGATCATGAGGCAGTGCATTATTCTGGCCGGTGTGCGCAACGGCATCAGCATGGACGCTTTTGTCGGCCGTGCGTACTCGCTGATGATGAAGTACCGCGCCGATATCCGCATACTGAACGTGCCGGACCTGGGCATTTCATCGACGATGATCCGCAAGAGGATCCGCGATGGTCTTTCCATCCGCTACCTCGTGCCGGACAGCGTAGAACAGTACATCCGTGAACATAAACTTTATACTGACTGATAAAGGAGTGCTGCGTCGTTATGACACTTTCTGAGATAGAAGAGAAACTGCAGAAAATTCTTCCCGCCAGGCGTTTTCACCATACGCAGGGCGTAATGTATACCTCGGCCTGTCTGGCCATGCGGTGGGGAGAAGACATGGAGAAGGCGCTCTATGCCGGACTTCTGCATGACTGTGCCAAATACCTTAAGAAAAAGGAACTGTACAATGAATGCGTCCGCTATGGGCTCCCGATCAGCAAGGCGGAAGAGGCGGATCCTTCTCTGCTGCATGGCAAGGTCGGCGCTTACTATGCAGAACATATTTACGGTGTGACGGACCCGGATATTCTCGGCGCCATCACTTACCATACGACCGGGAAACCTGCCATGTCACTGCTTGAGAAGATCGTATTTACGGCCGATTATATCGAGCCGTCCAGAAACCAGGTACAGGATCTGCCGCAGATACGGCAGCTTGCCTTTACGGATCTGGACCGTGCCGTGCTGACGATTCTCCAGCAGACGCTTGCCTATATCAGAGGAAACAATCAGATTATAGACGATACTACGGAAATTACCTGTCAATATTATTATGACCTGTTAAACGGAGGAGATGCGAATGGATCATAATTCGGAAAATATGGCGAAACTGGCGATCCGTGCGCTGGATGACAAGAAGGGCATCGACGTACGCGTGATCGACATCAGCGAAGTTTCGGTAATCGCTGACTATTTCATTATTGCAAGCGGTACCAACGCACACCAGGTGCAGGCACTCGCCGACAATGTGGAAGAGCAGCTCGGCAAAGCCGGCTATACGCCGCGGCAGATCGAAGGCTACGGCAGTGCCAGCTGGGTCCTTCTGGATTACAACGATATCATTGTTCACGTATTTACGAATGATTCCAGATCATTCTATGATCTGGAGAGAATATGGCGTGACGGCAAGATGGTGGATACCGATCAGTTCCGTGACGCCAAGCCGCAGGCATAAAGCGGCCGACAGAAAAAGCATCGGAAAACAGAAATTCCGATGCTTTTCTTTATCTCTATAACGTATTTATCAGTTCCCGCGTCCCAGGCGGCGCGCTGTTCCTGCACGGAAAACGGCGCGTTCCCGGTGTGAAAGCACATTCAGTTTCAGACGCGCATTCCCGGTCAGTTCATCAATCTGACCAGCCCGATGACCTTCCCGAGGATCTCACAGTGGTCCGTGATAATCGGATCCATCGTATCATTCTGAGGCTGAAGCCTGTAATAGCCATCTTCCTTAAAAAATGTCTTGATCGTCGCGGAATCGTCGATCAGCGCACAGACAATCTCATTATTCTTCGCCGTATTCTGCTGCTCGACAATCACATAATCGCCATTGAGAATGCCGGCATTGATCATGCTCTCGCCGCGCACCTTCAGCATGAACAGCTGACTGTTCGGTACACGGTCCGCCGGGAAAGGATAGTAGCCGGTAATATTCTCAACCGCCAGCAGCGGTTCACCGGCGGCAACCTCACCGATAATCGGGATATTCACCATCTCGCGTCTTGACAGCCCGAACTCGTCATCGGTGATCTCGATCGCCCTCGGCTTGGACGGGTCGCGGCGGATATATCCCTTCTTCTCCAGCGTCTCCAGATGAGCATGCACGGATGAGGTGGACTTCAGATGCACCGCCTCACAGATCTCACGCACTGACGGAGGATAGCCGCTCTTTAATATAGAATCTCTGATATATTCAAGAATCTGCCTCTGCTTGGCCGATATCTTCCTGCTGTCACTCATATAAATGTCCTCCAAAGGATAAACTTTATGTATTCATGGTACCATAGCAAACATACATTTGCAAACATATGTTTGAAATTTAATAATTTCGTAAAAAAATATTGACACAGGAACAAATGTTCGCTATAATCAGAACATAAGAAATCGCACATATGTTCTGAATATTTGTTCGATTAATTTTTTTTTACGGGGGTTATTAATATGAGAAGTATTGGCAGAAATCTTATTTATATTGTTGTTCTTGCGGCCTTGACTGCATTGCTGCTCCTGGCCGATCCTTTTCATCTTTTCAGCATTCCGGCCGCTGCCGATAATGCACAGAGCAGTTACGAAACCTATGCCGTCGAAGAGGGCGATACGCTCTGGAGCATTGCCGATGAGCATCTGTGCGATGCCTATCCGGATCACAATGCCTATATTGCAGAGGTCAGAAGAGCGAATAACATGAATAATTCCAATATTTACGAGCACGAACTTCTGCTTATTCCGGTAGAAGCGAAGTGACCGGAACTTTACATACTATAACTTTACTGATGATAAAGCCGCGGATTTACGGATCCGCGGCTTTTGCGTATATAGAAAGCTGTGGGCGGGCATCATGCCGGCAGCGGAATGATAATACCGGGGTCAGCTTACCGGAAGCGGAATTGCGCTACACCTGGTCTGCGCGCGGGGCGGTGTCTGATTCTTCTTTAAAAAATAAGGTGATTTTTTGCCGGTTTTCCGTGACTATATCGGGGCATTTCCGTGACTGTATCGAGGCATTTCCGTGACCGTATCAGGGCCAGGGAAATGCGTTCAGGTTCTCTTATATAGCCGCTCAGACGGTGTGTGAGCTTGTTTTTTGCAGGCCTACCGTATGACAGTCCCGCAGACCCAGCCTTTCCAGTCCCGCAGACCCAGCCTTTCCAGTCCCGCAGACCCAGCCTTTCGGGGCGCCAGAGAGCGCGGCAGAGCAGAATTTTGCGTATTATATGCGTCATTTTGCAGTGTCTATAAACTTGACTGTATTTTTGGACTATGGTATTGTATAGTTGTTCAAAAACATCTCATTAATTTTGAACGCCTGAGAAAATGTCTTTTTCAGCCGGATTGCAGGAGGCGCATATGTACGGTATATGGATTTATCGGAAGCAAAGTGAAGATATTGAGGCCATCACAGACAATATAGGCAAGCTGCGCAATATTCCCTGCAGCACCTGTACCATCTACACGGACCTGCCGGACAGCCGTATTGCCTGGCACGCGATGAAGAAGGAAATTGAAGGCAGCCATGGATATCTGTACCTGACATCTCTGCAGGCGGCCGGCGATACACCTGGCGAGGCCGCACGCGAGCTGATCTGGCTCAGCCGTCAGAATTTTCTCACGAAGATCATGGATTGCCCATCCACGCTGGCAGCTGCAGACCATACAGCCAATGCGGCGGCTTTGCTGGGCATCACCGATGCGCTGAACCTTTTTCCGGACCGCACGGCATTCGGCCAGGCACATACCGGTAAAGGCGGCCGCCCGCGCATTCATTATCCGGATAACTGGGAAGATCTTTTTGCCGAATGGACAGCCGGCAATATCACAGCTTCTTATTTCATGAAAAGCTGCGGACTAAAGAAGGGAACATTTTATCATCTGATTCAGGAATATAAAACAAGCCTTGAGATCTTCCGGGAAATACAAAATATTCCGCAGAAATGACCCGCAGGGCGGTATTATGGCAGATATCTATCGTGTCGCAAAATCATTATTTTACGACATCTTATTGCTTTTCAAAGCGTTATCACGTATAATGTACTTACCAGGAGCCCTTCAGACGGACTTCCCGGCATATTGGATCAGGGAGGTTTTTATATGGCAGACATGTCTTATAAGGAACAGACAGATCAGAAAAATATCGAGAAAATCCGTGAGCACCTGAAGACGCTCCCGAAATTCTGTTATGAATATTTCCGTTCACTGGAAATCCGCAAAAGCACAAATACGCGTAAGAATTACGCATATGACCTCGGCGTGTTTTTTTATTTCCTGACGAGGGAAAATCCTTACTTTGCAGACAAGGATATCCGGGAACTCCCGATTGATGTCATGGAGAAAATCACACCGATGGACATCGAGGAATATCTTTCATTTCTCGAATCCTATGACAAGGACGGCCATCACTATACCAATCATGAGGAAGGCAAGGCGCGCAAGCTGTCGTCCCTGACTTCATTCTATGATTATTACTGCAAAAAGGGACTTCTGAAGTCCAATCCGTGCCGTATGGTTGATGTACCGAAAATAAAACAGAAAAATATCATCCGCCTGGAACCGGATGAGGTCGTCCGGTTTCTGGATGAAGCCGAAACCGGCGACCAGCTCTCCGGCCGTCAGCTCGTTATGCATGAGCGAACGCGTGTTCGTGATATGGCAATTCTGACATTGCTGCTGGGGACCGGCATCCGTGTCTCCGAATGTGTCGGCCTCGACCTGTCCGATGTGGACTTCAATATGGATGCCGTCCGCGTCATCCGCAAAGGCGGCAACGAAGCACTGGTCTATTTCGGTGACGAAGTTGAGGAGGCGCTGAAAGCCTACATGGAAGGCCCCCGCAAGACGGCTAACCCGCGTGAAGGCCACGAAAAAGCCCTGTTTCTGTCACTCAACAGGACCAGAATCACACCGCGTTCGGTCGAACGTCTGGTAAAGAAATACGCGAGCCTCGTGACGACGGTCAAGAAGATCACGCCGCATAAGCTCCGCAGCACGTACGGCACAGAACTCTACAACGAAACCGGTGACATTTATCTGGTTGCGGATGCACTCGGCCACAAGGATGTCAACACAACGCGGAAACATTATGCCGCTATTGATGAAAACCGGAGAAAGCTTGCGGCTGATGTGGTGAAACTGCGGAAGGATTAACGGAATTTCCTGTTTTTATTTTCAGCAATTCAGCAGCAGACAATGCAGACTCGGCGGAATCTCCGCCTGGAAAGGAGAAGTGACCAGCGATGAAAGTTGTAATTGTCGGAGGCGTAGCCGGCGGAGCCACCGCCGCAGCCAGAATCCGCCGTCTTGACGAACAGGCGGAGATCATTATTTTTGAACGTTCCGGATATGTCAGCTATGCCAACTGCGGACTGCCCTATTATATCGGCGGCGTGATCAGCGATCAGAGAGACCTGACGCTGCAGACGCCGGAAAATTTCCAGCGCAGATTCCGCATACAGGTTCATGTGCACCATGAAGTGACTGCCATTCACCGGACAGAGAAAACGGTAACCGTGCGCAATTGTAAAACCGGCGAAGAATTTACCGAATCCTACGACAAGCTGCTTCTCTCGCCGGGGGCTGTGCCGAATCATCCGCGTCTTCCGGGATCCGGCACCGATAAGCTTTTCACACTGAGAACTGTAGAAGATACGCTGCATATACGGTCTTACATAGACCGCAATCACCCGAAATCGGCTGTTCTGGCCGGCGGCGGCTTTATCAGTCTTGAGGTCGGGGAAAACCTTCGGAAACTGGGTATGGACGTCACGATCGTGCAGCGTCCGAAACAGCTGATGCCGCCTTTTGACGCCGACATGGCCTCTCTGATTCACGCAGAGATGCGCCGGCACGGTGTGCATCTTGCTCTCGGCCGGTCTGTGGAAGGCTTTGAGGAAAGAGATGGCGGCATCGACGTCCTGCTCAGAGACGCGCAGCCGCTGCATGCAGACATGGTCATCATGGCCATCGGCGTCTCCCCAGACAGCAAACTTGCCCGGGATGCGGGCCTTGCTCTCGGCGTGAAAGGATCGATCGCCGTCAATGATAGAATGGAAACTTCAGACCCGGATATCTATGCTGTCGGCGATGCCGTTCAGGTAAAGCATTTTGTAACCGGTGAAGATACGGTGATCGCACTTGCCGGTCCGGCAAATAAACAGGGACGCATCGCGGCGGATAATATCTGCGGCGGCGACAGCCATTATAAGGGCAGCCAGGGAAGCTCGATTCTGCAGATTTTCGGTCTGACTGCTGCCGCAACGGGGATCAACGAGACAGCTGCCGCCAAAGCCGGTCTGAAGACGGATAAGGTGATTCTGTCCCCGTCGGCACATGCCGGCTATTATCCAGGCAGCAGGCTCATGACCATGAAGGTGGTTTTCGAGAAGGAGACGTACCGTCTGCTCGGTGCACAGATTATCGGCTACGACGGCGTCGACAAGCGTATTGACGTCCTGGCAGCCGCCATCCGCTGCGGCATGAAGGCGACGGATCTAAAGGATCTCGATCTGGCTTATGCTCCGCCGTACTCTTCTGCCAAGGATCCGATCAATATGGCCGGCTTTATCATTGATAACCTGGCAAAGGGAATCGTCAGACAGTGGTATGCCGAAGATGCAGATTCACTGCCGCGCGACGGCAGCGCTGTGCTTCTGGACACACGGACCCCTGAAGAATATGCAGCCGGACATGTCGATGGATTCATCAATATCCCGGTTGACGACCTGCGCTCCAGAATAAAGGAAATCGAAACCGGCAAACCGGTTTATCTGATCTGTCAGAGCGGCCTGCGCAGCTATATCGCATACAGGATTCTGACAGGCTGCGGATATGAATGCTATAATTTTGCCGGCGGCTATCGCTTTTATGAAGCCGTATACAACGACCGCTGCCTCAATGAGCAGGCAAGCGCCTGCGGCATGGACCAGCATCCGTAAAAAGCCGTTTTCTGATCGGCAGCTTTTGCGGCGGAACCAATCCAGGATTGCGCAATAGAATGCCCTGCAGCCTTCGCAGCTGAACAGATGACCGTTTCGCCGCAGAATGCAAACAGCCGCACAGAGAAAGCGTTAATCGTTTTCTCTGTGCGGCTGTTTTCTGCAATCCGTAAACTGCTCTGCCAACGCTGACAGTCATTAATGCCTGTCAGCCATGCACAAAACCATGATTGTACTCCGCATTGATTTCGCGCAGTTCCTTCTCACCGTCAATGTACGGCTTGTAAATATTTTCCGCAAGGCCGCCGCCGATATTGCCGCATCCATTGCAGGAACTGCATTCCGTACCGCAGACATTCAGCGAACGGTTTACAATGCGGATACGCTCTTCCCGCGTCGTATCTTTGATCAGAACAGATTTATACTCCACTGCTCATACCTCCTTTTCAAACCGCTGCAGCAGCTTCTGAAAATATTCCGGCAGAGGTGCCTGAAATTCGACATATTCGCCGGAAGTCGGATGTATGAATCCGAGAACCATGGCATGCAGTGCCTGTCCGCCAAGGTGAAACGGATCCTTGGACGGGCCGTAAACGGTATCCCCGATAAGAGGGTGCCCGATGGAAGTCATATGGACGCGGATCTGGTGCGTCCGCCCTGTCTCCAGCTGACACTCAATATACGTATAGCGGCCGAACCGCTCCAGAACGCGGTAATGTGTCACCGCATTGCGGCCGTTCTTGTAATTGATGCCCATCTTCTTGCGGTCATTCGGCATGCGGCCGATCGGCGCATCCACCGTTCCCGTATCTTCTTTGATGTTATTGTATACAAGAGCACGGTAACGGCGCGTGATGCTGTGCACGCTGAGCTGCTCTGCTATCTTGCGATGGGCGATATCATTTTTGCAGACGACGAGAACACCTGTCGTGTCCTTATCAATCCGATGCACGATACCCGGACGCAGCACGCCGTTGATCGTCGAAAGATCATCGCGGCAGTGATACATGACGGCATTGACGAGCGTTCCCGAATAATGGCCGGGCGCCGGATGCACGACCATGCCGCGCGGCTTATTGACGACCAGAATATCACTGTCCTCGTACAGAATGTCCAGCGGTATATTCTCCGGCACGATCTCAGGGATCACGGGGTCCGCAGCGGCAACTGTCAGATGGTCGCCCGTCCGGATCCGGTAATTGGCCTTCAGCGAACGCCCGTCCGCCTGCACATTGCCGTCGGCAATCATTTTCTGAATATACGAACGGGAATAATCCGGCAGCAGCGAGGCTAGATATTTGTCGATCCGCTCTCCTGCCTCTTCGTCGTCGATAAAAAACTCGTAGGAATTCATAATCACCTGTCCGCCTTCTGCTGCCTGCGGCTCAGAAAGTCGAAATCACTGTCTTTGTAGTAAAAAAGGATAAGCACCACCAGCAAGGCGGCGCCGACTGTCACAAAAATGTCGGCCACATTGAAAACCGGAAAATTGATCAGTTCAAAATAGATGAAATCCACCACATATCCCTGACTGACACGGTCAATGAAATTGCCGGCCGCACCGGCGCATATCATAACCAGCACGACACGCAGCGGCCGCATCCGGCGCGTATCCGGCACTTTCAGATACAGCCATACGAGCACAGCCAGGACCGCGATCGTAAACAAAATCAGAAAACTCTGCTTACCCTGCATCAGACTGAATGCCGAGCCGTTGTTTTCCAGATACCGGAAGCACAGCGCGTCTTTAATCAGATAGACGCTGCTCTTTCCCTTCAGGTAAACAACCGCCAGATGTTTAGTCAGCTGGTCGGCCGCGATCAGCACAAGCACGGCCAGCAGAGCCTTTATATACCTTGCGCCCGGTTTCAATGCAGAATCTCCCCGGCCGCAGCCAGTATCTCTTCATCGGTCACATCATGGCAGACAACGGCATTGCCGATGCCTTCCAGCAGGATGAACTTCACATGACCGTTTTCCACTTTCTTATCGGACTTCGTCGTCCTCAGGATATCTTCTGCGTACAGACCGTGCACGGCAACCGGCAGGTCATAGCTGCGGATTGTATCGATGATGTCCTGATAATCCTCCTCGCTGATCATACCGCGTTTGAAAGAAAGCCATGACGCGGCAGCCATGCCGACGGCCACACATTCACCGTGATACATTTTAAAACTCATCAGTTTCTCTACGGCGTGGCCGATTGTATGGCCGAAATTCAGAAGCGCACGGATGTTCTTCTCATGCGGGTCATTCTCAACCACTTCCCGTTTGATCTGACAGCTGCGGCTGATGATCGACAGCATCGTATCCGGATCACGGCGCAGCACATCCTCGTATTTCTCCTTCAGAAGCTCATAATAGGCCCTGTCGCGGATCAGACCGTGCTTTATGATTTCCCCCATTCCTTCGCGGTAAATCCGCTCAGGAAGCGTCTGCAGCGTTGCTACACTGCTGTAGACAAGAGACGGCATATGGAAAGCACCGACCATATTCTTGTAGGCGCGGAAATCCACACCGGTCTTCCCGCCGATGCTGCTGTCAACCTGTGACAGAAGTGTCGTCGGCACCTGTATGAAACGGATGCCGCGCAGAAATGTCGCCGCCGCGAAACCGGTCAGATCGCCGACCACGCCGCCGCCCAGTGCCACAAGTACGTCGCCGCGCTCAAAATGATTCAGTACAAGCTGTTCGTACAGATCCATCACCACATTCAGATTCTTATTCTGTTCGCCAGCCGGAAATACAAACGTAAATACCGGATAGCCTGCCGACTTAAACAGCTGGCTGACCTCATCCAGATATAACGGAGCCGTATTGGCATCACTTACGATACAGAGTCTGCAGCCGCTCATGCCGGCGTCACCTGCCGCCTGCGCAAGGCTGCTGAAATTCTCTGTCAGCAAAATTCTGTAAATTTCCTTTCCTTCATTATGAACCGTGATCGTATTCATATCATGTCTCCTGTTGCCTGTCTGTGTATGCCTGAAGTCAGTAAAAGCGCAGTGTCTGAAACACTGCGCTTATTCCTGACGGATAGGAAAACCGTTGCCGAAACGCAGAGTTGCGGATAATCAGTCATCCTCAGGTGTATCTCCTGCTGTTTCCTTATCATCATCAAATATTTCGGAAAATTCCTTGATAATCGAGTCCTCACCGCTGAGTTCCTCGTCGAAATCTTCCTCCTTCTCAGCCTGAACATCATCGCCGGTCTCTTCTGCATCCGGTACCGGCTCGCTGACCGTGCCGGCCTGCAGCTCGTCGACATGTTCTTCTGCATCTTTCTCAAGTCCCTCGAGCGCTTCCATCGACTTCATCGGTTTAAAAGCAAAAGCGTCGGATTCGAGCACATCGATCTGCGCCTTCGCCAGTGCCTTATACTGCGCTCTGTAATTCTCATACTGCTTCATGAGGTCCTCGGACTGTGTCATGATCTTCTCAAGCTCCACCTTGGCATCTGCCACAATGGACTGTGCCTTGAGCACGGCCTCCTGCTCGATCACAACAGCGTTTTTATGAGCGCTGGCAACCGTCTCTTCCGCCGTCGTCTCGGCAAGCACGAGCGCCTTCTGCAGGGATTTCTCAATATCCTTGTAGTGTGCAAGACTTGCGTTCAGATTATTGACCTGTTCCTTGAGGGAAACATTTTCTTCATAAAGCTGCTGGTAATCCTTCGCGATATCGGCGACAAAGGTATCCACATCGGTTTTGGAATAGCCCATGCCGCTTCCCTTAAAGGTTTTGCCCTGAATTTCAACAGGTGTGTACATAGTAAGCCACCTCCGTGATTGTAATTGATATCGGCCGGTAAAGCCTCCTGATCAGGACAGGCTGTTACCTGGTATAGCCGCCGCCGTCAGAACCAAGCGTATCCGTTCCGCTGCTGACTGCCCCCTCGAGAGCGGAAAATACTTCTTCAACATCACCTGTGATCCTGATATCCTTCGGTACTACGGCTATGATATTCGCATCAATGGTCTTGATATCCCCATCAATGGAATAGCAGGTTCCGCCGACAAAATCGGTAATTCTCTGTGCCTCTGTCGCGGCAATGCCGTTGAAATTGATCACAACCGCCTTGCCCTGCAGAATGGCATCGGAAATATCCTCGGAGTCCTCAAACCTGGTCGGCTTGAAGACCGTAAGCTCCATATCTGAATAATAAGAAGACCGCATGGATACAATATTGGATTTTCTGTTCTTCTCCTCCGCACTGTCATCGGCTGAGCCGGTTCTGCTCCGCGCTGATCTATCGCGGGCTTCCGTTCTGCCCTCGCTGCTGCGTGCCTTGCTCTCACTGCGCACGGAACGCTGCGTCTTCTTCTTCGGTCTCTCTTCCGGCTCATCATCATCGATGTCTTCGATATCTTCTATATCATCGTCATCAAATTCTTCTTCGAATCCATCATCATCGAAATCCTCGTCTGTGTCCAGACGAAAGAAATCCATAATTTTGCCGAATCTGCCACCTTCTGCCATTCTCGTTCTCCTTATATTACTAATCAGCGACACGAGGTCACATCACTTCATTCAGACAGATGCCTGTCTTTTATATTTTACCCTGTTTCCCTGCCGTTGTCCATTGTTAAGCATGAAATTTGCCGCAGAGCGTATCTGTCTCAGTGGGCAATAACCTGTCCTTCAGAGACGCTGCTGCCATCCAGGACAATGCGGTCATACAGAGAAATGCCGTTCGCTGTATTTTCATTTATTATACAATAATCCCCGTACTTGTAAAGAATTTCCACAATGCGGAACTGCGTGTATCCGCTGTTGATGCAGTAGACTCCCTCAAGCGGTGCCGTCAGATCCGTGAATCCGTACGTGCTGCCGTCTTCCGCATTGATGATCTGGCTGTATCCTTCCAGTGCGCTGTCATTCGGGTCAACATAGATATAATCCTCGTCACCGGTCAATCTGTAAATGGACGGTTTGATTAGTACCGGCTGATCGGCGCTGCCCGCTTCCAGTCCGGTTTCCTGCGTATTGTCATTCGTAACCAGAAAGTCTGCCGGGATCTTCAGAAAATCCTTGGTGACAACCGAGGATTCCGGGATCTTCAGGCCTTCGTAGTCACCCCAGTTGACCGTGATGTCCAGATAGCGCTCGTCACAATAGCGCACAAGATAATTGGAAAATGTCAGGCTCACGAAATCCGTTCCGCCGCTGCTGAAAACGTCTGCTTTCGCTTCCGTCTCAACGCCGTCCCGGTTAAAGGTGACATTGACTGTATCCGTGTCTTCAAAACGCGCCAGCTGATCTTCATCCGGCTGAATGACAATCTGCCAGGTATCGTCTGTGATGATCTTATATACCGGCTCGCCGGCTTTCACATAAGAACCTGCTGCCAGACGCTGTTCCTCTGCCGAGCCGGATACCAGATCCGCCGTCACATCGGACTGTGCCGTCCCCTCGAGGCCGTCAATCGTATAACTGATAATGCCCGCCTGTGCGGCCTTCATGATCGAATAAGAAGAATTATCCGTATGACTGCTCTCCAGCGAGTCGATATTGGAACGGCTCACTATGCGGCTGTAGATGTTGCCGACCTGATAGTGCAGCGAACTGACTGTCTTATAGTCGCTCTCACTGTAGCGTGTATTGAAATTGCTGACCTGGTCCTGAATGTCACTGTAGTCACTGCTGGTCATGGAAGAAGCGATATCGGTGCTGTCAGAACTGCTGCCGTTTTGTGCCAGCATACAGACATTCCCGCCCTTGGCCGCGCGCTCACTGTCATTTACATAGTAGCTGACATAGCCATCTTCGGATGCATAGACAACGCTGTCCGACCGAAGCGCCAGTCCCGTGAAAGTATCGCTGTCCTCAATCCGGCCGTACTCGACTTCGCTGAAAGAAATGTGATCCCGCGTGACATACAGAATCAGGTTGATTACCAGATACAGCGCGATCACCGTATAGACGACTAGGCCGACATTGATCTTCAGCGGAAAACGTTTTTTCTTTCGTGTCCCGTTGTTCGTATCACTCATGCAATGCTCCAATGAATTTTCTGTCCGTCTTCGTACCTTTCATGCCGGAAACCGGACCCATTCCGGCTGTCGGCACTTAATATTAATACAAGACCGCATCACAATGATCTTCTCACCGTAATGCGGTCTGGTAACGGTATAACTTATCCGATTTATTATAAAGAAATAATAATATCCTTCTTGAATTCATCCGGAATTGCATCAGCATCGATGGAAATGCTGATCGTGAAATCCACACTGTACTTATGTGAAATCTCATTGATCTTGTTCAGCACATATCCGATGTAATCTTCAGATACTTTGGAAATCGTAAGAAAACTGTCCAGGAACATCATCTGCAGGTCGTTATCCTGTGAGATAAGACCGCAAAGAAAGCCAATAAAAGTATCATATGTATCAATCGGATATTCTCCAACATTGATCAGTCTGATCTTATTGCTCAGCTCATACATGTGCTTGCTGTTCTTATCGAGATATACGATATTGCCTTCTGCTGCCTTAACTGCGTCGTTCGCTTTCTGAATGAGAAATTTCGTTTTTCCTTTGCCTTTTGCTCCTGAAATTATCTGAACCATGACGATTTTCCTCCTGAGTTAAATTCATATTAATAAATATGCCGTTTTATCAGCTAATATTATTATAAGATAAACAGCTTAAAAATACAATGCCTTTTATGCTATTGCCGGCCCCGTCTGCGGTATGCCGTCATTCAGATTCCGTCTCCTGTTCTGATGAGCCGGACGAAGAAGAGGTCTCCTGTTCCGATGAATCAGATGACGAAGAGGTCTCTTTGGCGCCCGACGAGGAAGAACCCGTGTCGTTCGAGTTGATCGCTGAGAGCAGTTTCGTCATGCTCTTATAAAGCGTACTCGAATTCTCCGATCCCATGATCACGGCGATATAGCCGTTTTCATCGGTATCCTCTGCATAGAGAACAAGACACTTGCCGGCATTATCTGTGGAACCCGTCTTACCGCCGAACACCTTGATGCCTGACGGCTCCTCGGCTTCACCGGACAGATATTCATCCGTTGCTTCCCAGGTTGTCTTCATCGTCAGATCGCCCCGCGTGTAGGTACCGGTGTACTCGCCCTGCTGGATGATCTCTTTGAAAGAGTCGTACTGAAGACACGCCTGCAGAATCAGATACATATCGTAGGCCGTTGAATAATGGCCATCCATATCCAATCCGTTCGGCGACAGAAAATGGGAATGCGTCGCACCGATCTTCGCTGCTTCCTCATTCATCTGATCACAGAATGAATCGAGATCGCCCGCCACGGCCACCGCGATGGCATTTGCCGCATCATTGCCGGAATAGACAAGCATCGCATTGAGCAGCGTGCCGAATGTCGCTTTGTCACCGCTCTGGAAACCGCACAGCTGTGCGTCCGGATCGCTGATGGTGACTTCATCACCCATCGTGACCTCGGTATCGAAGTCGATACCGGACTTGAGTGCACACAGCGCTGTCATCAGCTTTGTCGTGCTGGCCGGCGCAACTTCCTCAAACACATTGCTTGCACAGATGACTTCTCCGTCATCCGTACCGGTCAGGAATACCTCATTGCCGTTAATATCATCAAGGACACTGCCGCCGACGCCATTCTCGCTGTCGCTGACGGACACTACGCCTAAATCTTCCGCGAATCCCTTAAACGCATCTGCATCCAGCATATCTGCTGTGCTGACCTCATCCGAGGACGCCTGTGCATAGGGTTTCAGAAATTTCTCTCCCTGACCGCAGCCTGTCAGCAGCAATGCCGAGCAGATACAGACTGCAGCCAGCTTTCTGACTGCTTTCATCCGATCACCTTATTTGTAAAATTCTCTCCATTCCAGATCTCCGCGGTCGAGCGCCCGGATCAGCAGCTCTGCCGTGGCCACATTTGTGGCGATCGGAATGTTATGTGTATCACAAAGATTCAGTATCTTACGGGTATTGGGTTCATTCTTATTGGTCGAGTACGGATCCCGCAGGAAAATCATCAGATCGATATTGTTGTTCTCTATCTGAGCACCGATCTGCTGCTCTCCTCCGAGATGTCCGGCCAGAAACTTGTGAATACTCAGATTTGTGACTTCTTCAATCAGTCTTCCCGTGGTGCCTGTTGCATACAACTCATTCTTGCTGAGGATGCTTCTGTACGCCACACAGAAATTCTGCATCAGAATTTTCTTTGAGTCGTGCGCAACTAATCCTATATTCATTGATTTCCACTACCTCCTGTTCCTTTGCAGGCCGACATTCAGGACAAGTCCTATCATCATGTAATTGGACAGCAGCGAGCTGAGACCATAGCTTACAAACGGAAGTGTAAGTCCTGTATTCGGAATAATGCCGGTTGCAACGCCTACATTGACAAATGTCTGGAAAATAATCACTGCCGCAACACCGACTGCAATCAGTCTGCCAGTACCGTTGCTGGCATTCTTCGCGATGACCAGACATCGTATTACAATCAGGAATAGAAGTGCCAGCACGATGCAGCACCCCACAAAACCGAGTTCTTCGCCCAGTACGGCAAAAATAAAGTCAGTCTGCGGCTCGGAAATAAAATCGCCGCCCTTGACGGATGTAATCGTATTATTATTCAGACCTTTACCGGTCAGCATGCCGGAGCCAATTGCCATGATGGAATTATACTGCTGATAATATGTCGTCAGCAGATAATCCTGCGGGTGCAGGAAGCTCAGAACACGGCTGAGCTGATAACCCTGCAGGAGTTTCTGTCCCGGCTGCTGTATATACCAGAAAAACAAAGCCAGCGTCGGCACCGATATGCCCAGGATCCACAGTATGATCCGCGTGCCCAGCTCTCCTACAAACATCATGATAATAAACAGAAAAACAAAGACGATGGATGTGGAAAGGTCAGGCTCAACGACGATCAGACCTACCGGTATCATATATATAATGAGAAGTTTCAGGAAATTCTTAAAGCTTCCCATCTTATCCCGCGACCGGCTGATAAAACTTGCAAATATAATGATCATGAACAGCTTGGACAGCTCGGACGGCTGGAAAGCACCCAGCGGCCCGACTGAGAACCAACGGCGGGCGCCGTTGGCGCCTACGCCGAACAGAAGTACGGCGATCAGCATCACTATATTTATAGCATACAGAACACGGTCAAATTTTGCAATATAATTATAATCTACCAGCGATAAAAATACCGCAATAATCAGCCCGGCAACAATGCCGGCAGCCTGTCTGCCTGCATAGCCGTCGGTTGCACTGTTGATTACATAGACACCGATCACGCTGACTGCCAGCACGGCAGCCAGCAGCGGTATGTCGAACATATGCAGATTATAGCGATCGCGCTGCAATGCCAGAAAATTCTTATTGCTTTTGTAAATCATATTCTGAAACGGCCTGTCTGTCAGTCCGAAACAACACCTCCACTAACAAGCGTCGCATGTGTACCATTTCCTGAATCATCATAATTGTAAGGATACTCCACATGGAAATAATCACACATGAGGTCTGCGAAAAGCGCCAGCACATTCTTCGAACCCGCGCTGTTCGGGATAACAACGGTTGCAGCCACCTCTGGATCATCATAAGGTGCATAGCCCATAAACAGTCCATGGTCAGGATACTGATAAGACTGCTGGGCAGAACCGGACTTTCCGGCCAGTATAACAGGCAGATTACCCATCTGCTCCGGCACCTCACCCTGACATACGAGATACATGCCATTATGGACAAGATCAAAGTAATCCTGGCTGATGTCCAGCTTATCGGTCAGAACCGGATCGCAGGAATCAATTACATTGCCCGACGAATCCGCGACGTGATCCAGGACAGACAGCTGATACAGATTGCCGCTGTTGGCAATCGCCGTACAATACCGGCATATCTGCGCCGGCGTATAGTTATTGCTGCCCTGCCCGATGGCGGAACGCACCGCATCGGTATCCGAGATCTGCGGCTCACTCTCCGGCAGCTCCAGTCCTGTCACTTCATTCAGGCCGAACATGGTCGCATATTTACGGAGTTTCTCCAGACCGAGCTCACTGTCATATACGCCCGAAGAATTCTGTCCGAGCATGAAGCCAACTGAATAGAAGAAATAGTTGCACGAATACTCGATCGCTCCCTCTACATTGAGAGAACCGTGGCCGTTTCTGTTCCAGCAGTATGCGGCAGGCGATACGTAAGTGAATTCCACGTTATCGTAAATATAGGTATCGCCCGTAATCACGCCTTCCTCCAGGCCGGCTATGGATACCAGCGGCTTGTAGGTGGAACCCGGCGCCGTCTTCTGCTGCGTCGGCCGGTTGAGAAGCGGTGACGATTTATTGTTCAGCAGGCTGCTGTAATAGTCCGAATCCGTAATCTTATTGGCATCATAGGACGGATAGGAAACGAGGGCAATCACCTTGCCGGTATCGACATCCGTCATGACAAACGAACCGGAACACGGTACGAGCGCCAGCTGCGCCGGCGTGATCTCAAGATTGTAAATCTTGTTGTACATGAAAGTATATGCACTCATGCTGCCGGAAGACAGTGCCTCGTAATCTTCATCGCCGTCATCATCGAGCACGTTCTGATCATACAGAAGCAGGCAGATTTCCTCACCGGATATATCGCCGTTCAGCAGCATATGATGATACATAGTCTTCTCAAAATCCAGAGAAAGCGGAAGCTCTTCTTCAAGATATTTCACAACAGCTGAATAGATCTCTTCCGAATCCACATAGCTGCTGTCCACGTTCAGATTATCGACGTTGATGTATCCCTTCGACGCACAGTCGCGAATCAGCTGATGAAAACTGATCGTCTTCTCTTCCCATGCATTGCTGAGCGTCTCATCGTCTGCCAGCGAGGTGGAATTGATGATCTTGTCATCCTCCAGCATCGTGCAGGCTATATCGATATAATCAGAATCCTCTTCGGACAGCGACTCCCGCTCCGTATCCATCTGCTCCTCAAGATCCGGGAACTTCTTCGCCTCATAATCCTTGAATTTCTGCCAGAAAGCCCTTTCCCGGTCGGTCGCGTCATCGGCGCTCAGATGGTCGATCGAGATGACGTTGTTATCGAGCAGTGCAAAATAAACATCATTCGGAGACATGCTGTATTCGTTCATACCGCTGTCGGAAGCACCGCTGTAATAGTAAAGCAGGAGACCGGCGACACGGGCTTCCAGCTTCTTATATACATTTTTCTGGTATTCCGCATCGATGGACAGATAGACATCATTGCCCGGAACAGGATCGACCTTGTCTGTCTGCTCGATGATGCTGCCCATACTGTTGACGTAATAAACCTGCGAACCGTTTTCTCCTTTGAGAGTATCTTCGCAGTACTGCTCTATACCGGTCTTTCCGATCTTGTCACTGAGTGTATAGCCATCATCGCCGCTTTCCACCTTCTCATTATATTCATCTTCAGAGATCTGACCGATATAGCCCGTTATGTTTGAAAAGATCTCGCTGTCTTCGTAGACACGCGTATAGCCTTCCTCCACCGATACACCGGGCAGCGAATCCTGGTTTTCCTTGATCTTGGCTACCAGTGAGTCGGAAATATCATCTGCCACACTGACAGACAGGTACTGCGCATAGCGCATCAGATAAACGTCAAAACGGATCGAAAGAATCCGCAGCGCCGTCTGGTCGTCGATGGAATCATCCAGATCGAAGAGTTTGTCGCTGCGCATATACTCGTAAACCGTCTGCGCATCCGCGTTCTTCTGCTCATCTGTCAGCTCGGTCGTACTGTAGACATCCTTCTTGAACTGATTGATGGTAGACTCACCGGCATTGAAGATGACCTTGCCGCTGCTGTCAAGCTCCATAGGCAGATCATATTTCAGTTCATCGCCTGTCTCATCGGCATACTCCATCAGCTTCATGACCATGCTGTTTCTCGTATCGTTGTCGATCAGGCTCGGACTGTCTCCGATCACGACGGAATAGGACAGCTTGTTGTAAGCGAGCGCCACGCCGTTGCGGTCATAGATCGTACCGCGCGGAGCCTCAATCTCAACATTCTTCTGAATCCGGTAGGTAAAGGAATTCAGATAGTCCTCGCCGTTTACAATCTGCAGGTTGAACAGCCGTACAACCAGAATTGCGATAAAAACGGCGCAGAGCAGACCAAAGATGAAGATCCTTGATCTGAAAATATTCAGGAAATTCCTCAGTCTGTTACGCAATCCGCTCCTCACTTCCTTTGCTGCTTTGTCTCTGTACGATATGCATGACCGGTCTGTACAGAATAAGTGCCAGAATGACGGTATATACAACTTCCGGGAGGATAATATGCAGCAGGTAGAACCCGAATTCCATTCTTCCCCGCGTCAGGAAGCCGAAAAAATACATGTACAGGCCGTAGAAAAAATCGGTCCCGGCAACCAGCAGAATCGGAAAAGTAATATCCTCCTTATAGAAGAACCGGTTGACAATACCGGCCAGATAGCCGGCGATCAGATAGCCAAGTGCATACATCCCGACAATGCCGCCGCCGGTCAGGTCCATCAGAAGGCCGCAGAAAAAACCGATTATACAGCCTTCCCTGCTCCCGCTTACGATTCCCGCCGTCGCCGTCAGTATGATCAGCAGGTTCGGTACAACACCCGCCAGTTCGAGGTGGATGAAGAAAGAACTCTGCAGCAGATACAGCACAACGATCATGATCGCATAAACGATAATCTTCTTAACTCTTCTGCTCAAGCTTATTCACCGCTTTCCGCTTCCGAACCGGATTCTGTCTCTGTCTCCGAAGCTGTCTCTGTCTCCGTCTCCGTTTCGGAGCCGGTCTCTGTCTCCGAAGAACCTGTCTGCTCCTGCTGGCTTCCGGTCAGATCGGATTTCAGTTCCTTGATAACCAGCACATTGGAAAGATGCTGGAAATCCACAACCGGCGTCAGTTTCGCACTGTACGTCAGATTGTTGTCATCCGGTGTGATGTCGGTAATATAGCCGATCACAATACCCGGCATGAATTTATCACTGATATAGGAAGTGACAACCTCATCGCCCTCCTGCGCAGAGGAATCGATCGAAAGCATATCCACCTTCAGCTGTCCACTGTCTTTCAAGGTAAGATCGCCGTCCACGTAGCAGTTGTCGTAGTTCTTGCCGATCATGCCGCTGACGCTGCTGCGGTCATCCAGGATACTGCGGACAATCGATGTGGTCGGATATACGTCGGTGATAATACCGACAAGACCGTTGTCGGCAATGACATTCATATCTTTCTTGAGACCGTCCAGGCTTCCTTTGTTAATCGTAAACGTCGTATACCAGTTGCCGGCATCTTTACTGATGATGCGGGCTCCGGTCATCTCGTAATCCGGATATTTTTCGGAAAGCTCGAGCAGGTCGAGCAGATCCTGATACTCGGAATAATTTTCTTTCGTGGCATTCAGCTGCGAATTCAGCTGATCAATCTGTGACTGCAGATCCTCATTCTCCTGTTTGAGCTCTGCTGTCGTCTTGTTATCTTCCGAAATGGAACTGACGGCCTGTCCGATACTGTCAATACCGGACTGCATCGGAGCCATCAGTGTACTTGCAATTCCGCTGAACACGCCCAGTCCGGTAAAAGTACTGATCGTTATACCGGCCACACAGATCAGGATCAGCAGAATAAATATCCATTTGGTACTTCTTCTCATTCTGCGGCGGTTTTTCATACTTCAAAGCTCCTATTCATATCTGGAATCCTTAAGAGAAAACATCATGGACGCGTAGTCGTTCGGGCTGTCGCAGATTCTGGCAAGCCCTCTGGCCGCACTCTCCAGCGGATTCTCTGAAAAAATGCCCCGTACATTCAGCAGCGAACTGATGAGTACATCGAGGCCGGCGATGGTTGACGTACCGCCTGTAAAATGTATGCCGTAGCCGTTTATATCGGCAGCCAGCTCCGGCGGAATCTCATGCATGATCCGTCGGATTTCCCGCACAACATGCACCAGATATGTCTTCATGCTCTCAAACACGAGACCTTCCGGAATATCGGCGCTGCCCGGCAGACCCGTCGCACGGTCTCTGCCGTACACCTTGAGCTCACGGCCGCCGCGCGGTATCGCCGTGCCGAGCTCCAGCTTCAGGTATTCAGCGGTCTTAAAACCGATCTGCAGCCGGCAGCGGCGGCTCACGTTCCGGATAATCTCTTCGTTGATCGTATTGCCGCCCTCCGGAATCAGATGCGTTACCACAATGCCGCCCATGGAAATGACGGTGATCTCCGTAGATCCCGCCCCCATATCGACAATCATATTGCATGTTTTCTGCCGCACCGGGATATCCTCACCGACTGCTGCCGCAATCGGCTTCTCCACAAGGAAAATATTGTTGGTGCTGTAGGAAGAGCGCGAAATCACATTGAAATACGCACGCTTCTCCACTTCACTGATATCAGACGGCGCTGCTATGTAGAATTTATTGCTGCTGCTCAGAAAACCGGATGAAACACCGGCTTTCTTAAGCAGATTCTCAGCTGTTCTTGCTGTCTTCGCGCTGTCGGCGATCACACCGCCCTGTACCGGAAATGTCACATGCAGGTACGGCGGCGTTCTCTCGAACATCTCGTAAGCGGCATTGCCGGCCGCTGCGATCTCCTTCTTCCGCCTGACAGCGATCATGTTCTTCTCATTTAAAATAACACCCCGTCCGGTCTGCACCAGACGGAAGTTCATGGTTCCGAGGTCAAGTCCATATCTTCCTGACGGCAACTTGTGTTCCCCTTTCTCTACAGGTTTCCCTCACTGCAGAGGCTCGTATAGGTGCCTCCGCCTATGATTATATGATCAATCAGTGCAATGCCGATCAGTCTGCCGGCATCCCTGACTCTTATCGTTGCATCGATATCATCGCGGCTGGGAACCGGGTCCCCGCTCGGATGATTGTGTACCATTATAATCCCTGCCGCATTGTCTTTCAATGCCCGGATAAAAATATCCCGCGGATCGATCAGCGTGCGGTTCACGGTCCCCGACGTCAGCATCTCCTCGCCGATCAGGCCGCCCCGCGTATCCAGCATCATGATGTGCAGTTCTTCATGATCCAGTCCGGCCATCCCTGTCATGTAATAATCGGCAGCCTTCTGCGGACAGTCAATGATCTCACCCGGCCGGTATGCCAGCCGGCTGATCCGGCGGGCCAGCTCGACTGCGGCGCTGATCTGAATCGCCTTGACCGGGCCGATTCCGCTGACCTTCTGAAAATCCTCTGTACTGCTGCGGACTATGCCTTCCAGCCCCGGCGTATTCGGATTCATCGTCAGCAGCGCCCGTGCCACATCCAGCACATTGTCATCTCTGGTACCCGAGCGTAAAATCACGGCAAGCAGCTCCGCATCGGAAAGTGCTGCCGCCCCGCTGCGCTCGCACTTCTCGTACGGCCGCTCGTCAGCGGGAATCTGTCTGATGGTTTTATTATTTCTGTCCATGCAATCTCCCCGGACAGAAAATCGAAGCAGTCAAAAAGCAATAATATAATACCATAAAAAAGGGGGCATGTACATTTTTAACTAAGATGCACGATGCCGGCGTCCACCAGATTCTGCAGCGACATCATGATGCCGTACTTACCGTGCGGCCAGGTCAGACCGCCCTGAAAATATGCCGTATATGGCGGGCGGAGCGGACCGTCTGCGCTCAGCTCAATCGAAGAGCCGCTGATAAACGCACCGGCAGCCATGATGACATCGCAGTCATAGCCCGGCATCGGCCACGGTTCCGGTGTGACGAAGCTGTCAACAGGCGATGCCTTCTGAATGCCCTTACAGAACTCAATCAGCGCCTTGTCCGATTCAAAAATAATTGCCTGGATGATGTCATATCGGTCTTCTTTGCTGTCCGGTGTCACCTTATAGCCGAGTTTCTCGTAAATACCGGCCGCGAAAATGGCCGTCTTCAGCGCGGAAGCCGTCACGGTCGGCGCGAGGAAAAGGCCCTGCAGCAAGGTGCGGTTCAGTCCCATGCTCGATCCGAGTTCCTTGCCAAGGCCCGGTGCGGTAAGCCGGTAAGCCGCATTGGCCACGCATTCGCGGGTGCCGACGATATAGCCGCCTGACGGGGCGAGACCGCCGCCCGGATTTTTGATCAGCGAACCGACACACATGTCGGCGCCGACATCCGTCGGCTCGATCGGCTCGACAAATTCTCCGTAGCAGTTATCCACCATGCAGATCAGGTCCGGACGGATGCCTTTGATGAAGGCAATCAGTTCGCCGATCTGCTCCACGGAAAATGTCTTGCGCGTCAGATAGCCGCGTGAACGCTGAATTGTAACCAGTTTCGTCCTGTCATTGATCGCCGCCTTGATCGCCGGATAGTCAAAGGAGCCGTCCGGCAGAAGGTCCACCTGCCGGTATGTCACGCCGTACTCCGCAAGCGACCCTCTTTCCGGTCTGATGCCGATTACGCCCTGCAGCGTATCATACGGCTCGCCGACCGGGGAAAGCAGTTCATCGCCCGGACGCAGGTTGCCGGAAAGGGCAACGGTAAGCGCATGGGTGCCGCAGGTGATATGCGGGCGCACGAGCGCATCTTCCGTGTGAAAGACATCCGCATAGACACGTTCAATCGCGTCCCGTCCGTCATCATTGTAGCCATAGCCGGTTGTGCCGGCGAAATGGCCTTCCTGCACATGGTTTTTGCGCATGGCTTCGACGACCTTGATCTGCCCGTATTCGCTCATCTCATCGATGCGGCGGAAACGCTCTGCCTGTGCCTGTTCGATATCGCTGCAGTAATCCAGCACCGCGTCGCTGATGCCGGCTGTATTATAAATCTTTCTTGTCTTCTCGTCCATTTCAGATAATCTCTTTTCTTTTTAATATTTGCAGGATGTACGCAAACAGCGCATCCTCATCTTCAAACCGGCTTTTATCGAGCCAGATCACATCTTTTTCTCGGCGAAACCAGGTGAGCTGCCGCTTGGCAAAATGGCGGGTGTTGCGCTTGATCCGGCTGACCGCTTCTTCACGCGTGATCGTCCCGTCAAGATAATCCATCATTTCGCGGTAGCCAAGTCCCTGCATCGATGTCATGCCGCGCTGCACACCTTCTGCCCGCAGCCGGCGCACCTCGTCCTCAAGACCGTCCGCCATCATCTGGTCGACCCTTCTGTCGATCCGCTCGTACAGCGCATCGCGCGGCAGTGTCAGCACGAAATACGCGTCCCGGTAGAGCGACGGCTTTTCATTTTCTGCCTGATTATGGTCGGAAATTTTCTTTCCGGTCACCTCATGGTATTCGAGAGCGCGGATTACCCGTTTGGTATTGTGCGGATGAATCTTCTGCGCAGCGGCCGGGTCGATCTCCCCGAGCTGCCTGTACAGCTGCTCTGCGCCGCCGGCAGCGGCAATCTCCTCCAGCCGCTTTCGATATGCCGGGCTGCTCTCGCCCTGCCCGAAATCCACGCCTTTGCGCAGCGCCTGAATATAAAAGCCGGTTCCGCCGACCAGGACCGGAATGTGTCCCCTGGCGCAGATCTGCTCCGCGGCAGCAGAGGCCGCGCCGCAGAAATCCGCGACATTGAAATTTTCCTCCGGCTCTATGATATCGAGCATATGGTGCGGCACGCCGCCCATCTCCTCCGGCCTGATCTTGGCCGTGCCGATGTCCATGCGGCGGTAAACCTGCATCGAATCCGCGGAAATGATCTCGCCGCCGATCGCTTTTGCCAGCCGGACGGACAGCGCCGTCTTGCCGGCCGCCGTCGGTCCCGCCAGAATCACCAATGGTTCCTTCCCATTGTCTTTCATTTTCTAATTCTGAATCCTTCCGAATTTTTTATCCAGTTCATATCTGGTAAACGAAATAATCGTTGGCCTGCCGTGCGGGCAGCTGTAAGGATTTTCCGTCTGCAGCAGCTCGTCAATCAGTGCGTCGGCTTCTCTGGCCGGCAGCAGCGTATTGCCTTTGACAGCGGCCTTGCAGGCCATCGTCGCGATTTTATAGGTGATGGCGCTGCCTTCGATGCTGCCGCTCTCTTCTGTCAGGCTGTCGAGCACCTCGATGAACATATCCCGCGGGGACATGCCGAAAAGCTGCAGCGGAACGGCCGAAATGGCAAATTCATTGCCGCCGAAGGGTTCGATTTCAAAGCTGAGCTGCTCGAAATAATCCTTGTACTTCTCGTATATAACCTGCTCGGCTGGTGAAAGCGTCACAATCACCGGCGGTGAAAGCATCTGCTTCTGCACGCTGCGGCTGCGGTATTCGCGGATCAGCCGCTCGTAAAGCACCTTTTCATGGGCGGCATGCTGGTCGATGATATAGAGCTTTTCGTTGTATTCAATCAGCCAGTATGTACCGAATACCTGCCCGATCAGGCGGTGCTTTGCGCGGGCCTTCTGTGAAAGAAGGCGGTCATCGGAAAACTGCATCTGCTGCCCTCTGATTGGCTTTTCCTGCCCGCCGGACGATGAAAAATCCGTCTTCTCAGGGGATCTGCCTTCCTGCTGCCGGGATGGGGTCTGCGGCTGCGCAGGCGCCGTCTCGCGTCCGCCGGCTGGTGCCTGCGGCTGCTGATATGCCGCTTCGTGTCCGCCGGCTGGTGCCTGCGGCTGCTGATACGCCGCTTCGTGCCCGCCGGCTGGTGCCTGCGGCCGCTGATACGCCGTCTCGCGTCCGCCTGGCGTTGTCTTCAGCCGCTCATATGATGCTTCGCGTCCGCCTGGCGTTGACTGCGGCCGCGCATATGCCGTCTCGTGTCCGCCGGCTGCTGCCTGCGGCCGCCTATATGCCGCCCCGCGTTCTCCCGCCGCGCCGGCCAGTGTCTGCGGCCGCTCATATGCCGCCCCGCGTTCTCCCGCCGCGCCGGCCAGTGTCTGCGGCCGCTCATAATTGCCTGTACGCCCGGTCTGCTGTCCCTGCGTACCCATCCTGGCTAGTCTCTGTATCTCAAATGGTTCCGGAACATTCTCCTGAACCTTGTTCTGTTCTTTTCTTTTTTCAATGGAAACCGACGGAATCAGTTCGCGGTGCTCCAGCGTGCCGCGGATGAGCCCGTACACCTGCTGGTAAACCGCCTCACTGCTGTTGAAGCGCACCTCCATCTTGCGCGGATGTACGTTGACATCAACAGCCGCCGGATCAATGGAGATATTAAAAGCCGTAAAAGGAAAACGGTGCACCATCACAAATGTTTTATAAGCATCCTCGATGGCCTTCGTTATGATATTGCTTTTGATATAGCGTCCGTTGATAAAATAATTTTCCCACGCCCTGTTTCCGCGCGAGAGAATCGGCTTTCCGATATAGCCCTCAATCTGCAGGAGATCTGTCTGCAGCGAGACAGACATCAGCTGCCCCGTGATTTCCCGTCCGTACACCTGATACACGATATCGCGCAGCTGCGAGTTGCCGGACGTGTGCAGTCTTGTCTTCGAATTATTGATAAATTTGAACGCGACCTCAGGATGCGAGAGCGCGAGCCGCGATACCAGCTCCGCCACGTAGCTGCCTTCCGTCGCTGCCGATTTCAGAAACCTGCGCCGCGCCGGCGTGTTGTAAAAAAGATTGCGCACAATGATCGTCGTGCCGTCCGGACAGCCGATCTCCTGCATACTCTTCTCGGCTCCGCCTTCTATGACATAGCGGATGCCGGTCAGGTCGCCGTGCGTTTTCGTGATCAGCTCGACCTGGGAGACAGCGGCAATGCTCGAGAGCGCCTCGCCGCGAAACCCCAGTGTTCCGATGGAGAGCAGATCGTCTGCCGTGTGTATCTTGCTTGTGGCATGTGCTGCAAAAGCATTGCGTATGTCTTCCCGGGCGATGCCGCTGCCGCTGTCCGTCACGCGGATCATATCGATACCGCCGCCCCGGATTTCCACCGTAATGGCCGCGGCCTGCGCATCGACGGCGTTTTCCACAAGCTCCTTGACAGCCGACATCGGCCGCTCCACGACCTCGCCGGCTGCAATTTTGTTTATCGTATCGTCATCGAGCAAATGTATTTTCTGCATGCCATACCCTTTTCATTATTTCTTATCTGCCATTTTCTGCAGTTCATCAAGTGCGTTCAGCGCCATAACCGGCGTCATGTTGGAAATATCGTAGCTTTTCAGCTTGCGGATCACCGGATTTTCCTCCGGATACATCTCAAACAGGCTCATCTGCCGTGTATCGTCCGCACTCTGCCTCTTCTGTTCCTGTTTCTTCTGTCCGCGCCCGCTGCCGGCCGCCTTCACATCGATTTTACGAACCTTGTCCGTGACGTCAGACTCCGTCAGAATCTGCGAAATTTCCTTGGCGCGGTTAATCACCTCATCCGGCACACCGGCCAGACGGGCCACCTGGATGCCGTAGCTCTTATCGGCTCCGCCCGGGATAATCTTGCGGATGAAAATGATATCGTCGCCTTCCTCGCGGACCGCGATGCAGTAGTTGTTCACGTTGTCCAGTCTGCCCTCCAGTTCGGTCAGCTCGTGATAATGCGTCGCAAACAGCGTCTTGGCGCCGAGACGGGCCGGATCGCTGATATATTCGACAACCGCCCAGGCGATGCTCAGTCCGTCGTAGGTGCTGGTGCCCCGTCCGATTTCATCCAGAATCAGCAGGCTCTTCGCGGTGGCGTTGCGCAGGATGTTTGCGACCTCCGTCATCTCCACCATGAAGGTGCTCTGCCCGCTTGCCAGATCATCAGAGGCGCCGACACGCGTGAAAATGCGGTCGACGATGCCGATATCCGCCGACGCCGCCGGCACAAAGCTGCCGATCTGCGCCATCAGCACGATCAGGGCCGACTGCCGCATGTACGTCGACTTGCCGGCCATGTTCGGCCCGGTGATAATCGATATTCTGTGCTTTTTATTGTCAAGAAATGTATCATTCGAGATAAAGTTTTCGCTGCCGATCATCTTCTCGATCACCGGATGGCGTCCGTCCCGGATGTCGATAAGGCCCTTTGTGTTGATCTTCGGGCGCACATAGCCGTTGGCCTGCGCCGTATAGGCGAGAGAGGCCAGAACGTCGAGCAGCGCCACCGCCTTGGCGGTCTTCTGAATGCGCTTCATCTCCCCGCTGATCTGATCCCGCACGCTGCAGAAAAGATCGTACTCGAGCGCGGACAGTTTATCCTGCGCACCGAGGATCTGGTCTTCGAGCTCCTTGAGTTCCGGCGTGATATAGCGCTCCGCGTTTGTCAGCGTCTGGCGGCGCTGCCAGTCCTCCGGGACAAGGTTCTTATAGGCATTGGTGACTTCAAGGAAATATCCGAATACTTTATTATAGCGGATACGCAGATTTTTAATACCTGTCTTCTCCCGCTCTCTTGTCTCCAGATCCGAAAGCCACTGCTTGCCGTCCCGCTGCGCCGAACGGTAGTGATCGACATCTTTATTAAAGCCGTCGCGGATCATGCCGCCTTCGCGGATGATCACCGGTGGATCGTCGACTATGCTGTCCTCAATCAGCTTGCAGATATCCTCCAGCGGATCGATATCTTCATATATTTTCTTCAGAATCGGCGCATTGAAATGGGCCAGCTGCTGGCGGATCGGCGGCAGCATCTGCAGCGATGTCTTAAACGCGATCAGATCGCGCGGTCCGGCCGTCTTGTAGCTGATTCTTGTGATCAGCCGCTCCAGATCGTAAATCGGTCCGAGGTACTCCCGGATTTCCTCGCGGTCAATCATATTGCTGACCAGCTCCTCGACGCCGTCCTGGCGCTCCTCGATCTTTTTCCTGCTCAGCAGCGGCTGCAGAATCCAGCTGCGCAGCAGTCTGGCGCCCATCGCCGTTTTCGTGTGGTCGAGCACCCAGAGAAGAGATCCGCGCTTGTTTTTCTCGCGCATCGTCTCTGTCAGCTCCAGGTTGCGTGCCGTCGACGTGTCGATCAGCATCGAACCGCCGCTCTTATACGGCGTTATCCGGGTCAGATTCGAGAGCGAATTCATCTGCGTCTCGCTGAGGTACTGCAGCACCGCGCCGCAGGCAAGTGTGCCGGCCGGCATATCGGTAATGCCGAGTCCCTCCAGTGCCTTCACGTGAAAATGATCGCGGATCGCCTGGGTGCACCGGTCCTCATCGATATACCACGATTCCAGCACCGTGACCGCCGTATTCATTTTCTCTTTGAACGGCGTCAGATCCGCACCGCTCATCGCCAGCGCGTCATTGCAGATGATCTCCGCCGGTGCGAAACGATTGATTTCGTCGCAGAGCGTCTGCACATCCTCCACCTGTGTCGTATAGAAATCGCCGGTGGAAATATCGGTCGCCGCGATGCCGAAGATACCGGACGTGTAGAGAATACACATCAGATAATTGTTGCGTCCGTCATCCAGCGCTTCCTGGCTGAGATTGGTGCCCGGCGTCACGACCCGGATCACTTCGCGTTTTACGATGCCCTTCGCCAGCTTCGGGTCTTCCATCTGCTCGCAGATGGCCACCTTGTATCCCTTCTGCACGAGCTTCGTCAGATACGTTTCCACCGCATGATAAGGCACGCCGCACATCGGCGCCCGTTCCGGAAGGCCGCAGTCTTTCCCCGTCAGCGTCAGGTCGAGTTCCTTCGATGCCGTTTTCGCATCGTCGAAAAACATCTCGTAAAAATCCCCGAGCCGGTAAAAAAGGATGCAGTCCTTGTATTGTTCTTTTGTCTTCACGTAATGCTGCATCATCGGTGAAAGTGACATGTTGTTCCTCCGTATTTCCAAAAAACAGCGTTCCGGGCCGCAGCCCGAAACGCTTTATGCAGGTCAGACATTGAAAAGAATTTCGTCGTAGGTCGGGAACGGCCATACCTCCCGGTCCACGATCCGCTCCAGTGCATCTGCATTTTCCCGTACTGCGGTGAAAACAGGACGCACCGTATCGCGGTAGGCAGCTGCCTGCTGCTTTTTATCTTCAATGACAATTGCCTTGTTCGTCGCATTTTCCAGATCGTCCACGCTTTTGCACAGGCCGCTCAGATATGTGCCGACGCTGCGGAGCATATCCTGCTCGACCGTCACGTCCGCACCAGCTTCGCGGTCGGTGATGACCGCCTCGGCAAGGCTCTTCTTGTAGCCGATAACTGCCGGAATGATCTGTTTGCGGGCCATCGTCACCATGGTTCTGGATTCGATATTGATTTCCTTCGAATAGCACTCGTACTCGACTTCCTGACGGGCCTGCAGCTCCGTGCGGCTGAGCACGCCGTGCTTTTCAAACATCCTGATGTAATTTTCATCTGTATAATACTGAATCGCATCAACCGTATTCGAAATATTCGGCAGTCCGCGGCGGGCAGCTTCCTGCACCCACTCCTCGGAATAACCGTCTCCGTTGAAAATAATGCGGCTGTGCTGCGTAAACCAATCCTTGATCAGATCGTGCAGCGCCGTGTCGAAGTCGTCTGCCTTCTCGAGAATATCCGCTGCCTCGCTGAGCGTCTCCGCCACGATCGTATTGAGCACCGTGTTCGGTCTCGCAATCGACTGGGAAGAACCAACCATACGGAATTCAAATTTGTTGCCGGTAAAGGCAAACGGTGATGTACGGTTGCGGTCCGTCACGTCCTTCTTGAAGTTCGGTACCGTGGAAACGCCGGTATCGAGAACGCTGCCGGAAATGCTGTGCGTTGCCCGGCCGGTCTCCACCAGCTGCTCGACTACATCTGTGAGCTGATCGCCGAGGAATACCGAAATGATTGCCGGCGGCGCTTCATTGGCACCCAGACGGTAGTCATTGCCGGCTGTGGCCGCTGACATACGAAGCAGCGGTGCGTAGAGATCAACTGCGCGCAGAACCGCCGCAAGGAAAAGAAGGAACTGTCTGTTCTCATGCGGTGAATCGCCCGGATCAAGCAGGTTGCGGCCTCTGTCCGTATTCAGCGACCAGTTGTTGTGCTTGCCGGAACCATTGACACCGTCAAACGGTTTCTCTGTCAGCAGGCACTCGAGGCCGTGGCGGCGGGCCACCTTCTTCATGATCTCCATGATCAGCTGGTTGTCATCGGTTGCAATATTGGTTGTATCATAAATCGGAGCGAGCTCATGCTGGCCCGGCGCAACCTCGTTATGCTGCGTCTTGGCCTTGATGCCGAGCTTCCACAGTTCCTCGTTCAGCTCGGACATGTAGGCGAGCACACGTTCCTTGATGATGCCGAAATAATGATCGCCGAGTTCCTGTCCTTTCGGTGCCGGCGCGCCGAAAAGCGTCCGTCCCGTGAACATGATATCCATTCTCTTCATGGCTGTCTCGCGGTCAATCAGGAAATACTCCTGCTCCGCGCCCACACTCGTGATCACGCGCTTTGTCTGCGTATCGCCGAAAAGCCGCAGGATCCGCAGAGACTGTCTGTTGATCGCCTCCATGGATTTGAGCAGCGGCGTCTTCATATCCAGCGCCTGGCCGTTATAAGCACAGAATACGGTCGGAATGCACAGGATCGAGGTGCTGTCCGGGAATTCCTTGATAAAGGCCGGTGATGTGCAGTCCCACGCCGTATAGCCGCGGGCCTCGCAGGTCACGCGCAGACCGCCTGACGGGAAAGAAGAGCCGTCCGGCTCGCCCTTGATCAGCTCTTTGCCGGAAAGGGAAAGCAGAAGCCTTCCGTCTTTCTGCGGGTTGATAAAGGCATCGTGCTTCTCTGCCGTAATATGGGTGAGCGGCTGGAACCAGTGCGTAAAATGCGTTGCTCCCTTCTCAATTGCCCATTCTTTCATCTCATGCGCGATAATCTCGGCCACATGCGGTTCGAGGTCTTCTCCTTCCAGAAGCGACTGCTTGAATTCAGCGTAGATCTTCTTCGGAAGGCGCTGCTGCATCGTAGCATCGTCAAACACATTGCATCCGTAGATTTCCTTGATATCAATATTCTTTGGCATCGTCATTTCCTTTCCTTAAACACTGACTCTTTCGCCTATATAGTAAAATGAACGGTTTTCCGTCATCTTAACCTGCACAATACGGCCGATCAGATCTGCCGAACCCGGAAAATGCACAATGGCATTGCTTTCAAGCCTTCCGGTCACCATAGAAGGGTCGTGGTCGTTCGGGCTCTCCACCAGCACGCTCTGAACGGTTCCGAGGCGCTTTTCAAGTGCCTTTTTGGAATCGCACTGTACCTGTGCCAGCAGTCTGTCGAAACGGTCCTTGATTTCTTCTTTTGATATATTATACGGTATTTTCGCCGCCGGCGTACCCGTTCTCTTCGAATAAATAAACGTAAAGGCGCCGTCGTACCCGACTTCCTTCACGAGATCCAGCGTGTCCTGGAAATCCTGTTCTGTCTCTTCCGGGTAGCCCACGATGATATCCGTCGTGATCGCAATATCCGGCATAGCCGTGCGCAGCTTGTCGACAAGCCGCAGGTAGTCCTCTCTTGTATAGTGCCGGTTCATCGCCTTGAGTATGCGGTTGCTGCCGGACTGGACCGGCAGATGGATATGGCGGCAGATGTTGTCCGCATCGGCCATCACCGCGATCAGCTCGTCGGACAGGTCCTTCGGATGCGAGGTCATGAAGCGGATCCGCTGCAGACCATCGATCTCGCTGACCTGCCGCAGCAGCTGTGCAAAGGACACCGGCGTCTCGAGATTTTTCCCGTAGGAGTTGACATTCTGCCCAAGCAGCATGACCTCGACGACTCCGTCCGCGACATCCGCACGGATCTCACTCAAAATGTCCTCCGGCCTGCGGCTTCGCTCCCGGCCGCGCACATAAGGCACAATGCAGTAGCTGCAGAAATTGTTGCAGCCGAACATGATATTGACGCCGCATTTAAACGGATATTTCCGCTCGGACGGCAGATTCTCGACAATCATGTCCCTATCCGGCCAGATATCGACCACTATCTCCCCGGTGTCAAGGCGCTCCTGAATCAGCTGCGCCAGCTTGAAAATATTGTGCGTGCCGAAAATGATATCGACATTGCGGTAGGATTTCCTGATCTTCTCGACCGCCGCCGGTTCCTGCATCATGCAGCCGCAAAGCGCAATCAGCATGCCGGGATGTTTCTCCTTGACACGCTTCATCTGTCCGAGCCGGCCGTATACACGCAGATCCGCATTCTCACGGACCGTACAGGTGTTGTAGATCACAAAATCCGCGTCCTCGGTATCGGTCTCCACATAGCCGATCCGGCGCAGAATGCCGGCCAGCTTCTCGGAATCTCTTGCATTCATCTGGCAGCCGAACGTGACGACGTGAAATGTCTTCTTCACGCCGGTCTTTTCTTCTTCCGCTTTCAGCCGCCGGCTGAGTTCTTCAATGATACTCAGCTGTTTCTCTGTTTCATCTAAATATTCCATCTTATCTGATAGTCTCATCGGGTGTGATAATCATGTCTACGGGTTCATCAAATTCACTCTGCGGCACCTGGCCGATCACCTGAAAGGCATACGCCGGGCAGCAGCAGAAAAGGTCCTGCCGGTGGGCACGGATATAGCGGTCATAAAAGCCCCCGCCGTAGCCGATCCGGTGCAGACTGCGGTCAAATGCCAGTCCGGGCGTGACCATGAAGCCGCCCGTCAGTTCCTGCGTCCGGTAGCTCTTCGGCTCCGGAATGCCGTACCGGCCGGGCTTAAGGTCGCTGATACTGCTGATGTATATGAATTTCATCTCGCCCTTGCCCGTAACCAGCGGAACACCGACACGCTTGCCCTGCTCTATGGAATGGCTGATCAGCGAGATGGTCTGCATCTCACTGCCGACGGAAACATAGGTCAGCACCGTATCCGCCGCCTCATACTCGTCCAGTTCATAGATCCTGCGCATCACCGACAGCCCGGCCATATTGACCTGCACAGGCGTCTGCGCATCTCTCTTCGCACGCATCTGCGCACGGACTGTCTTCTTCTCCGTCTCTGTCTCGTTCATTACTGTTTCCTTTTCTTCTTCCTGCGGTCCGCCACATGGGTGATCGAACCATCCGGGTTCTGAATATCAATGTTCTCCAGCTGGACCCGCAGATTCTCGCGGAAAGACATGATGTAGCGGCCGCGCAGCTCCTGCTGCTCAATTGTCTCCTCGGCCGTCAGGCCTTCCCCTTTGCTTTTATGATAAAGTTCGTTGATTCTCCTGATATCTTCTTCACTGATCATTCTTATTATCCATCTCCGTGTAAAACATTGCAACCGCTTCCGCGGTCCTGATCCCATCCATCGCTGCACTCGTTATGCCGCCGGCATAGCCGGCGCCTTCTCCGCACGGGAACACGCCGCGCAGATTGCTCTGCATCGACTCATCCCGCACCATGCGGATCGGGGATGACGTTCTGGCTTCAATCCCTGAAAATATTGTATCAGGTCTGTCAAAACCTTCAATCCGCCGCCCGAACTGCGGCATGGCCTCCAGGATGCTTTCTGCCGCCGAATCCGGCAGGCAGCGGCGCAGATTGCCGAACGCATACGCACCCATATGCACCGGGTGCACATCGCCGAAATGATCGGAGGTGCGGTTCAGCCTGAAATCCTCATACAGCTGCACCGGCACCTTGCCGCCGCCCTCTTCAAATGTCTTCTTCTCCCAGCGGCGCTGAAATTCCACACCGGCCAGCGGGTGATCCGAGCCGTAATCCTCCGGTCCCACACTGACCACGATGGCGCTGTTGGCGTTCTCGCTGTCGCGGGCCTGGTTGCTCATGCCGTTTACCGTGCACATGCCTTCTTCTGATGAAGCATTGACGACATAGCCGCCCGGGCACATGCAGAATGAATACACGCTGCGGCCGCCCGCGGTATGCGCTGTCAGCTTGTAGTTCGCAGCCGGCAGGCGGTCATCCTCCGTGCCGTACTGCGCCTTGTTGATCATCGACTGCGGGTGCTCGGCCCTGACGCCGATGGCAAACGGCTTCTGCTCGATATGCATGCCGCGTCTGTACAGCATCCGGAAGGTATCGCGCGCGCTGTGTCCGACGGCCAGCACCGCCGCCGGCGCCGCGATGCACTCGCCGGAAGACAGCCGGATGCCCTGCAGGCGGCCGTCTTCCAGGATAAGATCATCCGCGCGGCAGCCGAAATGCACCTGCCCGCCGAAACTTATGATCTCTTTCCGCATATTGCGGACAATGTCGGACAGCTGGTCCGTGCCCAGATGCGGCTTGTTCGTGTAGAGAATTTCTTCCGGGGCACCGGCTTCGACGAATGTCTCCAGAACCGCTGTGCGCATGCCGCTGCGGTCCTTGACCATCGTGCCGAGCTTGCCGTCTGAAAATGTGCCGGCGCCGCCTTCTCCGAACTGCACGTTGCACTCCGGATCCAGCCTGCCGCCGTCCCAGAAAGCCTGCACCTTCTCTTTTCTGACCTCGACCTCCCGGCCGCGCTCGATCACGATCGGGGCAAATCCTGCTCTGGCAAGATACAGCCCGCAGAAAAGACCTGCCGGCCCGCTGCCCACGATCACAGGCGGCTGCGCAGGCCTGCCTTCGGCGTGATATGGAAAATGATATTTATTTTCATGATAAACTGCAATATCCCGGTCGCCGCGGTGCCGGCGGAGAATCTCCGCTTCCTTCTTCACCTGCACGGCAACGCTGTATTCGCGGCAGATCTGTCCGCTGTGTCCGCCGCGCCGTCCGCGCCGGGCATCCAGGGAACACTTCAGAATCCGCATTTTTTTCAGTTCATCCGGATGAATACGGAGTTTTTTCAGAACCGCCCTGCGCAGAGCATCTTCCTCTGCGTCAAAGGGCAGCCGGATGTTGGTAATTTTAAGCATGTCTGCCTCCTGCTGCATGCCGGCCGGCGAGCACACCGGTCGCCCAGGCCCACTGCAGATTAAAGCCGCCGCAGATACCTTCGATATCAAGGAGCTCACCGGTTATATACAGTCCCGGCACGAGGCGTGACATCATGGTATTGCTGTCGATCTCCCGCGTGCTGATCCCGCCGGCTGTCACCTGCGACTGATCAAAATCATTCGTGCCTTTTATCTCAAAACGAAGCTTTTTCAGGCTGCGCACCAGCGCTGCCAGCTGCCCGTCCGAATCCTTCATCCGCTGCTGCGGGCGGATTCCCGCAATGCGGCACAGTGCCTGCGCCAGGCGGCTGTTGACAATGCCGCACAGCACCTGCTCTGCCGTATAATCCGGATGGCGTCTGCCTTCCTCCTGCAGAAATGTCCGCAGTTTTCCTTCCCGCATCTCCGGCACAAAATCGACCTGCGCGCTGACACGGCTTCGCTGCCGCAGCGCATAGGCCGCAAAACGGCTGATCTGAAACACGGGAATGCCGGAAAGACCGTACGCGGTCAGCTGCAGCTCCCCGCTGCTGCTTTCCATAAAAGAGCCGTTTTCAAAGACGGATACCGCCGCACGGCATCTTACGCCGGCGCAGGTTTTGAAAAACTGCGCCTGATCAGCGGCATGCAGCGCACACAGCGCAGGCACAGCCGGAATCACTTTGTGACCGAAACTGCGGCACAGCGCATAGCCGGAACCGTCACTGCCCAGCCGGCTCTGCGACTGCCCGCCGGAGGCGATGATCAGCTTTGCTGCCCTGAACGTCTCCTGCCCGGCTGTTATCTGGAAATACCGGCCGTCTTTTACAAAGCGGGCCTTCGTCACCTGCACGCCTTCTCTGACCGTCACAGACCGGAAAGAGCGGACCGCCCGCTCGAGCGCATCGCGCACGGTCGATGCCTGATCCGACAGCGGGTAGACATAGCCGTCGCGGTCGTGCGTATAGACACCGATCGACTGAAAAAACCGGATCGTATCCGCACTGTCAAACTGTGAAAGGACGCGGCCGGCAAAGGCAGTTTCCTGGCCGCGGTAGAACGGCGTCATATCTTTTCCGCGGCGTACGCGCAGATTCGTCAGATTGCAGCGGCCGTTTCCGGTCGCCGGAATCTTGCGCCCGAGCTGCGGCATTCTTTCCAGTAAAAGCACAGAGGCTCCCGTTTCGGCAGCCGCAATACAGGCTGCCATTCCGGAAGCTCCTCCACCTATGATACCGATATCATATAACATATTTATCTCCTACAGAAGACGGATCGCCTTCAGAATACGGACGATCGCGCTGCCCTTCGGGAATTTGTAGATTTCCTCTTCTGTCACGCCGTGCATAAGAAGAAGCATCGCCGTGTAAATCAACATGCCGACTAAAATAGCGATAATGCAGGCAATCGCATTGCTGTCAAGCCAGAGCAGGAAGACGCGGTATACGATATAGACGCAGATTCCCATGACCGCAGATGCAGCCGTCGGAATCAGATAGGTCTTCACAATCTCCTGCTTATAGCCGATATGCTTTTTCAGCGAATAGTGATTCAGAATACACATGATGAACGCGAGCAGCACTGTACCGAAAACGAGTGCGAAAACGTTCATATCACAGTATTTCAGCAGTACGTACACGAAAACCGTGTGAATGCCAAGTGTGATGATCGAATTGATCAGCGGATCCCGCATGCGGTCAATTCCCTGCAGGGCCGATGTGGTCACATTCTGGATGGAATACAGAACCACGTACGTCGAACCGATCGTCATCATGTTTTTGACAACTGCGGATGTATCGCCGAACAGCAGCTGTACAACCGGGCCGCCGAGGACGGCCAGGCCGACCGTAGACGGAATGGCGACAATCATGCTGAAACGCAGCGTCAGCGAAATGTTATGCAGTACGCCCTCGCGGTCTCCCTTGACATAAGCTGTCTGAATATCCGGAATCATCGCAACGCCCAGTGCGGTCGCCATCGCCAGCGGCAGATTGGCAATCGTCTTGAATTTACTGGTGTATTTGCCGTAAAGCGTCGAAATCAGATCCGCCGAGTAACCCTGTCCGGCCAGAATATTGCTGTACAGGGATGAATCAACGATTGCATTGATATTGCTCACGATGGAGCCGAGCATAACCGGCACCATGACCAACGTGATATTCTTCATAAGAGACGAATACGGGATCGGTCTGCTGGTCTTGTCCCGGCGCACGCGGTTCATCAGCCGCGGCCGGTACATGAGATAGATCACAATCAGAAACAGTACGGCGGAAAGGGCGCCGATGCAGGTACCGAGCGTACCGCCCATTGCGGCATAGGCCGGGCCTCTGGCTACCAGAATCCAGGCCATGAGAACGCTGAATACGGCGTTGAAAACCTGCTCGATGATATTGGATACCGCTGTCGGAATCATGGTCCCGAGACCCTGGAAAAAGCCGCGGAAAGCACTCAGTATGCAGCAGAAAAATATCGTCGAACCGAGTACGCGCAGCGACGGTGTGATGTTGTCTGCCAGCTGCGCACCGAAGACCAGTCTGGAAATCTGGCTCGCAAACAGAACCGTAAGGCCGCCGATCACGCCGCCGACCAGAACCGTCCATATCAGGGACGCTATGACAACACGGCGCTGATTCAGAGAATCGTGCTTCGCACGGCATGTGGAAATCAGCTTCATGACAGCCAGCGGGACGCCGCTGATAGAAAGTATATACAGAATAGAAAAGATATCGTAGGCATATCCGTAGTAGCCCATGCCTTCATCACCGGCAATGCGCTGCAGCGGAATACGATAGACAAGTCCGATCAGTCTGGAAATAAATTCGGCAACGGCAAGCACGGTACCCTGCACCAGTATGTTCCGGCCTGCGTCATGATTCTTATTGCTCTGCGCCATTATGTAAATTAAACCCCAATCTGAATTCTATTTAAAGACATTGATAATATTCTAATAAAAACAGCCCGTACTTTCAACGGAATATTGTTTTTTCACAGGTACATTCTGTCAGTCTCTGACAATTCCGAGCTGCTGGAGAATCTCTTCCTGCTTTTCCTCCATCACAAGGCGCTCATCTTCTTCCATGTGATCATAGCCGAACAGGTGCAGCATGCTGTGCGCCGTCAGAAAAGCCAGCTCCCGCTTCTGCGAATGGCCGTAGGCGCTGGCCTGCTCCTTCACATGATCCAGGGAAATGACGATATCCCCGAGCATCAGTTCGCCGCTGTCGGGGTCAAAGTAGTCTTCCGTCTCGCAGTCATCAAACATGGAGAAATCCGCCGGCGGATCATACTGTGCCAGCGGAAAGGAAAGCACATCGGTCGCGCGGTCTATGCCGCGCTGCTCGCGGTTGATCTCGTGAATCGCCTCATCATCTGTCAGCAGCACGTTGACCTGTATCTCATACGGACACTTTACATAATCCGCAGCTGCCTCCACGACCGCGCGGATGACGGACGCACTGTCAAAATCAAGTGTATTCTCTGTCTCTGTCTCTATATTAACGGTCACTTTTCTCTTTTCCTCTCATTATCGGTATAGCCGGTGCCCTGTCTGTGATGGGCTTTCTTCGCCTGTTTCGCCTCATATTCATCATATGCACGGACAATCTTCTGCACCAGCGGATGGCGCACTACATCGCGGCTGCTGAACATGCAGATGCCGATCTCCGGAATGCCCTTGAGAATCTTCAGTGCGACATCGAGTCCCGACTGCTGTCCGGCAGGCAGGTCCTTCTGCGTGAGGTCGCCTGTCACAATCACTTTGGAGCCGAAACCGATTCTCGTCAGAAACATCTTCATCTGGGCCGGCGTCGTATTCTGCGCCTCATCGAGCACGATAAAAGAATTGTCGAGCGTGCGGCCGCGCATGTACGCAAGCGGTGCCACCTCAATCAGGCCTTTCTCCGAATTGCGCAGATAGCTGTCCGCCCCCATGATCTCATACAGGGCATCGTAAAGCGGGCGCAGATAAGGATCGATCTTCTGCTGCAGATCGCCCGGCAGAAAGCCGAGCCGCTCGCCGGCTTCGATCGCCGGTCTCGTCAGGATAATCCTGTTGACTTCATTATTCTTGAAGGCAGTGATCGCCATCGCCATCGCCAGATAAGTCTTGCCGGTGCCGGCCGGTCCGACGCCGAAGACGATCATCTTGCTGCGGATATCGTCGACATAGATCTTCTGCCCGGATGTCTTCGGCATCACAGGTTTGCCGCTTACCGTGTGACAGATGATATCGCTGTAAAGATCATTGATATCTTCTTTGGAATCTTCCATCACCAGCTCGATCGTATAATTTACGTTCTGCTCGGTTATCGCCGCACCGTTTTCGGATAGATGGATGAGCTGTTCCAGCGCTCTGACCGCCTGCTTTATATGGGCCTCGTCTCCGAGCACCTTCAATGATCCGCCCCGGGCAACGATCGTGACATGAAGCTTTTGCTCGATCAGCTTGAGAAAACTGTCAAATTCCCCGAAAACGTTTCTGATATGCTCCGCCGGTACATCAATGATTTCTTCCGCAGCTCCCATGCAAATATCCTCCCTCTGAACATCTGTTATCAATTTTAGCACGAATCAATGTAATTTCACATAGCTTAAATAAAGAAAAGACTATAACTTTGCAGTTATAGTCTTGTTTAGAAACCGTGTTATCGGAGATTATTTATACTTTCTCTTACGAGCTGCCTCAGACTTCTTCTTACGTCTAACGCTCGGCTTCTCATAATGTTCTCTCTTACGGATCTCCTGCTGAATACCAGCTTTCGCGCAGCTTCTCTTGAATCTGCGTAATGCACTGTCCAGGCTCTCGTTTTCCTTAACTATGATCTCTGACATCGCTCACACCCAACCTCCCTCCGGTTTTAAATTAAGTGCTTGTACACTAAGGGTATGACCAAGGCACTATTTAATTATACCATAGAATGGCGTTTCGTCAAGCTTTTTACTGTAAGGAAATCACATAGGAATAATCCTTGTAATCATAGGACAGACCGGTGTCGTCCGTCAGCCGCTCGATCACGGAAGTATAGCCTTCCTCGATCCGCGCCTCGTCATCTTCATCCAGCTCATCGCTGTAGGACGATGCGTCGTCTTTGGCCTTGCATACCGGTACCGGACTGAGCGTTCCGTCATCTGTCCAGTTCTCATAAACCGGATAGACCGCCACGGAATCGACCTTCGCACTGCCGGCATTCTGCGCGATATTGAATTTGAAAACGGCCGTCATATCCGAATCCGTTCCCACATCTTCATCATAGACCTCGGACGAAAGCAGCACGCCCATGCCGTAAAGCACCGTACAGCTGTGATCATTGCCGTCATCATCGGTGACATTGAGCACTTCCATCGGTTTGACCATCGTCGAGCCGGTGCCGGCGATGATATCCGCGCCCGCCTCGGCAATCTGCTCAGCCGCCGTCTGCTGTTCTTCTTCTATACTATCGGAATCCACGCTTCCGAAATTGAGCATCACGACAACGATATCCGCACCGTCTTTCCGGAGTGCCTTCACATCGCTGCAGAGTTCATCCATCTTGTCGCTGCTGTAGTCTTCCAGATAATTCAGCGCGTAATCTCCGCCTTCTGTGAGAGCGTAGTTCAGCGAATTGGTATAGCCGACAAAGCCGACCTTTACGCTGCCGCTGTCATACACATAGGTCTTCACACCGTCTTCCGAATCGGCCGTACCGACATGCTCGATCTTCGCATCATCCAGATAGCCGATCGTGGAACTGATACCGGCAAAATCAAAATCGCCGGCGTGATTGGTTGCCGTATTGACAAGCGAGATACCGGCAGACGCCATGGCATCTGCCAGGGTCTCCGGCGCATTGCTGAGTCCCTGATAGACACCGTATCCGCCATAGGCGGTCCCGGCACCGTTATCCTGTCCCGCAAAGGTTGTCTTCAGCGTCGCCGCGGTGAAATCACCGCTCTGCAGGATATCGCTGATATTGGCAAACCACGGTGTGAAATCGAATTCCTCAGTTTCCGAATCATAAGCGGATTCAAACTGACTCTCCTGCATCAGGATATCGCCGGCAAGCACAATGCTGCACGAGGAAGACGATTCATCCGATACCATTGCCTGTACCTGTTTCTCTACGTCCACAGCCTCGGCATCCTCGGCTGCCGTCCTCGATTCCGACTCCGTCTCCGGTGTCTGCTGTCCATTTACAATGGACGGCTGAATCTGGTCAGCATTTTCTTCCTTAACCTGTCCGGCGTACCGATTGCAGACGACGAACAGGACAACAAGGAATACCACGCCCATGATCACATAGAGAAGATTCTTTAATTCCTTCATTAAATATTCCGCCTTGAAATCAATCAGCCAAGCTGCTCAGCCAGCGTCTGCGCCGCTGCTTTCAGTGCATCATCGATGCCTGCCGCGTTCTTGCCGCCGGCCTGCGCCATGTTCGGTCTTCCGCCGCCGCCGCCGCCAACGAGCTTAGCGATGGCTTTGATGATATTGCCGGCATGTGCGCCCTTCTTCACAGCGCCGTCTGTTGCCATGGCAAGCAGGCTGACCTTGCCGCCGTTATCCGAAGCGAGCACAACCACGCCCTCTCCGATCTTCGCCTTGAACTGATCGCCGAGGTTCATGAGTTCCTGCATATTGACATTCTGCAGATGAACCGGCAGGAATTTCATGCCGGCAACCTCTGTAAGACTGCTCATCGCATCGCCTGCCGCCTCTTTGGCCATCTGGTTCTTCAGCTTGTCATTCTCTGCGGTGAGTTTCTTCACCTCATCCTGCAGAGCAAGGATACGCTCGGTCAGCTTATCCGGCTCACACTTCGCCGTCTTCGCTGCCTCTTTGAGATCATTTTCCAGATCTCTGTAATATTTCATAACACCGCTTCCGGTAATGGCTTCGATTCTCCGGACGCCGGACGCTACGCCCTGCTCGGAAAGGATCTTGAAGCTGCCGATCTCAGCGGTATTGCTGACATGGGTGCCGCCGCAGAATTCCTTGGAAAAATCACCCATTGAAACGACGCGGACCTTCTCGCCGTACTTCTCGCCGAAAAGCGCCATTGCACCGGTCTTGCGCGCCTCGTCGATGCTCATGACATCGGTGTGCACCGGCAGGCCGGCTTCGATCTCTTCATTGACAATCTTCTCGACCTTCGCGAGCTCTTCCGGCGTCATAGCCGCAAAATGCGTGAAGTCGAAACGAAGATGATTCTCGTCGTTCAGAGAACCGTTCTGGTGAACATGATCGCCGAGCACGGTCTGCAGCGCTTTCTGCAGAAGATGGGTGGCACTGTGATTCTTCGCCGCATCCTTCCTGCGGGCTGTGTCGATCTTCAGTGTAACCTTCTCGCCGACCGTGAACATACCGCGCGTCACTTTGCCGCGGTGTGCGATCTTGCCGCCGGAAACCTTCTCCGTATCGGTGACGGTGAATTCGCCCTCCGGTCCGATGATGACGCCGCGGTCCGCCATCTGGCCGCCGCTTGTCGCATAGAACGGTGTCTGCGCGGTGACAATCGTACCTTCCTGGCCGTCCGTCATGGCCTGTACGGATTCTGCCTTTGTGTCGTCTGCGCCTTCTGTCAGGAACAGAATCTCCGATTCGCATTCCGTGCGGTCATAGCCGACAAATTCGCTGTTGATCTTCGGGTCAAGATGATCAAACACGGTCAGATCCTTGCCCATATAGTTCGCTGTCTTGCGGGCACCGCGGGCTGTCTCGCGCTGTACCTGCATGCATTTCTTAAAGCCTTCCTCATCGATCTCGTAGCCCTTCTCTTCGAGGATCTCCTTTGTCAGATCGAGAGGGAATCCGTAGGTATCATAGAGCTTGAAGGCATCCTCGCCGGCCAGCACCTTGCCGCCGTCTTCGCTGAGCTTCTTCTCCATACCGCCGAGAATCTCCAGACCGGTATCGAGCGTACGGTTGAAATTGTCCTCCTCCTGAGAAAGGACGCGGAGGATAAAGGTCTTTCTGGTCTCCAGTTCCGGATAGCCGTCTTTGGAGGTCTCGATTACCTTCTCGCAGAGCTTCTCGAGGAATTTGCCCTGAATGCCGAGGAGTCTGCCGTTTCTTGCCGCACGGCGGATCAGTCTGCGCAGTACATAGCCGCGGCCTTCATTAGAAGGCAGAATGCCATCGGAGATCATGAATGTCGCCGAACGGATATGGTCCGTGATAATGCGGACAGAGACATCCGTCTCATGCTTCTCGCCGTACTGTACGCCGGCGATGCGGCACACCTCATCGCGCAGTGCCTGGATCGTATCGACATCGAAAATGGAATCGACCTGCTGTACGACAACGGCCAGACGCTCGAGGCCCATGCCGGTATCGATGTTCTTCTGTTTCAGTTCTGTGTAGTTGCCGTGTCCGTCATTGTCGAACTGGGTAAATACGTTGTTCCAGATCTCCATGTAACGGTCGCAGTCGCAGCCTACGGTACAGGTCGGTTTGCCGCAGCCGTACTTCTCGCCGCGGTCATAGTAAATCTCGGAGCAGGGACCGCACGGACCCGAGCCGTGTTCCCAGAAGTTGTCCTCCTTGCCAAACCGGAAAATCCGGTCAGCCGGGATACCGATCTCCTTGTTCCAGATATCAAAAGCCTCATCGTCATCGAGATAAATGGACGGATACAGTCTGTCCGGTTCAAGACCGACAACCTGTGTCAGGAATTCCCAGGACCAGGCAATCGCCTCGTGCTTGAAATAATCGCCGAAAGAGAAATTGCCCAGCATCTCAAAGAAAGTGCCATGGCGGGCTGTCTTGCCGACATTCTCCAGATCGCCTGTACGGATGCATTTCTGGCAGGTGGCAACGCGCCGTCTCGGCGGAACCTCTTCGCCGGTGAAATATGGCTTGAGCGGCGCCATACCTGCATTTATCAGTAAAAGACTGTTGTCGTTGTGCGGAACAAGTGAAAAACTTGGCAGAACAAGATGACCCTTGCTCTCAAAAAAGTCCAGGAACATTTTCCTGAGTTCGTTTAATCCGTATGGTTTTACCATATCGATGCCTCCGATGCTATAAATTGAAAAAATAAAAAAATTGGCAAACGTCAGTCTACCAATTTTTTATTATAGGTTGATTGAATATCTTTGTCAAACAATTACTTTACTCAGTTCTTCCCGTACTTCGGATTTTTGGCCAGCGCTGTGAAGAAACAGCTCCGGTGCCCTGTGTGGCAGGCTGCACCGACCTGTTTTACCTTCGCCAGTATCGTGTCGCTGTCGCAGTCGATCTCCAGCGAGCAGACGATCTGATAATGGCCGCTCGTATCGCCCTTGCGCCAGAGTTCGCTCCGGCTCCGGCTCCAGTAGGTCATCACGCCTTCCTGCACCGTCTGGTTATACGCCTGTTCGTTCATATAGGCCACCATCAGCACCTGTCCGTTTTCTTCATCCTGCACAACAACCGGGACCAGCCCCGCCGCATCGGTCTTGAATTCGGAAAACTGCTTATATGCCTTCAGCGGCGATATCAGTTTGTTGTATTCCTCGTTGGATGTCATGATTTTCATCTCACAAAGACCCCTTTGTCGAAAATACGCCATTGATGCGCTCATCATAGGAAACCGCCTGGTCAAGCGACTTGGCAAACGCCTTGAACATCGCCTCGATCACATGGTGATCGTTGCTGCCGGACAGCTCGCGCAGATGCAGGTTCATGCCGCAGCTGTAGCTGACCGCATAGAAAAATTCATGCACCATCTGCGTGTCAAAGCCGCCGACCCGCTCCCCGGCAAACTGCGCATCCATGACAAGATACGGGCGCCCGGAAAGGTCGACCGCGCACAAAACAAGTGCCTCGTCCATTGGCAGCAGGAAATAGCCGAAACGACGGATGCCTGCCTTATCGCCGAGTGCTTCCTTAATCGCCTCACCGAGCACAATGCCGGTGTCTTCTATCGTGTGATGGCAATCTACTTCCAGATCGCCGTCCGCCGTGACGGTCAGGTCAAATAAACCATGGCGGGCAAAGCTGTTTAACATGTGGTCGAAAAAGCCGATGCCCGTATTGACCTGCGCCCTGCCGCTGCCATCGAGATTGATCGTCACCGTGATATCGGTCTCGCCGGTCTTCCGGCTGACTGTCGCTGTTCTGCTCATTTCTTATCCTCAAATCTGACTCTGATCGAATTGGCATGTGCCGTGAGGCCTTCCGCCTCGGCAAATGTCTCGATATCCTCTGCGACCGGTTCCAGCGCTTCTCTGGAATAATAGATCAGGCTGGAGCGCTTTACGAAATCATCCACACCGAGCGGCGAGAAGAATTTGGCCGTGCCGTTTGTCGGCAGGATGTGGTTCGGGCCGGCGAAATAGTCGCCGAGCGGCTCCGAGCTGTATTCGCCCATGAAAATGGCGCCCGCATTTCTGACCTTCGTCATGGTCTCAAACGGATTGGCCGTCACAATCTCCAGATGTTCCGGTGCGATCTCGTTGACGATATCGACGGTCTCGTCGATATCCTGTGCCAGCAGGATGTGTCCGTAATTGTCGAGCGACTTCTGAATAATCTCGCGTCTTGAAAGCGTCTTCAGGAAACCGTCGATCTCCTCGTTGACCTTATCAGCCAGCGTCTCGCTCGTCGTCACCAGCGTCGCGCAGGCCAGCTCATCATGTTCAGCCTGTGAAAGGAGATCCGCCGCGACATAGCGCGGATTGGCCGTCTCATCGGCGATCACCATGATCTCGCTCGGACCGGCCACCGAATCGATGCTGACGTTGCCGTATACGGCTTTCTTCGCCAGCGCCACATAAATATTGCCGGGGCCGACGATCTTGTCCACCTTCGGAATGCTCTCGGTGCCGTAGGCCATCGCGGCAATCGCCTGCGCGCCGCCGACCTTGTAGATGACATCGGCGCCCGCCTCGTTGGCGGCAACCAGCGTTCCCTTGTTGACGCTGCCGTCTGCCTTCGGCGGTGTCGTCATAATAATCCGGGAAACGCCGGCCACTTTGGCCGGAATGATATTCATCAGGACGGAAGACGGATAAGCTGCCTTGCCGCCCGGCACGTATACACCGACGGTGGCCAGCGGTGTGATGCGCTGTCCGAGAATCGTTCCGTTCGGTGTCGTGTCAATCCAGGTATTCTTCTTCTGTTTCTCATGGAAGGCACGGATATTCACGATGGCTTTGCGGATCACTTTGATCAGGGCAGGATCCGTGTCCGCATAGGCCTGCTCGATCTCTTCCTTCGTCACGCGGATGTTATCCGCGTTGATATCCGCCTTGTCGAACTTTCTGGTAATTTCAAAAAGAGCCTTGTCGCCGCCCTGTCTCACTTCATTCAGAATACCCTGTACGGTCTCGGAATACGAGGTGTACTGGTTCGGGTTTCTCTTCAGAAGATCCTTCATAAGGCTGCTGACCGACTCCGGTGTGACTTTTGTGATTTTCATGGCTGCTGTCCTCTCTATATAAATTACAGATATGATTTACGCTTTACTGCGGAAGCTGCTCTCTGATTCTGCGGATCAGTTCCCGGATTCTCGCATTTTCCATCTTCATGCTGACCGGATTGACCACCATGCGCGCCGACAGCGGGCAGATCTCATCCAGAACGGTCAGGCCGTTCTCCCGCAGCGTCGTACCGGTCTCCACGATATCGACGATCACTTCGGACAGGCCGACAATCGGCGCCAGTTCCACGGAACCGTTCAGCTTGATGATCTCCACCGTCTGGTGGCGGCGGTTGTAAAAATAATCACGGGCAATTTCCGGATATTTGGAAGCCACACGGATCAGGCGGCCGTGCTCGAGCAGCTCCGCTGCCTCAGCCGGTCCGCAGACACACATGCGGCACTTGCCGAAGCCCAGATCCAGGACCTCATAGAGTTTCCTGCCGGCTTCCAGCAAGGTATCCTTGCCGACGACACCGATATCCGCCGCGCCGTATTCGACGTAGGTCGGCACATCGCTGGCCTTGGCAAGGAACATCTCGATGCCAAGTTCCTCATTGGTAAAAATCAGTTTTCTCGTATCCGGATCCCGCATCTCATCCATCGTAATGCCGATGTTCTCAAACAGATCCAGTAACTTATTCGCAAGTCTGCCCTTGGCAAGGGCAAATTTCAGATATCTCATGGCGAACTCCCCGTTTATAATGGCATTTTTTTCCTGCTGCCGTCAAGTATGTCTATCTTCGTCAGTTCCAAGTCTTCATCAATATAGAGAATGCTCTCCATATGGAACCGACTGCCGTATTCAATATAATCGCTGATCGTCCTGTCCGGCTCGCGCTTTAACATGCTGACCGGCCGGCGGATCTCCCGCAGCGAATTGGCCGTCTTCACGGCCTGCTCTCTGTACGGCGGCTCATAGAGCACCATCGAAAAGCGCGGTCCCTCCGGCAGCGCGATGTGCTGCCTGCTCAGTGCCAGGATCAGCTCGTCCAGCACCGCCGCAAAACCGACACTGGCCTTCGGCGCACCGAACTGACCGATCAGTCTGTCGTAGCGGCCTCCCTTGACAAGCGCATCGCCCGTCCCGTACGTATATCCGCGGAAAATGATGCCGGTATAGTAATCGTACTCGCTGAGCATGCCCAGATCGATCGTGACATATTTCTCAAAACCGTATTCGCAGACGGCATTGTAAATCTTCTCGAGGTAATCCAGCACGGCAAGCGCCTGCGGGCTCTTCGTCATGGCTCTGGCCCGTTCAATCGTGTTGTCATCGCCGAAAAGCTCCGGCAGTGCGGCCAGTATCTCTGCCTGCTCCTGCGGTACATGGAGCGTCTCCAGGAGCGACTCCGCTCCGAATGAATTCTTGTTCTCGATCAGACTGCGCAGATTGTCCAGCGCCTCGCCCTCGATACCGGCTTCCTTCGCGATGGTGTTGAAATAGCCAACGTGGCCGACATCGATCTGGAACTCCGAAAGGCCGGCTTCTTTGAGAAGATTGATCGAAAGCGCTATCATCTCCGCATCGCCTTCGACGTCCGTATTGCCGATCAGCTCCGCGCCGATCTGGGTCGTCTCCTTGAGCTTGCCCTGCAGCGTCGGGTTGTTCACAAATACATTGCCGCAGTAAGCAAAACGGAGCGGAATTTCCTCATCCCCGTAATACTTGGCCACCGCACGTGCGATTGACGGTGTGATATCCGGCCGCAGCACCAGCGTACTGCCGTCCCGGTCGATGAATCTGTACATATTTCTCGCCGGAACCGTGCCGCGCTCATCACTGAAAATCTCGTAAAACTCGAAGGTCGGCGTCTCGATGTCCTGATAGCCGTAAAGATGCAGCACATCGGTCAGCCTGTCTGCCAGCAGTTTCTTGCTCATGCATTCTTCGCCGTATGTGTCGCGTACACCGTCCGGTGTATGTAATAAAATATTCATTAGGATGCCCTTTCCGTTTGCTTTAATCTGCTAAAGTGATAGCATGTGAAATTATTATATGGTTTTTATCCATATATGTCAAGCCGCCTACCGGCTCATGATATCCCGCTGGAGCGGTTCGAGGAAATGCAGCATATAGCCGCTGCACCTGATCTCGTAAGCGGGGTCAAGTTCGTCCATGCGGAAATATTTGTGATGCCCCGTTTTGGACCTGTTCCAGAAAGTCACCATCTGCGCATAGGGCAGATAGAAGAAACGGTTTGCATTCTTGAAATACAGCAGCAGAAAGGCGATGCCGTCCTGCTGCTCAAAGTCGCGCATGAAAACGACCTGATGTTCATGGATATTCTGAATCGGAAATTTCTCCGTCTGGCATTCCTTGGCGTCGAAGCAGACCGGAATGCCCTGCACCACGCCGATATAATCGACCGTGCTGCGCTGCTCAAAATACGCGAGCGTGATATGCCGCGTCTCCGGGTCCATCCGCACCGGCGTAATCGGCGTCGGTATCTTCTGAATCAGGGCCAGTTTCTGATCGCGGTACCTGTGCACTGTCCTGTTGACCATCTCTTCCAGCAGCGACCCGCGCAGACCGCGTGAATTCCACGTTGCCATTTACCGATCCCCCACCTGATTATTGTATACTGTCTTCGGGTCCCAGGCAATACCGCAGAAACCGAGTGCGCGTTCCATGTCGCGGGGAAGCGGCGCCGTAAAATGCCGCCCTGACAGATGGGCAAAGCGGCTGCCTTCGGCCTCCTCCGGCATGCAAAGCAGTCCTGCATGCAGAAGCTGGCGCCGCACGTGGCAGCGCTGCCTAAACAGGTCATTGACATTCCCGTCTCCGTATTTGATGTCCCCGACAATCGGATGGCCGATGCCGGCAAGATGGGCGCGGATCTGATGCGTCCGCCCGGTCACGAGCAGCACCTGCAGAAAGGTATATCCTTTGCCGCTTCCAAGCGGCGTATAGGCCGTTTCGATATAAGCGGAATTGTGCGGTGCGGTCTTCGTGACCGTCACTTTGTTGGCCGCCCTGTCCCGGACAAGATACCCGCGGATTGTTTCAGGTGAATCGATGGTGCCGCGGACAAGGCAGTAATAATATTTGTGAATCGTCCTGCCGCGGAAGGCGCCGGTCAGATACCGCAGGCCGTCGATGCTGCATCCCGCCGTGATCAGCCCGCTCGTATTGCGGTCGAGCCGGTTGCAGACAGACGGGCGGAAAATCTCCAGCTGCTCTTTCGTAAGCCGTCCGGAATCCAACAGCCAGGCAATCATCATCTCGTTAATAGAAATATCTTCCGGCCTGGCCTTCTGCGAAAGTACGCCGGCCGGCTTGTTCATCACCAGAATATCTTCGTCCTCATAGACAATCTCCGGTTCGCGGACCTTCTTCGCTGCGGTGCTGAATTCCGGTTCCTTACGGAACTTTTCAATCGTCTCCTCAGACAGCCAGAACCGCACGCGGTCGCCCGGTACGAGCTTCTCGCTGCCGGATGCCTTATGCTCATTCAGCGTTATATTTTTCTTGCGCAGCATTTTGTAGATAAAGCCTGACGGCGCCTGGTTCAGGTATTTTCCGGCAAAATGGTCAAGCCGCATGCCGGCTTCATTCGTGCCTGCTGTTATTTCTCTCATGTCTCAGTATCTCGGTTCTGTTTTCAAAAATATCGTTAAAAGAGCGGATATAGTAATCCGCCGCCGCCCGGATCTGCGGCGTCTGGTATTCGGCCTGCCTGTCGTAGACCGCACAGGTGCGCATGCCGGCACCGGCGCCGGACTGTATGCCCGCCGTAATATCCTCGAACACCACGCAGCGTGCCGGGTCGGCATCCAGCCGGCGGGCCGCTTCCTGGTAGATAAAGGGATCCGGTTTCCCGCGGCGCACATCCTCACCCGTGAGAATCTCACGGAAATACGGCCGTATGCCGTTTCTGTCCAGGGTGGTGCCGGCGAGCAGCCGTGAATTGCTCGTGCACAGCGCCATCGGTATCTCCCGGTCCCGGATCGTATCCAGCCAGCGCTTTGCGCCCTCTTTCAGATGCACATGGCTGCTGTACTGCTCGTAAGCAAGCTGGTTCCATTCGCTGAGCATCTGGTCGTCGCTGTCGGTGATGCCGTATTTCTCGCGGAAATACACGCAGTCCTGCTTTATGCTCAGGCCCGACAGATCGCGCACGATCTGCTCGTCAAACGGCAGCCCCTTTCTCTTCATGTAGAGTTCATCCACACGGCCCCATACCCACATGGAATCAACCAGCGTGCCATCCATGTCAAATATGACAGCCTGTGTCCGGTCCAGGAAAAGATCTGTATCGTTCATTTTCTGTTTTTCATCTTTCTGTTTTATTTTTCAACGCGGATGCATCCCGCTTTTCAGGACATGATCCGCCAGCCGGCCGGGTATTTGTTGCGCAGCATGCCGCCGGCTGCCTTGGCCCAGCCAAGAGCATAGCCATCCGTCGTGACCAGCTGCCAGCCCTTGCGGCTGCTCTCGCACGGCAGCGTCTCACACTTCAGGTATTTGCGCACTTCCTGACTGTCAGACGGCAGTTCTGTCACCTTGCCGCAGTCACCGGCCTCAAGTCCGCGCGCAAAAGCGCCGCTCGGCTCGAAGCGTCCCTTGCGGATTTCGCCGAGAAACCAGCCGCAGCGCATCGTATACAAGCCGGACAGGTCCGGTGCATCCTGCGGGACATAGCGGACGTAGCCATTGGATACGACGAGCCGTTTCCGGTCAAAGGGACGCGTGATATCGGCCTTATCGAGGAAATCATAAAAATGCTCCAGATCGCCTTTATGCGCGGAAGGCGTGTTCTTTTTCTTCTTTTCTTTGTGAGATGGCGCAGCCTGCACGGCTGCATCCGCCTTTTTTCGAAGGCGCGCCGTAAAATGGCCTTCTCCTTCGAGCAGATGCGGCCAGATGCGCCCGGTAAGGCGCAATGCCTCCCGGCCGTCCGCCCATTCCGGTCTTCCCGGCGCGATCATCGCAAACCGGCTCTCTGCTCCGTCTTCCAGCGGCAGCAGTTCAAATTCCGGATGCGTATCCAGCAGCCACGCGATGCAGCGCTCATCCTCGTCCGGCGAAAAGGTGCAGGTTGAGTAGATGAGTATGCCGCCCGGACGCAGCATGCCGACCGCATTTTCAAGGATCTGGCGCTGCAGCTTGCTGTAAAAGGCAGGCCCGCTCTTCTCCCAGGCCGTCATCATCGCCGGTTCCTTGTGGAACATCCCCTCGCCGGAGCAGGGGGCATCGATCAGGATTTTATCAAAATAGTCCGGCAGCCGGCGTGAAAGCTTTGCCGGGTCCTCGCTCATCACGATACAATTCGTAACGCCCGCGCCTTCGATATTGCGCAGCAGCGCTTTGGCCCGTGAATGGCTGATATCATTGGAAATCAGTATGCCGCTGCCCTGCATCGCCGCCGCCATCGCCGTACTCTTGCCGCCCGGCGCGGCACACAGGTCCAGTATCTTCTCCCCCGGCTGCGCATCTGCCGCTGCCGCCGGCAGCATGGCGCTTGCCTCCTGCACATAATACAGGCCGGCGTGATAATAAGGGTGCGACGTAAAATATTTCTTGTCCTCTATATAAAAACCATTCGGATTCCACGGCACGCGGGCACCATCCAGGTGCATCTTCTCTTTAAGCGTATCCGCTGAAATCTTCAGAACATTGGCCCGCATCGCATTATGAAACGGTTTATCAAAGCTCGCCGCAAAAGCCTCATATTCGCTGCCCAGCATGGTTTTTATCCGTGTCTCAAATTTTTCGGGAAACTGCATGATCTATCGCTTCTCTCCGGTTTGCAATCTGTGTTTTATTTTACCGTTATTCCGGCTCATATCCTGTGTCTTCGAGCAGATGGTCTCCGTCGGCAGCCGCCGTGGCGAGCTGGTCGCAGCGCTCATTCTGCGGATGGCCGTTATGGCCTTTGACCCAGTTGAATGTCACCTGGTGAATTCCCGTCAGCTCACGGATCTGCTTCCACAGGTCGACGTTCCTGACCTTCTCATTTTTTCCGCGTTTCCATCCCCGGCGGGCCCAGCCGTCCAGCCAGTGCAGATTCACGGCGTCGACGATATACCGTGAATCCGTGTACAGCTGCACTGCACAGGGCCGGTTGAGGGCACGCAGTGCGCTGATCACGCCCATCAGTTCCATGCGGTTGTTTGTCGTCAGCCGGTAGCCGGCCGACATCTCTTTCGTGTGCAGCTTTCCCGCACCGTCAATATATTCCAGCACCGCTCCGTAGCCGCCCGGGCCCGGATTGCCCCGTGAGGAGCCATCTGTATACACTGTTACGGATGTCACAGTGCCACCTCCGTTTCTTTAAAATATGAAATACAGGCCCGAAAACGCGCCGGTCTCCGGACCTGTGAATAGCCATTTTATTTCTTTCTGAAACTGCTCTCGGTTCCGTTCAGGAGCCGCACGATATTGGTTCTGTGCTGTATCCATGCCATCACGGCGAGGATCAGCGCGATCAGAAACATCGCCGTCTGACCCGGATAGAAAATCAGGATCAGGAACGGGAATACGCCCGTGAGCACCAGAGAACCGACAGATACGATTCTCGTAAAGTAGTACGGAACAAAGAACGCCAGAAGCTCGATGATGATAATCCATACACCGAGCGTCATCATAACGCCTGAGGTCGCCGCGATGCCCTTACCGCCCTTGAAATGCAGGTAGAAAGGCCAGTTGTGGCCGCAGACCGCGCCGAGTCCGGTAATCATGCCCAGCAGTGCATTGTTCGGCTCGCCGCCGTAGATCACGATCCGCACGATGATAATCGCCAGAATTACCTTAAAAGTATCCAGTGCATAGACGAGATAGCCCGCCTTCTTTCCATAAGTACGGATAATATTGGCCGTACCGACATTGCCGCTGCCATGTTTGCGGATATCATCCTTCTTCACAACTCTGCCGTACAGATATCCTGTCTGAAAACAGCCAAACAGATATCCGATCACCAGACAGACGATCACTCTTGCAGGTGTCATGATACATCTTTATCCTTTCTCTCCCGATAAATAAACCGGATCGGCGTTCCGCGCAGGCCGAATGTCTCTCTGATCTGGTTTTCTATATATCTTGTATACGAGAAATGTACAAGCTTCTTGTCGTTGATAAATATTACGAATGTCGGCGGTTTCGTGGAAACCTGCGTGATATAGTACAGACGGAGCCGCTTGCCCTTGTCTGAAGGCGGCTGCTTGAGCACGACCGCCTCGCTGAGTATCTCATTGAGCACACCGGTTCCGATCCGCATCGCATGGTTCTCGATGACCGCATCGATGGTATCAAACAGCTTATTGATCCGCTGCCCGGTCTTTACGGAAATGAACACGATCTCCGCATACCGCAGGAACGGCAGCCGGTCGCGGATGCCGGCCGTAAAGTCGCGGACCGAATGGTCGTCCTTCTCGATGGCATCCCACTTGTTGACCGCGATGATCATGCCCTTGCCGCGCTCATGTGCGATACCGGCGATCTTCGCATCCTGCTCCGTGACGCCTTCGGTCGCATCGATCATCAGGATCGCCACATCAGAACGGTCAATCGCGGCCACCGCACGGATGATGCTGAACCGCTCGATATCCTCCTTGATCCGGCTCTTGCGCCGGATGCCGGCCGTATCGATGAATACGTATTCATTGCCGTTATGCCGGATCTCCGTGTCAATCGCATCTCTCGTCGTACCGGCGATATCGCTCACGATAACGCGGTTTTCACCGGTCAGGCGGTTGATCAGCGAGGATTTTCCCGTATTCGGCTTACCGACGACCGCAATATGCGGTCTGTCATCTTCTTCTTCCTCCGCATCCGGATCAGGCAGGTAACGCACGACCACATCCAGCATATCACCAAGACTCAGCCGTGATGCCGCACTGATCGGCACCGGATCGCCGATGCCGAGATTGTAAAATTCATATACATCCGCTTCCATCTTACGGAAATTATCCACCTTGTTGACGACGAGCACGATCGGCTTCTTCGACCGCCGCAGCATATTCGCCACCTCGTAATCCGCATCCGTAACGCCTTCGCGCACGTCCGTCAGAAAAATAATGACATCCGCTGTCTCAATCGCAATCTCCGCCTGCTCCCGCATGCTGCGCAGCAGTACGTCATCGCTGAGCGGCTCGATGCCGCCTGTGTCAATCAGGGTAAAATTATAATCCAGCCAGGTGACGTCGCCGTAAATTCTGTCTCTGGTAACGCCTGGCGTGTCCTTTACAATCGATATTTCCTGTCCGCAGAGTGCATTAAACAGTGTGGACTTGCCTGTATTAGGCCGTCCGATAATTGCCACAATCGGCTTGCTCATTGTATATCGCCTCTGTTTCTGTTGATAAGGCAGTGCACAAGGTCCTGCCCGTTTGATTGTACAATTCTCACCGGAATTTGTAAAGCGCTTTCAATATCCCGGATATCCATGTCATCCAGCAGCATCGTCTCACCGGCACGCAGCAGATTGGCCGGCAGCAGGAGTTCCTCGCCCAGCCGCTCACCGGGCAGCTGCTCTATGATATCGCGTCCGGTCAGCAGACCGGATACCGTTATCTTGCTGCCGAAGAAACGGTTTTCCACGGCATGGATATGGACCTGCACGCCCGGAAATTTCTCCCGGAGCTTTGCTGTCAGTGCCTGCAATGTCGATTCTGCCAGCATCCCCGTTGCAATCGACACTTCCCGCTGCCGGTCATCGCCCGGCAGGGCATCGAGTGCCTGCGTAAACTCCGTAATCAGGAGACGGATCATGCCGACGCCGTTTTCCAGCTGCAGGTAGCCGTCGTAGCGTGCCTCTTCCGGGACCGGCCTTCCGGCCAGCAGATACCATTCATCAGAGGCATGCACGAAATGCGTGCCGCACTGCGCATACAGGCTTTTCTGCCAGCGCTCGATCGTATCGATCACGCGCCCCGCATCCTCCGCCGTAAACGGTTCCAGCGGACAGAGGCCTTCTCTGTGATCGGACAGACCGACCGGCACAACCGAAAGGCTTTCGATATTCGGCATGAACTGCGTCAGATCGCGGATCGTCCTCTCCAGTTCCTCGCCGTCGTTCCAGCCGCGGCAGAGCACAATCTGCGCATTCATGATGATACCGCCGTCATAAAGCCGCCTGATCTGCTCGAGAATTCTGCCCGCAAAACGGTTGCTGAGCATCTTCTGCCTCAGCTCCGGATTCGTCGTGTGCACGGAAATATTGATCGGCTCCAGCTTGTACAGGATAATCCGGTCGAGCTCCTCATCCGACATATTGGTCATCGTGATATAGTTGCCCTGCAGAAAGGACAGCCTCGAATCATCGTCCTTGAAATACAGCGTATCGCGCATCCCCTTCGGGAGCTGATCGATAAAACAGAATATGCATTTGTTGCTGCAGTGCCGGTAGGCATCCATCAGGCTCTCGCCGAAATCAAGGCCGAGATCCTCGCTGTAGTCCTTCTCAATCTCCAGCAGCTCTTCGCCGTCATCTGTCTGTACAAGGACTTCGATATAATCGTCACTGATCAGGTAGCGGTAATCGAAAATATCCTCGATTTCATGTCCGTTGACCGCCAGCAGCCGGTCACCCGGGCGCAGCCCCATCTCCTCAGCGATGCTGCCGGGCTCCACGCCGGTAATTACATGACTTTTACTCTGCATAATCCTGCCCCTGTATCTCATACTGTAAATTCAAACGCATTTTTCACATGCCTGACCCGGCCGCTGCTGATGCCGATGACATCAAAGCGGCACGGCCAGCCATCTCCGTAGCCTTCCCTCGCCATATATTCCACCGCCGTGCGGCATATACGGCGTCTCTTGAGCGGTGTGACTCCCTCCAGTGCCGTACCGCACCGGTCCCCGCTCCTGTATTTGACCTCGCAGAATACGAGCGTATCTCCGTCTCGTGCGACGATATCCAGTTCGCCGCTTCTTCCGTAGAAATTGCGGCTGAGAATCGTGCAGCCTTCCCTTTCCAGCAATGCTGCCGCCAGATCCTCATACCGGCTGCCTGTACGCCTTCTGCTGCCGTTCAATCATGACTCCTTCCAGAAATGGCTGATAAAGGAACGCCTGTGAATCGGACACGGTCCGTATTTCCGGATCGCCTCGATATGTTCAGCTGTTCCATACCCTTTGTTTTGTGCAAAATGATATTCCGGATACATCTTATCATATTCCATCATCATCCGGTCCCTGGTCACCTTGGCCACAATGCTTGCCGCCGCGATGGAAAGACACCGTGCATCGCCTTTGATCAGCGATATCTGCTGCACAGGCAGATCAGGAATCACCACCGCATCGTTGAGCAGCAGATCCGGCTGCGGACTGAGCTTTGCCACAGCCCTGCGCATAGCCTGATAGTCTGCCTGCAGGATATTGATCCGGTCAATCTCCTCGTGATCGGCGCAGCCCGCAGCCCAGCTCACGGCGCGTTCTGTGATCTGCGTATACAGTTTCTCACGCATGGCCGGCGAGAGCTTTTTGGAATCATTGACATAAAGAATCGGATCATCCGGGTTCAGGATGACGGCACCGGCCACAACCGGCCCCGCCAGCGGGCCGCGCCCTGCCTCATCGACGCCGCAGATCACGCTGTACTGCGCAGCGCAGCCGCGTTCGATCTGCAGCATGGCATCAATCCGGCCAAGCTCCTTCTTCCAGGCTGCCAGCCTGCGTCCGGCCGACTCCGTGAGTTTCCGGACACCGCTTCGGCTGTCCTGACCGTAGGTATCAATAAATGTCTGCAGCTGACTGCCTTCAGCTGCCTTATACTTCTCTTTGATGGCAGCGATGCTTTCCTTATTCATCGCCGCTGCCTGCCTCCGGCGGCATCTCAAGCGATATCCGCCCCAGCTTCAATGTACGGAATTCATCAACAAGAAGCGCCGCCATGCGGTCCATATCGGCCGCACCGCCGGCGGCAAGACATTTCCGCGCCAGTGCGATCGCTTCCAGGTCCGCCGCATCATTGCCGCTTACCGTGATGCCATAGCGCTGTTCCAGCACACCCGGATAAGATGACTTGAGATAGCCGATCAGATAAAGCGCCATCTCCGTCTTGTCGAGAATATCGTCGCTGATCGAACCGGAAACCGCAAGGCGCATGCCGACGGCCTGATCTTCGAATTTCGGCCAGAGAATGCCCGGCGTATCCAGCAGATCGATGGTTTTGGAAAGCTTGATCCACTGCTTGCCGCGCGTCACGCCCGGCTTGTTGCCGACCGCGGCGCTGTTTTTGCCGATCAGCCGGTTGATAAAGGTGGATTTGCCGACATTCGGGATGCCTACGACCATCGCCCGCAGCGGGCGGTTTCGGATGCCCCGCCTGCGGTCTCTCTCAATCTTCTCGCGGCAGGCTTCCTGCACCATGCCGGTTACCTTCCGCACGCCCGCTCCGCTTTTTGAATCCACGCAGAGTACGGAAAATCCCTTGCTGCGGTAATAATCTGCCCACCGGTTCGTAACGGCGTCATCCGCCATATCTTTTCTGTTTATAACCAGCAGACGCGCCTTCCCTGCTGCAAGTTTATCAATATCCGGATTTTTGCTTGACAGCGGAAGACGCGCATCCACAAGTTCTATAACTATATCGATGAGTTTGATATTTTCCTGCATCATGCGCCGGGCACGCGTCATATGACCAGGATACCACTCAATATTCACTAATGAATTCCTCCAATGGAAGACGCAGGTGAGGTTCTGAACCAGATCTTGCCGATAATCTGGTCGGCACTGACTGTACCGATACTGTCGAGACGGCTGTCATCCGTACTGCCATTGTAATTGTCGCACAGCACGAAATATTCGTCATCGCCGAGTTCCACACCGGTACCGGCTGCGCCGGCTTCTTCAATGGCATCGCCATTGCCAGGCAGTTCCACCTGCTCATCGTTGACATACAGCTTACCGTCCGTGATCTTCACCGTATCTCCCGGCACGCCGACAATGCGCCGGATGTACACCGGGCCGCTGCCGGACTGGCCGATCCGGATCAGCGCGACATCCATGCTGTCCGGCTTGCCGACCTTATAGGCCGCCTTATTGACAAGCACGATGTCCTCGCTCTGCAGCGTCGGTTCCATGGAATCATCCATCACGGCCTCTTTCGTGGCAAAACCGCACACGAACCAGTAGCCGGCCGCCGCCGTCAGCAGAATCGTACCGATATAAATCAGCAGACGGATCAATGCCTTACGTTCATATACCTGTTTCCTGCCGGGGCGTCTGCCGCCTTCTCTGCTCTTCCGGCCGGATAATACTGCGAACATGATGAACCTCCGTTATCATGATCAGAAAAAATATAAAGAAAACGGGTCTGCCTTGTCTATTGTGTTCAATCCGCAGACCCGCCTGTCTTCAATTATTTTACGAGTTCCTTAACCTTAGCCTTCTTACCGACTCTGTCTCTTAAGTAGAAGAGCTTAGCACGTCTTACCTTACCTTTTCTGACGACTTCGATCTTCTCAACTGTCGGGGAGTGCAGAGGCCATGTCTTCTCAACACCGATACCGTTGGATGTCTTTCTTACAGTGAAGGTCTCGCGGCTGCCGCCGTTCTGTCTCTTGATAACAGTGCCTTCGAATACCTGTGTTCTTGTACGCTTGCCCTCGATAACCTTCGCATATACGCGGATGGTATCACCTACAGCAAACTCTGTGATGTCAGACTTCAGCTGCTCATCTTCAATGCTCTTGATAATGTCGTTCATTATGAACCTCCTTAAAAATAACCAGACGTTCGTAATGCCCTGGGCAACAGCGGAACATCCAAATTTTTTCATGCTTTGTTATAATAACATACCGTACCTGCAATTGCAAGAATTTTTTACTGCCCGCTGCCGGGCACCTCTTCCTGCAGGCCGGCCAGTAATTCCCGGTCTTCGGCAGAAAGGCCGCCGCTTTGGCGCACCTTCTCCAGAAGATCGGGGCGTCTCTCCAGCGTCCGCTTCAGCGACTGCCGGCGCCGCCACAGGTCGATATTGCCGTGATGCCCGGACAGCAGAACGTCCGGCACGCGCATGCCATGAAACTCTTCCGGCCTTGTATACTGCGGATATTCGAGCAGCCCATCCTGGAAAGAATCGTTGGCCGCGGACTCGCTGCTGCCCAGCACGCCCTCGACCTGCCTTGCAATCGCATCGATCATGATCATCGCCGGCATCTCGCCGCCGGTCAGCACATAATCTCCGATGGAAACGTTATCGGTCACAATCTCTTCCAGAATCCGCTCATCCACGCCCTCGTAGTGCCCGCAGAGGAAGATGATCTCCTCCTCGCGCGCCAGCTCATTGGCCAGCGGCTGATCGAAAATACGGCCCTGCGGCGTCAGATAAACCACACGCGGTTTTGTCTCTTTTCCCGCCATGATATCGGCATAGCAGTCGTAAATCGGGCCCGGCTGCATGACCATGCCGGCGCCGCCCCCATAAGGGTAGTCGTCGACATGTCTGTGCCTGTCTGTCGAGTAATCACGGATATTGAAGCAGTTGACCGTGATAATGCCCTTCTTCACGGCTCTGCCGATCACGCTCTCATGCATGCAGTAATCGATCATCTCGGGAAACAGTGTCATCACATCAAAAATCATGCCATCACCCCTGCAGTTCCCGCAGACCGGGCAGCAGATGCACCGTCATCACATTCTCCTCGAGATTCACATCGAGAATGCATTCGTGAATCGACGGGATCAGGATCTCCCTGCCCTCGCCGTCACGGACCGAAAAAACGGCATTGGCCGCGGTTTCCATGACCTCGGTCAGCTCGCCCAGCTCCTGGCCGTCATCGGTGACAACCCGCATGCCGATCAGATCGCCGATGTAGTTCTCATTGTCTTTCAGCGGCACACCCTGACTGCGCAGAATCAGAAGATCCTTCCCGCGCAGCGCTTCTGCACCGTTCATATCCGTGATCTCCTCGAAGCCAAGTACGGCGAGATTCTTCACCCGCTTGACGCTCCGGATTGTCAGAAGGACCGGCTCCTCGCCGGGCCTCGCTGCATAGCACGTCTCCAGGTCACGGAATCTGTCTATATCATCTGTTGTCGGGTACACCTTCACCTCGCCCGCGGTGCCATGCGGGCGCGTGCCTGTGCCGACTCTTAAATATTTATCCATATTTCTTCTGTCAAACAACAAATAAAGCCGGTTTACGGTGAACCGGCTTTTATTCTATCAAACGATTTCCACGTCAACCTTCTTGTCATCCGAAACAGCGGCTGATTTGACGACGACACGGATCGCGTTGGCGATGCGCCCGCGCTTGCCGATCACCTTGCCCATATCCTCCGGGGCAACCCTGAGCTCAAGGTGAATTGTATCCTCGTCTTCTGTCTCTGTTACGACGACACTCTCCGGATGATCTACCAGAGATCTGGCAATAATTTCCAGTAACTCCTTCATGCCCGGGCCTCAGGAATCAGTCTTCGATGACTCCGGCGGTCTTGAAGAGTCTTGCTACGGTCTCAGTCGGCTGTGCACCGGTTGCCATCCACTTCTTAGCTGCCTCAGCATCTACCTTGATCTCGCTCGGCTCAACGTTCGGATTGTAATAGCCGATCTCCTCGATGAAACGGCCGTCTCTCGGTGCTCTGCCGTCTGCAACGACGATTCTGTAGAAAGGTGCTTTCTTCTTGCCAAGTCTCTTTAATCTGATCTTTACCATAATAAAATGTACCTCCTGAAATTTGTCTTATAATGGTTATTTATTCATCACGGCTGAGTGCCGCTGATAGCATTGTATTAAATGAATCAGAAACTGAAAGGAAATCTGAAGCGGCCGCGCTTTGCGAAATTCTTCATACCGCCGCCGTTCATCTGCTTCATGATCGACTTCATCTGATCCAGCGTCTTGGCCAGCTTGTTGACCTCCGCGATCGTAACACCGGAACCGGCTGCGATCCGCTTCTTGCGGCTCGGATTCATGAGCTCCGGATGTTCTCTCTCCTCCGGTGTCATCGAGCCGATAATCGCCTCGATGCGTCCCATCTGGCTCTCATCGACCTGGGCGCCCTTGAGCTGTGTGCTCATGCCCGGCACCATCGAAAGGATGTCGTTGACGCCGCCCATGTTCCTGATCTGCTGCATGGAATCCAGCAGATCGTTGTAGGTGAACTGCGCCTTGCGCATCTTCGCGGTCATCTCGCGGGCCTTCTCCTCGTCGATCTCGGCTGTAGCCTTGTCGATCAGCGTGAGGACATCGCCCATGCCGAGAATACGGGAAGCCATTCTGTCCGGATGGAACTGCTGCAGATCCTCCAGCTTCTCACCCATGCCGACATAGAGAATCGGTTTGCCGGTTACGGCACGGATGGAAAGCGCCGCACCGCCTCTGGTATCGCCATCGAGCTTGGTGAGGATGACGCCGTCGATTTCGATCTTCTCATTAAAGGTCTTCGCGACGTTGACCGCATCCTGACCGGTCATGGCATCGACCACAAATATTGTATAATCAACCTGAATCGCTGCCTGAATATCCGCAAGCTCCTGCATCATCTCTTCATCGACCTGCAGGCGGCCTGCCGTATCGAGCAGGACCACATTGAACCCCTTGTCCTGCGCATAGCGGATGGATTCCTCCGCAATCTTAACCGGATTCTTCTTGTCGCCCATCGAGAAGACCTCGACGCCGACCTTCTCGCCGTTGACCTCGAGCTGTTTGATCGCGGCCGGCCTGTACACATCGCAGGCTACAAGCAGCGGCTTGCGTCCCTTCGCCTTGAACTGCCCGGCAAGCTTGGCGCTTGTCGTCGTCTTGCCGGCGCCCTGAATACCGGCCATCATGATCACCGTCACCTGATCCTGCGGCTTCAGCTTCAGTTCGGTCATCTCACCGCCCATCAGCTGTGTCAGTTCGTCATCAACAATCTTGATCATCGTCTGTCCCGGTGTCAGACTCTTGATAACCTCCTGCCCGACGGCTCTCTCTTCAACACTCTTCACAAACTGCTTGACGACCTTGTAATTGACATCCGCCTCAAGCAGCGCCATCTTGACTTCCTTCAGGGAAGCCTTTACATCCGCTTCGGTCAGCTTGCCTTTGCTGCGGAGATTCCTGAAAGCATTCTGCAGCTTTTCTGTTAAGCTCTCAAAAGCCATCTGCTCACCTCAGTTCATTCTATAACTCATCCAGTATTCTGTCTGAAATCTCCCGGATCCGTCCGACGCCCGTCCGGACTGTCTCGGGATTCTGCTGGTTCTCCAGTATCATGGCGGCGTTCTCACGGATCTGTCCGATGTCGCGCCGTATCTTCACAAACCTGCCGACGAGTCCCAGCTTCTCTTCATAGCTGCTCAGCATCTGGCGGCTGCGTCTGATAATATCGTATACGCCCTGACGGCTGATTCCATGCTGCTGCGCAATCTCGCTCAGGGAAAGATCGTTGAGGACGAAATCCTCGTATATCTCTTTCTGATGAGGCGTAAGCATCTCGCCGTAAAAATCATACAGCAGCGTCTCTTGTAAAAGTTTATCCATAAAGAATCACCTGTAAAGTATTTTTACTTTACAGGTGGTATTCTATCGTATCGCTGCGGGCTTGTCAACCGGATTTTACGCAAATCCGCCGATCAGTCTGCAAAAAGTGCATCCACAAAGGCATCCGCGTCAAATTTCTGCAGATCCTCGATCTTCTCGCCGACGCCGATGTATTTGACCGGTACGCCGAGCTCCGACTGGATCGCGATGGCGATGCCGCCTTTGGCCGTGCCGTCGAGTTTGGTCAGGATGATGCCCGTGATATCGGCTGCCTGCTTGAATTCGCGGGCCTGTACCAGCGCGTTCTGGCCGGTTGTGCCGTCGAGCACGATCAGGTTCTCCCGTCTGGCTTCCGGATACTCGCGGTCGATCACGCGGCTGATCTTGGCAAGCTCATTCATCAGGTTTTTCTTGTTGTGCAGCCGGCCGGCCGTATCGCAGATCAGGATATCAGCCTTGCGGGACTTCGCCGCCGCAATCGCATCATAGATCACGGAAGCCGGGTCGGAGCCCTCCTGGCCCGCAACAATATCGACTTTGGCACGCTTGGCCCAGATGGTCAGCTGCTCCGCGGCCGCCGCGCGGAAAGTATCCGCGGCCGCCAGAATGACCTTCTTATGGCGCTTTCTGTACTGTGCGGCGAGTTTGCCGATGGTCGTCGTCTTGCCTACGCCGTTGACGCCGATCACAAGTACGACGGATTTCTCATTTTCAAAATCATATTCTGCCGGTGCCGTGCGCATCTGCTCCTTGATGCCGTCGATGACAAGCTGGCGGCACTCTTCCGGCTTCTTGATGTGCTGCTCTTTGACCTTCTCTTTCAGATCATCGATGATCTTCATGGTCGTCTCCACACCGATGTCCGATGTGATCAGCAGCTCTTCCAGTTCGTCGTAGAAATCATCATCGATCTGCGAAAAGCCGGAAAACAGTGCGTTAAAGCTCTTGCGGAAACTGTCGCGGGTCTTGGCCAGGCCTTCCATGAGACGGGCAAAAAAGCCCTTCTTCTCTTTCTTCTCCTCGTCGCCGCTCTCCTCGTCATCCGCGCTGCCGGCCTCTCCGGCATTTTCCGCTTCCTGCGCGTTATCTGCCGGATCCCCGGTTTCCGCCTCCTGTGCAGAGACCTCTGCATTTTCCGCATCGGTCTCCTGCGCGGAAATCTCTGCGTTTTCGGTTTCCGCCTGCGCGGCTGTTTCCTTCATCTTTTCATTTTCTTCCATATAACTGCTCCTAATTTGTAAGCTGACTGTCGATCAGGTTCACGGATACGAGGGTGGAAACACCCTTTTCCTGCATGGTGATACCGTACAGAACATCCGCTGCATTCATTGTACCACGCCTGTGCGTTATGACAATAAACTGCGTGTCGTCTGTGAGATTGCGTAGATAATCCGCAAAACGCTTGACGTTGGCATCATCCAGTGCCGCCTCGATCTCGTCCAGCAGACAAAACGGGGACGGATTCAGGCTCTGGATGGCAAAAAGAAGGGAGATCGCCGTCAGTGCCTTCTCACCGCCCGAAAGCTGCATCATGTTCTGCAGTTTTTTGCCCGGCGGCTGTACATTGATCAGCACGCCTGTCTCCAGCAGATTGTCCGGGTCAGCCAGCTCGAGGGCTGCCTTGCCGCCGCCGAACAGGCTGCGGAAAATCCGGTCAAACTGCTGCTGAATCAGCACAAACTGCTCGGAAAAACGCTGCGTCATCGACTTATTGAGGCCGCGGATGATGCTCTCCAGCTTCTTCTGCGTCTCCACGATATCATCGTGCTGCGTCTTCATCTTCTCGTAGCGCTCCAGCTGCTCTTTGTACTGCGCCACGGCATTGACATTCACATCGCCGAGGCTGCGCATTTCCTTTTTCAGGTCGGCGGCATGCCGCTGCAGTTTATTGTACGGCATCTGCTGCAATGCATCCTGCGCGAGTGCTTTTGCCGACTCGTAGGTCAGCTCGTACTCATCCCACATATAGCTGCTGAGCGAGGAACGGCTCTCTTCCAGTTTTTCCTTCTGACTGTTCAGACGGTACTGCTCTTTATCGAGCGCATTCAGCTCGGCTGAAAGCTCCTCGCGGCGTTCGAAGAATTTTTTGTTCTCCGCCGTGTACTGTTCCTTCTCCTGCACTGCGCTCTCGTACAGACTGTTCTTTTCGTCACGCTCGCGCACGGTCTCTTCCATGCTATGCGTGATTTCCTTCTGCTCCTGCTCGATGCGGCCGATTTCTGCGGCTGCCTCCGCGCGGGACTGCCTGCGGCTTTCGATATCCGCCCGGATTTTCTCCTGTTCCTGCCGCGCGCGCTGTGCATTTTCCTGTGCGAAACGGCGCTGCTGCTGGATGCCGGCGAACTGTGCCTGTGCCTGCGCGTCCTGCTCACTGAGCGATTTTTCGCGGCTGCGCAGCTGTTCCATCTGCCTGCCGAGTTCATCGGCCCGGCGGCTGTTTTCCTCGCGCTTGCCGGTGTGTGCCTTCAATCTGCCGCGCAGCTGCTGTACCTGCTCTTCGTTTTCCTTGAGCTGACGGTCAATGCCTTTGATCTCCTCATCGGCCTGCGCAATTTCATCCTCCCGCGCGCTGCGGCTCTTACTGATCTGCTCGATTTTCATGCGAACCGTGTTGTCGCGCACCTTGAGATCAGAAAGCGAGGCGGCGTTTTTCTGCGCATCCTCTTTGTTTTTCTGTTTATCAGACTGCAGCTGATTGATATGATCGCGCAGCTGCTGCGCCTTCGACTGATATTTCCGGACGGATTCGGTCAGCTCCGCAATCTCCCGGCTTCTGCCCAGCAGATTCTGCGTGTTCCGATAGGCACCGCCGGCAATCGAGCCGCCCGGGCTCAGAGCTTCGCCCTCGAGCGTCACAATCCGATAGCGGTATCCTGTTTTCCGCGCCAGCTGCAGCGCATTGTCGATATTGTCGACGACGACAACGCGGCCGAGCAGATAAGCGGCCACCTCGCGGAAACGATCATCACAGGTCACAACCGTATCCGCCAGGCCGATCACGCCTTTGCAGCCCCTGCTGTCGAAATTATCAAGACGCCGTCCGCGAATCGAGGTGAGCGGCAGAAATGTCGCCCTGCCGAACCGTCCCGCCTTCAGCACTTCAACCATATCGCGGGCCGTTCTCTCATCATCCGTAACAATATTCGAAATGCTGCCGCCGAGCGCTGTCTCGATGGCCAGCTCGTATTTTTTGTCTACATGAATGATATCCGCCACGACGCCGATAATGCCCGGCCGCTTCTTCTTGTACTCCATGACCTTGCGGATACTGTAGCCGTAGCCTTCATAGCGTTCGGTGATATTGCGCAGCGTCGTGAGCCGCGCCTTCTCTTCATTGAGGCGGCGGTCATTCTGGTTGTAACGGTCCCAGGAAGAGGCGGTATCCTCGGAAATACGTTTTGCCTGCGCCTCTATGCTGACTGTCTGCCCCTTCGCCCGCGAAACGGCGAGCGCAATCTCAGAGGCCTGACTTTTCAGATCCATGAGGACTTCTTCCTCGTCCTCACCGGCGCTTCTTTGCATCTCCAGCTGCTCCTGCAGCTCCTGGCGCCGCTTCTGCGCCTGCTCGCGCACGGTCTCGCACTTTTGCAGCTGCACCTTGACCTGCGCTTCCTCATTCATCCTGTCGATGACGGACGTGTTGCAGGCGTCAATCTCTTTGCTCAGCTGCGCAATAGAACCCCGGATATTCTCCAGTGCCGCAGCCGTCTCGCGTCTGCGGTTTTCCGCCTCGCGGAATTTCCCTTCAAATTCCTCGCCGCGGGCTTTCTGTTCATTTTCCTCGTCTGCCTTCCCGGCCGCCTGCTCCTCAAAGCTGTCAATCTCGCTGTCCATCCGGCGGATATCCGCGCGCCGCGACTCGAGGCGCTGCGCGCACTGTCCTTCCCGGCCGCGCAGGTGTTCCTGCTGCACATCCAGGTCGTGGATCTCGTCTTGCAGCGACTGGATCCGGTCGGTCAGCGCGCCTGCCTTCTCTTCGAGCTGCGCGTAGGCTTTTTTCACCTCATCGGATTCCTTCTGCGTCTGCGTCAGCTGAGACTGGTTGATGCTGATCTTCTCTTCGAGCTGCGCCGCATCCTTCTTCACCTTGTCAAATGACAGAAGATAAATATTGGCATCGTAATTTCGCAGCTCATCGCGCAGCGACAGATAGCGTGCCGCTTTTTCACTCTGTTTCTCAAGAGGACCAAGCTGCGACTCGAGTTCGTAGAGAATATCATCGATTCTGGCCAGATTGGCCTTCTCTTCATCGATATTCTTCTCTGTCAGTTCCCGCCGCTTCTTGTATTTGACAATGCCGGCGGCCTCATCGAACAGCTCGCGGCGATCCTCCGGTTTGCCGCTTAAAATCTGGTCGATACGGCCCTGGCTGATGATGGAATAGCCTTCCTTGCCGATACCGGTATCGAAAAGGAGCTCCTGGATATCTTTCAGACGGCACTGATTGCCGTTGATCATGTATTCACTCTCACCGGAGCGGTACACGCGCCGCGAGATTTTCACCGTATCATAGTCGAGATTCAGACGCCGGTCTTCATTGTCAAATGTAATGGCGACATAGGCAAAGCCCATCGGCTTGCGCAGCTGCGTGCCGGCGAAAATGACATCTTCCATCTTACTGCCTCGCAGCTGTTTCGCGCTCTGCTCACCGAGCACCCAGCGCATCGCGTCCGCGACGTTGCTCTTGCCGCTGCCGTTCGGCCCGACAATCGCCGTAATTCCCTTGTGAAATTCAAATACCTGCTTGTTGGCAAAGGATTTGAATCCCTGTATCTCAATTGATTTTAAATACATAAAGCGTTATTTACCGTTTCTGATCTTCAGAATCGCATCGTATGCTGCATTCTGGCCGGCGGCCTGCTTTGTCCTGCCGCTGCCGCTGCCGAGCACCTTGTCCCCGCATCTGACCTGCATGTAAAAGGTCCGGTCATGCTCCGGTCCCTCTGCCCGAATCAGTTCGTAGACGATCGCCTCGTGATGATTCTTCTGCAGAATCTCCTGCAGGATGGTCTTGCTGTCGCGGAACATGGTCTTGTGCTCGATATCATCCAGCACGTTGCCGAGAATAAACCGGCTGGCCGGCTCGATGCCGCCGTCCAGATAGATGGCCCCGATCAGTGCTTCAAAGGCATCGGACAAAATCGAGTCCCGTTTGCGTCCTCCGTTCATGTCCTCGCCGCGGCCGAGCATGATATAGCGGCCGAGGTCGATCTGGCGCGCGCAGAAGGCAAGCGTCGGCTCACAGACCAGGCTCGCCCTCTTCTTGCTCATCTCTCCCTCGTCCATCTCCGGAAAGTTCCGGTAGAGAAAATCGCTGCTGACAATCTCCAGCACGGCATCGCCCAGAAATTCCAGCCGTTCGTTATGATGAATATGGCGGAGCTTGTGCTCATTGGCATAAGAGCTGTGCGTCATCGCAAGAAAAAGATACGATTCATCCTTAAAATGATAATCAATTCTGTCCTGCAGCTGCTTTAATGCTTCTTTTGCCATCAGTCCGCACTTCCCTCCTGACGGATCGCCATCGCAACCTTGCCCTGAATATCATTTTTCTTGTAATCGATGCACTGCAGAATCGCATGCTTTACTTCCTTGGAAGATGCGTTGCCGTGCACCTTGGCAACCAGGCCGCGAAGACCCAGCATCGGCGCGCCGCCGTACTTGGTGATATCAAACTGTTTGAGCTTCTCCTTGAGGCTCTTCTTGATCAGCAGGGCGCCGATCTTGGAACGGAACGTGCTGAGCAGCGCCGCCTTGATGTTCTTAAACAGCATCGAAGCCGCACCTTCATACATCTTCAGCACGATATTGCCCGCAAAGGCATCGCAGACGATGATATCCGCCGCACCGTACGGCACGTCACGTGCCTCGATGCTGCCCTTGAAATTAATGTCGCTGCAGGCCTTCAGCAGCGGGAAAGTCTCCTGTACAAGCGCATTTCCCTTCTCCTCCTCGGCACCGATATTCAGGATACGCACCTCCGGATTCTGGATATGCATGATATTGGACAGGTAGATCGTGCCCATCTGCGCGTACTGCAGCAGCTGCTCCGGCTTCGCGTCCACATTGGCGCCGCAGTCGATCAGCAGTGAAAATCCCTTGTCTGTCGGGATGATCGAGGCAAGCGCCGGTCTGCGCACGCCGCGGATTCTGCCGACAATAAGCTGGCCGCCGACCAGCACGGCACCCGTGCTGCCGCCGGAGATAAACGCATCCGCCTTGCCGTCGCGCACCATACGCTCGCCGACAGCAATGGATGAATCCGGCTTGTCATGGATAGCCATCGCCGGATGCTCTTCATTGGTAATTACCTCGGACGCATGCACGATCTGCAGACGGTCCGCATCATAGGTGTATTTATCCAGTTCCTTCCTGACTGCCTCCTGATCACCGGTAAGGTATACCATGATCTCCTTGCTCTCATTGACAGCCATCACAGCGCCTTCGACGATCGAAGCCGGTGCATTGTCGCCGCCCATCGCATCGACGGCAATTCGAATCAGATCACTCATATTATTATTCCTTCCGCATATAGAAGAAGAAAGCTGTTACAAACGAGCCTGAATGAGACCTGCTTGTAACAGCTTTCTTCCGAAATCTTAATTACTGTACTTCCTGTACCTTAATTACTTCCTTCTTGTTATATGTACCACAGGCTTTGCATACGCGGTGCGGTAATACTAAAGCGCCGCACTTGCTGCATCTGGAAAATGACTGTGTGTCCATCTTCCAGTTAGCTCTGCGCTTGTCCCTTCTGGCTCTGGAGGAACGGTTCTTAGGACATATTGACATGGTCTACACCTCCTTAAATTCCTTTAAAAATATCCTTGATGACAGACATCCTTGGATCCGGCGATGAGCGGTCGCAGCCGCAGTCGCCTTCATTGAGATTGTGACCGCACACCGGGCAGAGGCCCTTGCAGTCACTTCTGCAAAGTACTTTCATCGGGAGCCGCATCAATATCTCATCAAAGACAAGTCTGTCAGCATCCAGTTCTCCGCCATCCACAAAGGATACATCCCCGATATAGAGACGCTCCTCGTCCTTCTGCGGCTTCAGGAACAATTCATCCCCGAATTCAAAATTCATCCGCACAGGGACCGGTGTCAGGCATCGGCTGCAAGGAATTTCAAGAGTCACATCTATCTGACCTGCATACGAGATCTTCTCGCCGTTCTCATTGATAAGAGTCAAATGAACCGGCTTCTTCTCGAGATACGGGTATCCGCCGTCGATGTCAAACATCTCGGCTTCCACGGTAAACTCGTACGACGAACTCTTCCCACTTGTTGAAAGTAAATCAGAAATATTGATCTGCATAGTTTCTCCCAGATTCATACCAGATTATTATACATAGATCACCTGTATTTGTCAACGAAAATATTTAAAATCACGCAGGCCTGCAAAGTCCTGTCTGCGGGCTTTACGGGCCTGCCGGAGCGCTCAGCGGGCCGTGCCGGTCTCCGTTCCTTTCCGGTGTCCGTAATCGACGGAGTGCACCCTCGCCTGCAAGGTCGAATCCATGATGTCCATGCCCGGTCCGGCCACAATGCTGCCGATAAACGGAATCTTCGCAATGCCCGGCTCGTCGCCTGTAAACTGCAGCGCCGCCGCAATCACATCATCGCCCGGCGTCTCGTCCGCTTTCAGTTCGATGCGGTCTCCATCAAAGAAAATATACAGCTGCCTTGAGCAGGCCTCTTCCAGAAAGGCGGCTTCCGCCAGCAGCGTTATGCGTCCCAGCTCATCCAGCGTAATCCGGGCCGTCACCCCGACCGTATACGGCTCGCCGTGCAGCAGAATATCGCTGATTTCGGCATGGTCAAAGCCCAGCTTCAGGCGCATGACCTGCCGCCCCTCCGTCAGGATCAGATAGCGGTCGCTCCCGATCTGGCTGAAGCTGATCTCGCGGATGCCGTCGGAGAAATTATTGTGCATGACCTGGCAGATCAGCGGGAAAATGCCGATATAGCCCTTGTCCATCACAAAGGTGCTGCCGCCGACAACCCGGAAGAATTCATCCGGCGTGATCGGGCTGTAGTGTATACGGGAAAAGCCCCATTCATTTTTCTTCGGCTCACGCATCATGACCGGAACGGTCTCATAATATTTTATTTCCTCAGCCAGCGCCTGCTGTGCCTGTTCATTTTCCGGCAGCGGCGTATCAGACGGCATATAGTCCCCGCCCCAGAACCGGCGGCGGATGTTCGTCAGGTCGCCGGTGGCAAACAGTTCGCGGTTGCCGGCATTGATCATCAGAATCATATCGATGTCCGGCATGCAGATCACATTCTGTCCGAAAAGGCCGTTGAAGGCAAAGCTGCCCGGCCGGTCATCTATCCAGAGCTGATATCCGTATCCGTACTGCCCGTTATCGACATGCGAAACAGTGGACGTCTTCACCCACTCCTCCGACAGGATGCGCTGTCCTTTCCAGACACCGCCCTGCATGTAAAGGTATCCGAGCTTGACGGCATCCTCCGGCTTGATGAACAGGCCCCAGCCGCCCTTCGTGATGCCTTCGGGGCTCAGTTCCCAGAAAACCTCGCGTATGCCCAGCGGTTCAAAAATCCGCTCTTTCAGCAGCTCTTCCATGGTAATGCCGTATCGCTGCTGGATAATCGCCGACAGCATATAGGAATTCATGCTGTTGTAGTTAAAGGCCGTGCCCGGCTCCTCCTTGCAGTGAGACCCCATGAATCCGTCAATCCAGTCATTGCCCGATATGGCGCCGGATTCGCTGAATTCCACGCCCGATGTCATGTTCAGCAGGTTTTCGACCGTGACATCCTTCAGCTGATATTTGCGCAGGGGATTGCGCGGCATCGGAAAAATATCGACCAGCTTCTCATCAAGAGACAGCTTGCCGTCATCCACCGCCAGGCCGACGGCCATGCCGGTCAGCGATTTGCACATGGAATGCGTGATATGCCACATGCCGTTGACGTACGGCGCGTAGCTGCACTCCGCGATAATCTTTCCCCTGCGAAGCAGGATGACATGATGCGGATTGGCGCTCGGGCTGTCCGCCAGCGCTTTCAGAAATTTCCCAATGTATTCAGAAGATACACCCTGGGATTCCGGTGTGGCTCTCTCAAAAGGCTGCTCGATCGGGACGCCGCCGAACTGCGGTTTCTGCGGGAAGAAGTCGACTTTGCTCAATTTCCCCGTCTCACCGGCCAGCATCTTGAACAGAAGCTGGAAAAAGGAAACATCAAATCCCATATTTTACCTTCCTTTCCTTCCTCAATATCAGTATAATGAAAAAAGTATCTGTAAATCTATTGTACCAGACAGGAGCCCGATATGAAAACTGCCGCCGTCATCGCTGAATTCAATCCCTTTCACAATGGTCACGCCTACCTTGCGCGCATGGCGCGCAGCTTAACCGGTGCCGACTTCGTGATTGCCGTGATGAGCGGCGATTTCGTGCAGCGCGGGGAACCTGCCGTACTGGACAAATACACCCGCACCCGCATGGCTCTGCTCGGCGGTTTTGATATGGTGATCGAACTGCCGGTTTTCGGCAGCTGCGCCAGCGCGGAACATTTTGCCGCCTCCGCGGTCTCCATACTTGACAGAATGGGCTGCGCCGACTATCTGTGCTTTGGCTGTGAGACGGATGACCCGGCGCTGCTTGAGCGCACCGCGGACGTCCTGGCATCGGAGCCGGAGGACTACCGGAAAGTGCTGCGCAGCGAGACCGCACAGGGCAGCAGTTTTCCGGCAGCCCGCGCGCAGGCTGTCCGCGCCGTTCTGGGGCCGGAAGCCGCTGAGATGCTGCATCACCCGAACAACATTCTCGCCGCCGAATATCTCAAGGCGCTCCGGCGCCGCAATAGCACCATCAAAGCCGTCCCTGTGCGAAGAACAGGTTCGCATCATGACAGCCTGACGCCGGACGGCCATTATATGTCCGCCGCCGCCATCCGCGCACTGCTTATCGGCGGCAGCGGCGCAGCGCGGCAGAAACTGCTGTCATTTATTCCGCCTGCCTCTTATCAGGTACTGGAAAATGCCATGCAAAGTACCGCCTGTCTTCAGCTTTCGGATTTTTCCGCGCTGACAGCCGCACAGCTTCTCCTGCAGCGCGGCAGGCTCGAAGATTACTGCGATATCAGCCCGGAGATCGCCAACCGCATCCGCAATCTGCTGCCGCAGTTCACGGACGCGCAGTCCTTTTTGGACCTTCTGAAGACGAAAAATTACACACGTGCGCGCCTTGCCCGCTGTCTGCTGTCCGTTCTGCTCGGACGCACCAAAGAGACGCAGCAGCGCTGGAAGGCATCCGGCTATCTGTGCACACCGCAGGTTCTCGGCTTTAGCCGGGAGGCCGGCGTCCTTTTCGGCCGGATGGCACCTGATTTTACGTATACCGCCTCACCGCTTGCCGCAGACGGCAAACCGGCAGACCAGATGAATCCGCTCAGCGTCCGGCTCTTCCGGCAGACCATCCTCGCCTCAGAGCTTTACCGGCAGACAGCGCAGCAGAAATCAGGCCGTGTGCAGCCGGAGATTCTGCGCCGCGGCATCATCACCATCTGATATCCGCTGATACAGCAAAGGGGCCGCCGCAGCCTGCGGCAGCCCCTTTGCTGTTATGCATCCGGACAGACATCAGATGCCGTCAAAATCATCGTCATCGATGTCGTCAAAATCTTCGTCTGCTTCGTCGTCTTTGCGGCCGAAAAGTCTGAACTTCGGCTTGGATTCGGAATCCTCCTCTTCGCTCTCCTCTTCGTCATCCTCTTCAACGATCTCTTCATCCTCATCCACGTCGTCTTCGATCTCTTCCGTGTCTTCGGATTCTTCATCCACTGTCTCGTCAGTCTCTTCCGGCTCTTCCTCATCGGTATCTTCCGGTTCCTGTGCCGGTGCCGGCGCTGCCTTGCCGTTATACTCACTGATCTGCGCGGAAAGAGCATCGCTGTTCTCACGGAGAACAGACAGATTCTCGGTGAGACCGCCGATCAGGCCTTCGGAATTCTTCCGGGCGATCTCCACGGAATTCTCCACAATACCGGTAATGCTGCTGATCATATCCTGCGTATAGGACAGCGCGCTGACGCGAATCTCATCCGCATTCTGGTTCGCAGCGGACACAATCTCCTCGGCCTGTGCGTTGGCATCGTTGATTGTCTGCTCTGCCTTAGCATAAGCCTTGAGCATGATCTCATGTTCATCTACCAGAGCATTGCAGTAATCTGTGGTCTCCTGCACCATCTGTTCTGCCTGTGCTTTGGCATCATCAATAATCTTGTTCTTCTGGGCAATGATCTTCTGATAACGCTTGATCTCATCCGGAGTCTTAAGACGCAGTTCGGTCAGAAGTTCATACAATTCATCCTTCGGCACGGCAATCTTCGAAGAAGAAAACGGCACCGGCTTGCACCCGTCAATAAATTCTTCTATTTCATCAATAAGCTGCTCAATCTTACTCATTCTATTTATCCCTCCGGTTTAGTTTTTCCTTGATAACACTCTCAATATACGGCGGCACATACAGACTGATATCTCCGTTATAGCGTGCAAGTTCACGTACGGCGCTTGAGCTCACAAAAGACAGATCCGCCCTCGTCACAAGGAAAATCGAGTCCTGATTCGGTCTGATCAGCCTGTTAGCCTGTGCCCAATGGGATTCATATTCAAAATCCGACTCGGCACGCAGGCCGCGCACAACGATCGTCGCCCCCACGGCATCAACGAAATCAACAAGCAGTCCGTCGAAAGAAACTACCTCTGTATTCGGTATATTTTCGGTAACTTTCCTAATCATATTAACACGTTCTTCCGGTGAAAACAACGGCGTTTTCGAACTATTGCTCAAAACACCGATGATCAGTTTGTCGACCATTTTCGACGCCCGCTCAATAATATCAAGATGTCCATATGTGATAGGATCAAAACTCCCCGGATAAACTGCAGTTCTCATCATATTTACTCCAAAACTTTCCGGACAAATACATGCTGATTTGTCTTATATTTTTTTATTTTATCGATTGTATAGCCCAGGCCGCCCAGATAGCTGAAATCTGTATTCAGATCAGCTTCGATGATAATCAGTACATCATCCTGAGCACAGCCGGACTCCGCAATTGCCTGCATGGCTTTCTTCTCCAGCTGATGGCCGTACGGCGGGTCCATGAAAATAACATCAAATTTCCTGCCGTCTCTGCCAAGCTGCCGCACAGCGGAGGACACTTCAGCCTTCATGACGCGTGCATTCTCCTGCAGATGCGTCTTCGCCAGATTCGCCTCGATGCACCGGACCGCTTCCCTGCCGCTGTCCACAAAGACAGCAGAAGCTGCGCTGCGGCTCAGCGCCTCGATGCCGATGGCACCGCTGCCGCTGAAAAGATCAAGAAAACGGCACCCCTGTATATAAGGGGACAGCATATTAAACAATGTCTCTTTGATACGATCCGTTGTCGGGCGGGTATTCCGTCCGGCCGGTGTCACCAGCGGTATGCTGCCGGCTGTTCCTCCAATTACACGCATAGCATTCCATCCATGTGCCTGCACTTACTCGACTGTAACATTTATATTTTATAATTTTCATCACTTTTGTCAAGATAGTTTGTATAAAACGCTCTGCATTTAAGCCTGCTCTTTGCCGCCCTCTGTCGGCAGACCGAGATATTTTCGAAGCTCCTGCACGTAGCGCCTCCCCACCTCGGACAGAATGATATTTTTCCGCGTGATATAGCCGATCTCCATGACATCGCTGCCGTCTTTCTCATCCGGCTCGAACGGCACTGCGACGTAATCGCTGCCGTTCAGTTCCTCGCAGATGATGCCGGAACACAGCGTGTAGCCGTTGAGGCCGACCATCAGGTTGAGGATTGTGGCGCGGTCATTGCACTTGATGATATGTTCGTACTGGTTGGTCGAAAGAATTTCCTCCGCGAAATAATAGTTGCTGCTGTCTCCCTGCTCGAAAGACAGACACGGATACGCGTTCAGCTGTTCAAAGCGGATGCTTTTCTCATGCGCCAGCGGGTGTCCCTTCCATAAATAAACGTACGGGTCGCAGTCGATCAGGTGATGAAATTCAAGCCCCGCCGTCTTCAGCGTCTTCTCGATCGCCTTGCGGTTGAAATTGCTCTCGTAGAGCAGGCCGACTTCACTGCGGAGATTGCGCACATCCTCGATGACTTCCTTCGTCCGCGTCTCCTTGATGGCAAACTCATATTCCGATGTGTCCAGGCTTCTGACCATGTTGACGAAGGCTTTCACGGCAAAAGAATAATGCTGCGTGGAAACGCTGAATTTCTTCCGGATATTGACCTTCCTGATATATTTCTCCTCCAGCATCTCGTACTGGCTGTATACCTGCAGCGCGTACTGCAGAAACTCGGCGCCGTCATTTGTCAGGGTGACGCCCCGCACACCGCGGTTGAAGATCGTGATGCCGATCTCTTTTTCGAGTTCCCGGATCGCGCTGGTCAGCGAAGGCTGCGATACGTAGAGGGCCTCGGCCGCCTTGTTGAAAGACTTGGTCTTTGAAATGGTTATCATATAATGAAGCTGTGTTAAAGTCAAAACATCTATCCTTCCTGCTGTGTTACAGCGTCACATTGTCATCCATGCAAAAGCGCCCTGCCTCATAGGCCTGCCGGATCATGGCGTGTTCCGGTGCCGTAAGATCCGGGTCCTCATCGACGGTCTGTGCCGCCGCCTGTCCGGCTTCGATCAGGCAGTCGGCATCGGCATAGATATCCGCGATGGCAAACTGCATGCTGCCGCTCTGCCGGATGCCGAACAGATCGCCCGGTCCGCGCAGCTTCATGTCCTGCTCCGCAATCTTAAAACCGTCATTGGTGTTCTGCATAATCGCAAGGCGCTCCTTCGTCGTCTCGCTTTCCTTGCCATACATGAAAATGCAGTACGACTGGCTGCTGCCGCGTCCTACCCGGCCGCGCAGCTGGTGGAGCTGTGCGAGGCCGAACCGCTCGGCATTTTCAATCATCATCACCGTTGCGTTCGGCACATCGACGCCGACCTCGATTACCGTCGTGGAAACAAGCAGATCGATCTTTCCGTCTGCAAAATCCTGCATGACGGCGTCTTTCGCGGCCGGTTTCATCCGCCCGTGCAGAACCCCGATCCGCACATCCGCCGGAAAAGCCTTTTTCAGCGCACTGCTGTAATCCGTGACATTTTCGGCATCCATCATCTCGCTCTCCTCTACAAGAGGACAGATCACATAGGCCTGATGGCCGCCTTTGATCTGCCCGGCGATAAAACGCCATGCCGCCGGCCTGTAAGATGGCCCGACAACGGCATTTTTAATCGGCAGTCTGTTCTGCGGCTTCTCATCTATCACCGAAATATCCAGATCGCTGTAGAGAATGATGGCCAGGGTACGCGGAATCGGCGTCGCACTCATGACGATCACGTGCGGGCGCTTCTGCTCATTTTTACCGGCCAGCATCTCGCGCTGGTGCACGCCGAAACGATGCTGCTCATCCGTGACGATCAGCGCCAGGTCCGCATATTCCACCTTCTCCTGGAAAACGGCGTGTGTCCCGATAATCATTGAAGCGCTGCCGTCGGCGATCTGCGCCCTGATCGTCCGTTTATCCTTTTCCTTCACGGCACCGGTCAGCAGGACGGTCTGATAGCCGTACCGGCCAAACATCGGCGCCAGTTTCTCATAGTGCTGCCGCGCAAGTACCTCCGTCGGTGCCATCAGACAGCTCTGATGGCCGTTTGCCGCGGTCTTCAGCATGGCCAGCGCCGCGACGGCGGTCTTGCCGGAACCGACATCGCCCTGAATCAGGCGGTTCATGGCATGCGGCCCGCGCATATCCGCACTGATCTGCCGCCAGACACGCATCTGCGCGCCCGTCAGCCTGTACGGGAGCGAAGCAATGAAATCGTCTGTCACCGAATCATCCGTCATCACAAAATCATTGCCGCCGGCCGAATTTTCCCGGCGAAGCCGGCGCAGGCCCACGGCAAACATGAAGAATTCGTCGAACACCAGCCTGTGCCTTGCCATCAGATAATTCTTTTTGTCGGTCGGAAAATGAATCTGCCGGACGGCAAAATTGTATTCGGCAAGGCTGTATTGATGGCGGATCTGCGCCGGCATCGGGTCAGGGAAAAGTTCTTCCTGCTCCAGAATCTGCCGCACCGCCTTATAGAAAGTTTTCTGCGACAGCCCCTCGGTCAGGCCGTACACCGGCTGCATGGTCTGCTGCAGGGCGCTGTATTCTTCTTCCGTGTAAATCTCCGGATGCTCCAGCGTGCGCTGGCGTCCCCGGTGCGTGATCTTTCCATAGAAAACATATCGCCCGCCCGGCTGCAGTCTGCTGCGGATGTAGGTGCTGTGGTACCAGATTGCCTGCACCTTCTCACTGCCCTCGTACAGATTGCACAGGACAATCGGCGTTCTGCCGCGGCCGACCAGCTGCGGCCGCCCGTTGACCTGCGCAAGATACCCTGCCGGCGTCTTCTCATCGTATGCCTTCTCCGTGAGAAGGACAGGTTCTTCGTACACTTTGTAATCACGCGGATAATGACGCAGACAGTCTCCGACCGTATAAATGCCTATCCTGTTCATTATCTTCTCTGTCTTCGCACCGATTCCTTTCAGGCTGCTGACAGAGTCGTCCATCTTCATGATTTGTTTCTCCTGTCAAAGAAAAGGCAGGTATCTGTATACCTGCCTTCTCCGTACCTTTCACATTCAGATCGTTTATTCTACGGAAATTATGTAGTAATACGTCGGCTGTCCGCCGCTGTTCAGTTCAACCTCACAGTCCGGATAAAGCTCTGTCACCTTGTCTGTCAGTGCCTGTGCCTTCTCCTCCTCGACATCCGCGCCGTAGTAAATACTGATGACTTCCGCGTCGTCAAACATCAGCTGTTTTACTGTCTCGGCTGCTGTCTCCTCGATATCCTTGCCTACAGCGACCAGGCTGCCGTCGCCGATTCCCATGATATCACCCTTATGGATTTCCTTATCATCGATCGTCGTATCACGGACAGCATAGGTGATCTCCGCGCTGCGTACGTTCATCATCTCTTCTTTCATATGATCGAAGTTTTCCTCGTCGGATTCGCCGTCGATATAATTGATGACCGCCGCAATGCCCTGCGGAATGCTCGCGGAAGGCACAACCATGACCTTCTTGTCCTCGGTCAGCTGTGCTGCCTGCTGCGCTGCCAGGAAAATGTTCTTGTTGTTCGGCAGTACGAAAATCGTCTCCGCATTGACCTTGCCGATGGCATCGAGAATATCTTCTGTACTCGGATTGTTCGTCTGGCCGCCCTTGACGATGCGGTCAACACCGAGCTCGCGGAAAATCTCGTCGATACCGTCGCCGACAGAAACGGCGATAAAGCCTGTCTTCTTCGGCGGTGCCTGCTCTTCCTCCTGCTGCGCCGCACTTTCCTCGGCCGCAAGCAGATCCGGCTCCTTCAGGTTCTCAATCTCTATATTAGAGACAATACCGTACTTCACGGCCTTCTGAAGGGCAAGTCCCGGATTGTCTGTATAAAGGCTTACACAGACGATATTGTATCTCTTCTCGCATTCGACCTTCTCGCCGATCGCACTCATATATTTGATGAATTTATCTCGATCAGAGAATTCAAAGCTGCGCAGCGGCCGCATCACATACTTCACACTGTACATGAAACGGGAAATCTGCTCTGACTCCTGTGCTGCTGCAGGCTTCTGTACGGCAGGCTGCGCCCTCGTCATGCAATCGTACATACCATGCATGATGGACATCAGTCCCTGTCCGCCGGAGTCGACAACGCCGGCCTGCTTCAGAACCGGCAGCATATCCGGCGTGATGCTCAGGATATAATCGCCGTATTCGATAATCTGCTTCAGTGCTTCCTCGAGGTCATCGATGCCGGCCAGCACATCCGCTGCCCGTTCCGACATACCGCGCGCAACCGTGAGGATTGTACCTTCCTTCGGCTTCATGACCGCCTTGTATGCCGTCTCGCTCGCCCGTGCAAATGCCTCCGCTGCCACCTTGCTGTCGATCGCGTCAACACCCTTGAGTGCTTTGGTAAAACCGCGGAACAGCTGAGAAAGGATAACACCTGAATTGCCTCTGGCACCTCTGAGTGCGCCCTGTGAAATTGCCTTGGACAGCGACTTCATGTCCGGCTCTTCGAGTGCTTCCACTTCCCTGGCTGCCGACATGATGGTCATCGTCATGTTGGTGCCGGTATCACCATCTGGTACCGGGAAAACATTGAGTTCATTAATATAGTCTTTGTTCGCTTCTATATTTCTGGCGCCGGCTAAGAAGAGTTCCTTCATCTTAGCGGCATCAATCTTCGTAATTCCCACAACCGGGTCCTCCTTAAACGTACTTAGTCAATAATACGGACACCTTCAACAAAAACGTTGATCCGGCTTACTTTGAGTCCTGTAAATTCCTCAACTTTATACTTAACCGTGTGCATAAGATTATCCGCAATCGTAGAAATATTGATGCCGTATACCGTAATAATATGGAAGTCGATTTCTATCTCGCCCTCACTTGCAATACGAATGCTGACACCCTTTGTTATGCTCTCGCGCTTGAGAAGCTTCGTCAGGCCGTCCTTGACACTGACCATGGCCATGCCCACAACGCCCATGCATTCTACTGCCGTGAGGCCTGCATACTTGGCAATGACATCACTGTCAATGATGACCCTGCCGTTATCATTACTGATCTGTGCTTTCATATGTTACCTCCACGTATTCATGCTACATGCAATAACTATCTAAATAAATTATACTATTCTATTATAGCCCCTTTTGCAATATTTTCAATGATTTTTAAAAATGTAAAAACAGTGCTTGCTTTTCTGCAGTATTTCTGATAAAATAATTTCTGTTGTAATTGTCAGATTATGATAAATTCTCACCGGGGAGGTGTTAGCGATGGCTAGATGCGCGATTTGCGGCAAGGGCGCTCATTTTGGAATCAAGGTTTCCCATTCTCACAGAAGATCCAACAAGATGTGGAAGTCCAATATCAAGAAAGTTAAAGTCAACAAGAACGGTACGCCTCAGAAGATCTATGTTTGCACTTCATGTTTAAGATCAGGCCTTGTTGAGCGTGCCTGACTGACATTTGGTCAATATATACGCGTATAAAGAAAATGATTTCATCACTTCTGATGAGATCATTTTTTTTTGCTTTATAATAAGCCGGCCCCTCTTCGCTGCTGCGAAAAGGGGCCGGCTTTATGTCTTTACTCATGCATGATAGATGAATTCTTCCGTCGCCAGATGAATGCGGTCGAGGTCGTGCAGCTGCACAGCCTCTTCCGGTGCGATCCTCTTGCCGTTGATATAGACGTGGTTGGTCGCACGGCAGTCGAAGATATAGAATATCTTCTCTTCACTGTTATAGCGGATGATCGCATGGATACGGCTCACCGCCGGATTGTCTGCGACCAGATAATCGCAGCAGAACGGAATCTTTCCGATAATGAAGATATCCTGCTGAAGATTGATCACCTCGCCGGTTCTCCTGCGAACAAGATAGGCCGCGTCGCGTCTGGCAATCGCCGTCTTGTATTCGGCAATGATATCGCGTCTGATCTCCTCGCTGGCCTCTGCCGCAGTCTGGTCTGGTAAAGCGGCTTCAGATTTTTCTTCTGCCTGCGCCGGTACTTTAGCAATGACAGGTTCTTCCTGTGCCGGTGCTGCCTCGGCGGCTGGCTCTTCCGGTGCCTTTTCCGCCTCTTCTTCGGCGGCAGGTACTGCCTGTGCCGGCGCTTCTTCCTGCGCCTTTTCCGGTGCTTCCCCGGCAGCCGCCTCTTCCGGTGCCGCATCTTCCTCAGATACCGCCTTCACGGCCTCTTCCGGTGCCGCATCGGCCGTCTTCTTCGGTTTCATCTTCTCTGCCAGGAATAGATCCGGCATGGTGATCTCCGCCTCCGCCGGTCTGGATGCCGCTGTCTCCGGCTCTGCCCGTGCCTTTGTCAGCAGCTCATCGATCTTCGAGAAATTTTCCGTCTCTCCGGCTGCTGCGCCGGCTTCTTCTGCGTTTTTCTGCTCTGCCACAGCTTCATCCAGCCGCTGCAGCGCCTCTTCGATATCGGCGTCTTTCTTTGACTCCGGCGTAAACACGGCTGTCTTTCCCGCTTCCGGCTGTTCCTGCGCATTCTGTGCCGCAGCCGCTGCCTGCGCTTTGGCCTTGGCTTCCGCCTGTCTGCGCATGGCCTCCTGCACACTGGCCGCCAGCTCATTGATCTGCTCGGCGTCAACGCCGGTCGCATGCATCTCAGCCGCTTCCTCCTCGGAAAGCGTGCTCTGCTGGCTTTCCTCTTCGGCCTCCGGCTCACGCTCCGGCGCTGTGAGCGTCTGTGAAGCTTTGCCGCCGTCTTCTGCCTCGTTTTCCTCATCGGCCGGTTCATGCAGATTCTCTGCACCCTTCTTCAGCAGACTGATCACATTATCGAGATCGTCGATATTCTTCATGGATTTGTCAGCCTTGCCCAGTGCCTTTTTCATCAGATCAGCGGCATCGCTGCTGCCATAGGAAAATGTCACGATCAGATTTTTTACAAATTTTCTGAGACTGACATCCGCCATCATATCATCCTGTGTCGGGATAACAACGATATGCAGTTCATCCATTTTATCATTCAGGAAAACATCTTCTGAATTGAAAACCGCATACTCGATGTCGATAAAAGAATCTTCCAGATAGGTCAGAATATGCCGCAGGCTCTCCAGAAGAGCGATGACATTATTGACCTTGATTCTGACGCCCTTATACCGGTCGAGTGACTGCATCGACCCGCAGTCATAAATCAGCTGCTTGTGATCCTTATCATTATCCGCGCGGATAAAACCATCCTCAACCGAATCATTCAGAATCTGCAGCGCGATTTCATCCAGACTGTGTCTGTTCTTATATTTATAGTACAGTCTGGTACCATCCAGCGTAACTTCCTTCTTCAGTATCTGCTTCATAACAACCTCACCTTGTTTTATTATTCTGCGTCCACTGTCTCTGTACCATCGGTTTTCGTGCCGCTGGTACGGATATCATCAACAGCGTCGTCGATATCCTTGCCCATCTTGTCACTGCCGGTAAACTTTGCAATAATATCCGGAACCATATCGATAATCCGCGAAACCGGATCATTGTTCTGCACATCCACAACGCGAACACTTCCGTCCCGGATTACCAGAACAGCCGTCGGCTGCATCTTGCCGCCCATGCCGCCCGCACTGCTAGTCTTGCCGTCCTTCTCCTTGTCCCAGGCGCCTGCCGCAATGCCGAAGGACACATCGATCAGAGGAACCAGCAGGGCATCGCCCACTTTCACCGGTTCGCCGACAACGGTTTTCGTATTCATAAAAGTATTCATACCGCCAAACAGGGACTGCACTGTCTCGTTGAATGTCTTATTGTCTGCCATCTTATCTCCTCCGACTTAAAGTATATTTCTGATCTGTTTTACCAACCTGAAAAATCTGCGGTTCAGCAGGCTTGTTACGGCAAATACCGCCGGCCATATCAGCCGGATCCTGCCTTCCGCTTGTACATCGCTTTCAAATATCAGCTTATCCGTCTGAAATTCCGGTACGACTTCCATCGCATCCGTGCAGAACGGATAGAGCCAGCTGACGGCCCCCAGCATCTTACCAGTCGCCGCCGGATCCTCAAATCCGAAATGCAGATACAGCCTCTTCAGTTCAGGCCGCAGCCTGTACAGAAGCTTCTTGAGATTTCTGAAAATTCTGCTGACACAGATGCGGTTATCCGGATTATTCAGAATCGCCATTACCTGGTCTTTCTTCTTCTTAATCGCTTCCGCCTTCCGCTGCAGCTGTATGAGCTTACTTCTGAACCGTTCTCCGAAAGAACGGCCGGATGCACGTCTTTTGCCGCTTCTGCGGTGCGGTTTCTTCTCTGGCTTTGAGGCGGCCTCTGTCTGCGCTTTCTGCGTATTTTGAGCTTTCTCTGCCTCTTCGGCCTGCGCGTTTGCCGACTGCTGCGCGCTTTCGGCGCCCTCTGCCTCTTTGGCCTGTATACGCGCCGGCTGCTCTGTGCTTTCTATCTTTTCTGCCTGCGCATCGGCCGGCTGCTTCGCACCGCCGGCTTTCTCTGCTTCTTCGGCTTTCTCCGGATTCTGCCCGCTCTGCTCTGTCTGTCCGCCATCTTCAGCCTTATCCTGCTGCTTTTTCTTCTTCCTGTGCTTCCTGTGCGGGCGCAGATTATCAAACAGCACATGGCCGGCCAGACGGATCTGGATATGCAGCCGCCTGTCCTGTTCTGCAGCCGTATCGTACTTCAGCAGAATATGCACGAGTCTGAACAGCCAGTAGGCATGGCCTCCCGCCTTCACGCTCTCGCGCACACGCACCTTCGCATTATACCGGATCGGCACAAAAAGGATGAGGCACAGCAAAATCAGTACGATATACAGCAGAATCAGCAGTATCTTTCCGATTACACCGAGTACGGTTAAAACCAATTCCGTTACCTCACTGCTCTTTCACTTTTCCGAAGAAACCATGAACATCTGTCCCTCCGGTTTTCTTATGAATATCAAGTAAAATCCGCCCGGTCAGTTCAAATGCCTCATGGCGCGTACCGGCCAGACCGACAATCAGCGGTTCTCCCATAATACGATAATTCCGGCGCAGATTTTCACCGGAACAGATCTCCAGCAGCTCACCTGCCGTCTCGGAGAGAACGATGCAGTATACACCGGTAAAGTCCTTCGTATGTTCCAGTTTGAATTTATAAAACATTCTGCTGTTTTTCACAGATTCTCCCATATAAAGGGGGCTGTACCAGCGCACTGTATTCACCGCCGTTTCTTTAAGAATATTACAATTAATTATAGAACAAACCGGTACCATAAGCAAGGAAAAAGGCACGGCTTATCAAGCCGTGCCCGTCCGTCATTTGATGTGTTCATGTGTAAAAAGATGATCCTGGCAGTATTCATAATTGCCGTTGCATTTCGAGCAGAACCGGAACTCCAGCTCCGGATTCGTGATGTTCGTGCGGCCGCAGACCGCGCAGCGGTGAATGATCTTGCCATCTGCCGTGCGGTTTCCGTTTCCGCCGGTGCGCTCCGGCCGGTGCACCGCCTTTGTATAGGCACTGCGCCGCTTATGCTGCCGATACCGCTGTGCCGGGTTGATCACCGTTATAAAATAGATCAGGAAATTCAACATCGCCACCGCGATGGCAATTCTCGTACCGACCGTGCCCGTGATAAAGGAAATCACGAAAAGCACACCGTCGAGATACGCCAGCCACTTGATTTTAATCGGAATCAGGAACATGAAGAGCAGCTCCATGTCCGGATATTCCATCGCGAAGGCAAAGAAGATGGACATATTGATATAATAGGTATCCATCAGAAATACCTGTCCGGTCACAAAATAGGCGATAAAGGACGCGATAATCGTAAAGATCACGCCTGAAAAATAATACAGATTAAAGCGGAACGCGCCCCAGGTCCGCTCCAGCGAACGACCCAGTATATAGTAAAGATAAAGGGTAAAAATAAAGAAAAACACATTGGTGTCCGGCGGCGACATCAGAAACGTCACAAGCCGCCAGATCTGTCCGTGCAGAATCGCCTGCGGATTGAGACTCAGATACGCCTGGTAAAACGTCGGATTCGCCAGATCGACAACCAGACCGATCATGTACAGGATGCACACATACAGCATCAGATTGTGAATCGGGTGCCTGCCGAAGCGGCGCTCCAGCTTATCGATAAAATTGTTCATATTATTTATCACCTTCACTCGTGTTCAGATTGCTTTTTAAATACTTACCTTTTTAAAATAGCAGAAACAGATATTTGGTGTCAACGTACGGCAATACGGAATCACATCGGGTCAACCACTTCCCGCATCAGCCTGCGGAAAAGGATCGTGGAAATGGTCAAGGAGACAACCTCCGCGATCGGAAAGGCCCACCATACATTCATCAGCACGCCGGTCCTGGCAAGGAGCGCAGCCGCCGGGATCAAAACAACCAGCTGCCGGCATACGGATACGATCAGCGAATTCATACTGCGCGAAAACGCCTGAAATATGGAACCCATGACGATACAGATCCCGGCGATCGGGAAATGGATCGCGATGATCCGCAGCGCCGGAATCCCGATGGCAAGCATCTCATCAGAAGCGTTGAAAATACTCAGCAGCGGTCCCGGAATCGTCTCAAACAGAATCGTTCCGCACAGCATGATG
>OMWM01000002.1:0-27502 GCA_900314775.1 uncultured Eubacteriales bacterium | reverse complement strand
AAAGCAAGGCGGATCGAAAACCGCAGTGCCTCATAGATTCTGTCCTTTTTCTGTGCGCCGTAGTTGTAGGCGAGCACCGGCACGATGCCGTTGTTCAGACCGATCACCGGCATAAAGACAAAGCTCTGCAGCTTGAAGTAGACGCCGAAAACCGCGGTCGCCGTAGACGAAAAGGCCATCAGAATGCCGTTCATCAGATACGTCATCAGCGAGCCGACCGCAATCATCAATGTCGATGGAATGCCGACATAATAGATCTTGCCGATGATTTTACCTGACGGATGCGCCATGCCGCGCAGGGAAATGTGCACGTCCGGATTATATTTCTTATTCATGAACAGGCCAAGGCACGAAGCCGCCGTCTGGCCGAATACCGTCGCGATCGCCGCGCCTTCCACGCCGAGTTCCGGGAAAATACCGATACCGAAGATCAGCATCGGGTCCAGGATGATGTTGATCACCGCGCCCGTAATCTGCGAATACATGCTCAGCAGCGTCCGCCCGGTCGCCTGCAGAAGCCGTTCAAAATACATCTGGCAGAAAAGGCCCACGCTGAGAATGCAGATGTAATGCAGATAGACCGATCCGTAGGCGATAATCTGTGCATCATCGGTCTGCGAACGGATGAAGGGCTCTGCGCCAAACAGCCCGAACAGGATGAAAATCGCCATGTTGATCAGCATGATCACCATCGTGTTGTTGGCTGCCGCATCCGCCCTCTTCTGGTTCTTCTCTCCCAGCGACCGGGAAAGCAGTGCATTCATGCCGACGCCGGTACCGGAACCGAACGCAATCATCAGGTTCTGAATCGGATACGCGAGCGTGACGGCCGTCAGGGCATCTTCGCCGATATAAGACACGAAGATGCTGTCTACTATATTATAAAGTGCCTGCACCAGCATCGAAACCATCATCGGCAGCGCCATCGTGACAATCAGCTGCCGGACCGGCATGACACCCATCTTGTTTTCCTTCTGCTCATTGCTCATGAAATTCCCACCTCCATAGCATATATGCCGTGCCATTATATTACATTCACAGGTATATTGCAACGAAACGGCACGGCTTTACATCAAAGCGCTAAAATGCTAGAATTTTTACTGAAATCAAAGCAAATGGAGGCGTTTTTCATGCAGAATGAACGAACAGAGCGCATCCTTTCCGCCCTGCAGAAATCGGGCATCTCACAGATGCTCGTGACGGATCCGATGTCGATCTATTACATGACAGGCATTTATATTCAGCCGTTTGAACGATTTTTCGGCTATTATATTACGGCAGAGGGGGAGAATGTCCTTTTCCTCAACAATCTTTTCACCATTCCGGACGGCATTGATATCAGACAGGTATGGTTCAGCGATACCGATCCGGTCACGGATATTCTCGTGAAATACATCGACAAGAGCCGCGTGCTCGGCATCGACAAGACGATGGCGGCCCGTTTCCTGCTTCCTCTCATGCAGAACAAGGCGGCAGCCGGTTTCCAGCTGACCTCCCTTGCCGTCGACATGACGCGTGCCGTCAAGGATGAAGAGGAAAAGGCCCTCATGCGCAGGGCTTCGCAGATCAACGATGCGGCCATGGCGCGTTTCAAAGGCCTCATTCATGAAGGCGTGACAGAGCTCGAGGTGGAGAGCCATATGCTGCAGATCTACAAGGATCTCGGCTCGGACGGCTATTCTTTCCCGCCGATCGTCTCTTTCGGTGCCAATGCGGCGGACCCGCATCACGAGCCGGACAATACAATGCTGAAGGACGGCGACTGCGTCCTGTTCGACGTCGGCTGCCTTGTCGGCGGCTACTGCTCCGATATGACGAGAACCTTCTATTTCCGCAGCGTATCGGACGAGGCGCAAAGCATCTATGAACTGACGAAGAAGGCAAATGAATCCGCAGAAGCCATGATCCATCCCGGCGTCAGACTCTGCGATATCGATAAGACGGCCAGAGATATCATTTCCGAAAAAGGATACGGACCGAACTTCAACCACCGTCTCGGCCATTTCATCGGTCTCGGGGAACACGAGTACGGCGATGTATCTTCCGCTTTCGACTGGCCGGTGCAGCCGGGCATGATTTTCTCGATTGAGCCGGGCATCTACCTTCCGGGCAATACCGGTGTGCGGATCGAGGACCTTGTCATGGTCACGGATGACGGCATCGAGAGACTGAATAATTACAGCAAAGAACTGCAGATCATCGAATAAAATCCTGCACCATGCAAAAGCCCCCGGGAAGCCAGCCAGCTTCCCGGGGGTTTTGCGTTCAATCTGAAAGATTATTTATCCGTATCCTGCGCTGCGGATTCCGTTTCTTCTGTCTCTGCCGCCGTCTTCGGCTTTCTGCCGATCAGAAGCAGGATCACAACGGCGAACGCGGCCACGAGAATCGAGATAAACTGCGACGTCGACAGCACGCCGACGCTGCCGCGGGCCAGATCGCCGCGGAAAAATTCGATGATAAAGCGCCCTGTGCAGTAAAACAGCAGATAGCATACCGTCGTCACGCCGGTCTTTTCACGCTGCTTTCTGAAAATCACTGACAGCACCGCAAAGTTCAGGAAATCCAGCGCACTGGAAATCAGCTGCGTCGGAATCAGGTGCACACCGTTCGGGGCATAATCCGAATTCGTGAAGACGATATAAAGCGGTCCGTCCGTCACTTTTCCGTAGCAGCAGCCGGCGAGAAAACAGCCGATGCGTCCGAATCCCTGTGCCAGCGCCACCGTCGGCAGAACCACATCGGCATAGGAAAGAAAGCTGTATTTCTTCCTGCGGCAGTAGATCCACGCGGACAGCAGTCCGCCGATGATGCCGCCGTAGATCACCAGGCCGCCGCTGAAATTTTTCAGGATGGACGGGTCCTTGATGATATCCGGCAGGATCGTCAGATAATAAAGCAGTTTGGCACCGACAAAGCCGAAAATCACGGCTATCAACCCCATCGTCCATATGGCCTCATCATCCAGCCCGACCTTCTTCGCCCGCCGGCTGGAAACGGTGAATGCGGCAATGATGCCGATGGCAATCATCAGACCGTAGCCGTGAATGGTAACCGGTCCGAGTGTCAGCAGATTATTGTACATATGAGTTCACCTTTCCTTTTCTCATCAAATAATACAGCATCTGCCGGCTCCCTGCAACCTTATGCCTGCCGGTTATCGGTTTCTTTCAATCAGTCCTTTCTGCCACCCGGCGATCAGCCGCGCCTGCAGCTTTGCGGGAAGCGGGCGCATCAGATACCGGACGGCCCGGTAATCTGCATCCGGAATGATGATCAGCTGTCCCTCCTGCATGCCGATAAAACCGGCTCTGGCAGCCTTTTCCGGACTTTTCGCGATCCTGGAGTCCGCCTTGCCCGCATTCGCGGCCCAGTTCGTTTTCGTCGGTCCCGGGCAAAGCGCAGACACCGTAACCCCGGTTCCCTGCAGTTCGCCGTACATGGCTTCCGTCAGAAACATCTCATATGCTTTTGTCGGTCCATATACATTAAAATACGGATCCGGAATAAAGGCTCCCATGGAAGACACATTCATGATCCGTCCGCTGCCGCGTTTTACCATATCCTGTCCGAAATACCGGCTCAGCATGGTCACGCTGACCGCATTCAGGTGAAGGAGATCCCGCATGGCATCCGGGTCCGCTTCGACAGTCCTCGCCTGCTTTCCAGCACCGGCGTTATTGACAAGCTGATCGACCGTGATGCCGGCCTCTTTCGTCTCCTCGTAGATTTCCTTTGCCGCATTTTCATCGCTCAGATCTTTCACGATCACCGTGACCTTGATCTGATAGGAGTTTTCAAGCTCCATTTTCAGCTCTTCAAGCTTTTCTTTATTCCGGGCAGCGGCGACGATGTCAAAATGATGCCGTGCGAACTCGAAGGCCAGTTCTTTGCCGATCCCGCCGGATGCGCCCGTTATCAAAACCGTCTTTCCTGTCCCGTCCGTCTCATCGGCCTGCTGCTGCCTTTTTCTGCCCACCATCACGGCCGCTGCTGCTGCCGCTGCCGCACCTGTCAGTAAAAATCCTGCTGTTTTTTTCTTCATTTTCTTTATCTCTCCTTATTAAATCGTTATCAGAGCTCGTATACCGCCTGCGGCTCCTGCGTATCATGTGTCATCAAAACGGCTTCGCAGTGCGGATCCATCGCCAGTTCCCGGAGCTTTGCCAGTGACTTTGCCGTCTCCCTGCGGTTCCACTCGACGCCCGGCAGAACCTGGCGTTCCCACGAAGGCCTGCCGTAGCCAGCATCGCCGGCGATGATGAGATAATGCTCCGGCGAGCCGACACGCACAGCCGTCATGCCGGCGGAATGCCCGTGCATCGGAAACGCGATAATGCTGCCGTCTCCCATCAGATCAAACGGCGCATCCGGAATCGTCTCCACATGGACATCTTTCCAGAGCCTACGCAGATACCGGGGATTATGTTTATTGGCTGCCTGCCACTCGGCGGCGCTGCACAGCACACGCCGGACATGCCTGACCTCGCCGATCCCGCCGGCGTGATCGATATCCATATGCGTGAGCAGGCAGCAGGCAAGGTCTTCGGTCTGATACCCGAGTGATGCGAGCTGATCAATGATGCCTTCGCCCTCCGGCAGGACACCGGGCGAGGCGAAATAGTTGAAAAAGCCTTCATAGGCTCTGGCATCCTGCCGGATCGCATCGTCCCAGCCCGTATCGACCAGAACAAGTCCGTCCGGGTGCTCGATCAGGTACGCCCTGACCGGCACGGAAATTTTATGCTTCTTTCCCCGGAAAAGGCCTGTGAAAGCCAGGGGATTCTTCGATTTATCGGAAAAAGGCAGCGCCTCGTCGACGGTCGTGCTGCCGCAGCGCAGAACATGTACTTTAATCATCGTCTCCGCTCCTGTCCGGCAGCGTGGTGACAATTCTCTTCGCGTGCTCGAGCACCGCGATCAGACTGTCAATAGCCGCCGCGCTTTCATCAAAATAATAGTAATTTTTTGTTCCTTCCCGCCGCATGCGGATAATGCCCACATCCTTCAGAATCTGCAGATGATGCGACACCGCCGGTCTGGAAAGCGAGGTCTTCTTTGCAATCTCATTGACGCGCAGCCCCGTGCAGTCATCCGACTGCATCATGACAAGAATCAAGTGCTGCCGTACCTCATCGCCGAGCGCCGTCAGCAATTTCCGGCTGCTTTGCAGCTCCTGCGTGAGCTTTTCAATTTCCCTTCTGGATACCATCGTCTATCTCCTTCGTTTAACTGTTTAATCCATTATGCCACAAAAAAGCCGAATCTGTTTAATGGTAAAGCAAATGGAGACGAATGCTGCGCGAAAGCAAAAAGTTCTGAATAAAATCTTCCATAATAATCAATTTTTATCAAACCTATTGACAAATACCCTACCTGGGTATACTATGCAAGTGAAAACAAAATGGAGGTGATCCTATGAATGAACAGATGAATAATGAAAATGATCCTGTAAATGAGCAGATGAATTCTGAGATAGATAACAATACGGCTTCGTGTGAGCACTGCGCGATGAACGGCCGGACAAAGATGCGCACCGAGAAGGAAAAGCGCAATCTCCTCAACCGCCTCAAGCGTGTGGAAGGACAGATCCGCGGCATCGAGGGTATGGTGGAGAAGGACGCCTACTGTCCTGATATCCTGATTCAGGTATCCGCGGTGACCTCGGCGCTGAACAGCTTCAACAAGGTGCTGCTGGCAAGCCACATCAAATCCTGCGTGGTGGATGACATCCGCAATGGCGATGATGAGACGATTGACGAACTCGTAAATGTACTGCAGAAATTAATGAAGTAAGGTGATTTTATGGCTACTTATGATATTACGGGCATGAGCTGTGCCGCCTGCAGCGCCCACGTCGAAAAAGCCGTAAACGGCGTAAGCGGCGTGGACCAGTGCACAGTCAGCCTGCTGACAAACTCCATGAATGTGGAAGGCAGCGCCTCGCCTTCCGACATCATCAAGGCAGTCGAGGATGCCGGATACGGAGCTTCACTCAGAGGTGCGGCAAAAAGCGGCGGCCAGTCCGCCTCCGCAAAGCTTGCCGCACAGGAAGAGGCGCTGAAGGATAAAGATACGCCGGTTCTGAAGAAACGGCTTATCACATCCGTTGTTTTCCTGCTGATTCTCATGTATTTCTCCATGGGCCACAATATGTGGGGATGGCCGGCGCCGGCTCTGTTTGACAACAAAGTGGCACTGGCTGTCTTCGAGATGCTGCTGGCGATCATAATCATGACCATCAATAAAAAATTTTTCACCAGCGGCTTCAAGGGACTGATCCACGGCGCACCGAACATGGATACGCTCGTTGCACTCGGTTCCTCCGCTTCTTTCGGCTACAGCCTGGTTGAGCTGTTCATCATGATCTGGGCAATGGGCATCGGCGATATGGATACCGTCAACAAGTACGGTATGAACCTCTATTTCGAATCCGCGGCCATGATCGTGACGCTGATCACGATCGGCAAGATGCTCGAGGCCATGTCCAAAGGCCGTACGACCGATGCGCTGAAAAGCCTGATGGCGCTTGCGCCGAAAACCGCCGTCATCGAAAGAGACGGCAAAGAGGTACAGGTCGGCATCGATGATGTGCAGAGAGATGATATTTTTGTCGTCAAGCCTGGCGAGAGCATCCCGGTCGACGGCGTGATCATCGAAGGAACCAGTGCTGTCAACGAATCCGCGCTGACCGGTGAGAGCATTCCGGTCGATAAGGCGGTGGGCGACCAGGTATCGGCGGCTACCGTCAACCAGAGCGGTTTCATCCGCTGCCGCGCCACCCGCGTCGGTGAGGATACGACGCTGGCGCAGATCATCAATATGGTCAGCGACGCGGCAGCCACGAAGGCGCCGATCGCCCGTACGGCAGATAAGGTATCCGGCGTATTCGTGCCGGCCGTCATGATCGTGGCCGCCTGCACCTTTGTCGGATGGCTTCTGGCCGGACAGACGTTCGGTTTTGCGATTGCGCGTGCCATCTCCGTCCTCGTCATCAGCTGCCCTTGCGCACTGGGTCTTGCGACGCCGGTGGCCATCATGGTCGGCAGCGGTGTCGGTGCGAAGAACGGCATTCTCTATAAAACCGCCGAGTCACAGGAAATGGCCGGCCGTGTGCAGATCGTCTGCCTCGATAAGACCGGCACGATCACCAGCGGCAATCCGGTCGTCACCGACATTTTCCCGGCGGAAGGCTTCACGAAAAAACAGCTTCTCGAAAATGCCTGCTCGCTGGAGCAGAAAAGCGAGCATCCGCTTGCAAAGGCGGTCGTCAGCTACGGTCAGGAAAATGACGTATTTATTTCCGATACAACAGAGTTCAGTGCTCTGCCGGGCAACGGTCTCAGCGCAAAGCTGGCCGGCAGACAGCTTTATGCCGGCAATGCAGCATTTATTCAGACCAAATGCACGGTGAGTCAGGATATGATGGACAAAGCCGACGAGCTCGCCTCGGCCGGCAAGACACCGCTCTTCTTCAGTGAAGACGGCAGACTGATCGGTATTATCGCGGTTGCCGATGTCATCAAGGAAGACAGCCGGCAGGCCATCGAAGAGCTGCGCGGTATGGGCATCCGCACCGTCATGCTTACCGGTGATAATGAGCGCACGGCGCAGGCAATCGGCAAGGATGCCGGTGTCGACGAAGTCATCGCCGGCGTGCTGCCGGACGGCAAGGAAAGCGTTGTCCGCCGTTTCCAGAAGGAAGGTCTTGTCGCCATGGTCGGCGACGGCATCAACGATGCACCGGCACTCACAAGGGCTGACGTCGGTATGGCAATCGGCGCCGGCACAGACGTCGCCATCGACGCGGCGGATGTCGTGATCACCAAGAGCACACTGGAAGACGTTGCCGCTGCGATCCGTCTGAGCCGCCGGACGATTACCAACATTCACGAAAACCTCTTCTGGGCATTTATCTACAACGCCATCTGCATTCCGCTGGCAATGGGTCTTTACGGCATCGCGATGGACCCGATGTACGGTGCGGCTGCGATGAGTATTTCCAGCTTTACCGTCTGCATGAACGCCCTGAGGCTGAATCTTGTTAAAGTTCATGACAGCAGTCATGATAAGAAAATAAAATTTAAGAAGAAAAATTCCAAGGAGGAAAAAGAAATGACAAAGACTATCACAATCGAAGGTATGATGTGCGGACACTGCGAGGCAACCGTCAAGAAGGCGCTGGAAGGCATCGACGGTGTCAGGGAAGCAACCGTAAGCCATGAGAAAGGCACCGCTGTCGTTGATCTGACAGCCGATGTGGACAACGCGGTACTCAAGAAAGCCGTTGAGGACAAGGATTATAAGGTAACCGGTATCGCCTGATATCTACGTTGCTTTATATATAAAGAGGAGACAGAAGCCACCCCACTTCTGTCTCCTCTTTTCTTATGCCGTCATCACAGAACAATGCCGGCTGCCTGTATAATCAGGCCGCTGATCACACCGGCGCCGTACAGCAGCAATGTAATGATCAGATTGCTGCGCATGCCGCGGTTGGTACGATAGAGAACCATAAGACCGACACCGGCACCGACGAGCAGTCCGGCCATCAGCTGGCCGACCGTGATGATCTGCTCCAGATAAAGCTGCGTGATCAGGACGGATGCCGCGCAGTTCGGAATCAGCCCGATCAGCGCCGCCATGAAGACGCCGAGCACATCGTTGCCGGAGAAAAAGCCGGCCACCGCGTCCACGCCCAGGGAATCCACCAGCAGCTCACAGGCCAGCGAAATGATGAATATGAACACAATGATGTTGACCGTATGCCGCAGCGCGGACAGGAAAATGTTGCCTTCTTCGCAGTGGCAGTGCTCCTGCTCGCACAGATCGTGGATATGCATCTTCAGTCTGCGGCGGAAGAAAAGCCGTCGGCTGAAATCGATCAGATAGCCGAAAATGCATCCGCACAGAAACTTGATCAGCAGTATGTGACCGATCACGGACATGCTGACCGATTCCGAAATCATGACCGGCAGCATCTCATCCGATGTCGCCAGAAAAACGGCAATCAGCGCACCCTCCGTGATCACGCCGCCGGAGAACAGACTGGCTGCCGCTGTACTGAAACCGCACTGCGGCAGCAGGCCAAGCAGCGAACCGACAAGCGGTCCCGCCCCTCTGGCCTTGCGCAGTGCCAGTATCGTCTTCTCTTCTGCCTTGTCCTCTATATATTCCATAATCAGGTAGGTAACATAGAGAAAGGGCAGCGTCTTCAGTGTATCGGTTAATACTTCAATCAGTGAATCCCAGAAAATAAAATCATCTCCCATCAGAACAGGTTTGGGCTTGCAGCAGAAAAGCCGTTCACAGAAATTTCACAGGATATGCATTTTTTGAACACAAACCCAGCGTATATTGATAATTGCAAAAGGGAACAAAACCCCTGCAGATTTCTTTTTCATATTCATACATGCCGATGAACTTCCCCCGGTTCATCGGCATCTCCTCTTTTCGGGTTACTATCATATCATATGATTGCCATGATTGGCAAATACCGCAGTCCGCGAGGGCTGTTTTTTTATGCGAAAATATGATAAAATAAGCAGAACGTGTTTTTTACGCAGAAATTTCAATAGAAATAGAGAAAGCGAGGCTTTTAACTATGAAACTTGGCATTGTCGGTCTCCCGAATGTCGGTAAAAGTACACTTTTCAACTCACTGACCAGCGCCGGTGCAGAATCCGCGAATTATCCTTTCTGCACAATCGATCCGAATATCGGTGTTGTCGCCGTTCCGGACCACCGTCTCGATGTGCTGACGCAGATGTATGATTCTGCCAAGACGATTCCGGCCACGATCGAGTTCGTCGATATTGCCGGACTGGTCAAGGGCGCTTCCAAGGGTGAAGGCCTTGGCAACCAGTTCCTTGCCAATATCCGTGAATGCGATGCCATCGTCCATGTCGTCCGCTGCTTTGAGGACCCGAACGTTGTCCATGTGGATGGCAGCGTTGACCCGATCCGTGACATTGAGACCATCAATCTGGAACTGATTTTCGCAGATCTTGAAGTGCTCGAGCGTCGCTACGCCAGAGTCGGCAAGAATGCCAAAATCAACAAGGATCTCACGAAAGAGAGCAATCTTCTCAAGAAGCTGATTGACCTTCTCGAATCCGGCAAACCGGCCAGAGACTACGAGCCGGAGGATGATGACGAAGCTGCGATGCTGCATGATTATTTCCTGCTCACCAGCAAACCGGTTATCTACGCCGCGAATGTCTCCGAGGATGACCTCGCCGATGACGGCGCATCCAGCCAGTACGTCCAGTCTGTGCGCAGCTACGCAGAGAAGGAAGGCTCCGAGGTATTCGTGATCTGTGCCGAGATCGAGGCTGAGCTTTCCGAACTCGACGATCCGGAAGAGAAAGCCATGTTCCTCGAGGATCTTGGCCTGAAGGAGTCCGGTCTTGACAAGCTGATCCGTGCCAGCTACAGTCTGCTCGGTCTGATCAGTTTCCTGACCGCCGGTCCGAAGGAGACGCGTGCCTGGACGATTAAAAAGGGCACCAAGGCACCGCAGGCTGCCAGCAAGATCCATACCGATTTTGAGCGCGGTTTCATCAAGGCCGAGGTTGTCAGCTACGACGATCTGGTCAGCAACGGCTCCTATAATGCTGCCCGTGAGAAGGGACTTGTCCGCATGGAGGGCAAGGACTACGTCATGCAGGACGGCGACATCGTCGTATTCCGTTTCAACGTCTGAGCCCCGGCGCAGACAGTGCTATATTCTGAGATATAAATATGACCGTAAATCCGCATCACCTGCGGACTTACGGTCATATTTCATATATGGGATCAATTTACTGCTGCGGCTGCTCCTGCGCCTGTTTCTCCGCCTCATCCATATTCTCCATCAGCTTCTTGACAGAGATGTAACGGACGCAGACAGTGAAAAGCTGTGCCGCCGTGCGCAGGTTATCCATCGACGGATAAGTCGGCGCAATACGGATATTCGTGTCATACGGATCCTTGCCGTATGGCCAGGTGGAACCGGCCTTCGTCAGTGTGACGCCGCCCTTCTTCGTCTTGTCGACAATTCTCTTCGCCGTACCCGGCAGGCCGTCGAAGCTGATGAAATAGCCTCCCTTCGGCTTGGTCCATGTGCAGATGCCAAGGCCGCCGAGATTCTTCTCAAAGATATCTTCTACCATTTCAAACTTCGGACGGATGATGTCGGCATGCTTGCGCATATGCTCGACCATACCGTGAATATCGCCGAAGAAACGTACGTGGCGCAGCTGGTTGACCTTATCGTAGCCGATCGTCTGATGGCGCAGCTGCTCCTTGATATCCTCCAGATTGTTAAAAGAGGTCGCGATGGCGGAAATACCGCTGCCCGGGAAAGTGACTTTCGAGGTGGAAGCGAACTTGTAGACCATATCCGGATGGCCGGCACGCTTGCACTCTGCCAGAATCTCAATCAGGTAGTCCTGGTCGTCGTCGTAGAGATGATGAATGCCATAGGCATTGTCCCAGTAAATACGGAAGTCCCTGGCTGCCGGCTCAAGACGCGCGAAACGGCGCACCGTCGCGTCAGAGTAGGAATAGCCCTGCGGGTTGGAATACTTCGGCACGCACCAGATACCCTTGATAGATTCATCCTCGGACACAAGCTTCTCGACCATATCCATATCCGGGCCATCCTCGTGCATCGGCACCGGAATCATCTCGATGCCGAAATATTCGGTAATGGCAAAATGTCTGTCATAGCCCGGCACAGGACAGAGGAATTTGACCTTGTCCAGTTTGCACCACGGCGTGCTGCCCATAACGCCGTGCGTCATGGAACGGGAAATGGAATCGTACATGATACTCAGGGAAGAATTGCCGTAGATCAGGATGTTGTCCGGATTGTTTTCCATCATATCACCCATCAGCTGCCTGGCTTCCTGAATGCCGCCGAGAACACCGTAATTACGGCAGTCCGTACCGTCCTCGCAGTACAGATCGGCTTCTGAATTCAGCGCATCCATCAGACCGACGGACAGGTCAAGCTGCTCCTTGCACGGCTTGCCTCTCGACATGTCGAGATTCAGGTTCATCGCCTGATACCGTTCGAATTCAACTTTGAGTTTTTTGAATTCTTCCTGCAGTTCTTCTCTTGTCATCTCAGTATACGGTTTCATACTCTCTACCTCTCTATAATAAAAATTATCTTGTCACAGCAGTTTCAGCAGGTCACTGATCGACGTAAGACGCATGTCGCATCTGTCCACACGTCCGAAGCCGTAAGATGCATGAATAAACGGAATGCCTGCCACGGCAGCGCCTTCCGCATCGCCCATGGTATCGCCGACATAAGCCGTATTTTTCAGGTGATTGCGCTCTATGATCAGTTTGATATTCTCCCCCTTCGGGAGCCCGGTCACGCCGATGCTCTCAAAATCCGTAAAATACTCTCCCATCTGATTGCCATTCAGATAGCTCTGAATATAGCCGTCCTGACAGTTGCTGACGATAAACAGCGGAAAATGCCGGCGCAGCTCGCCGAGCACCTCGCGCTCCCGCGGGTAAAGCGTCCCGCCGTGCTCATTCAGATAATCATTTTCCAGATTGCAGCACTCATCCATCAGCTGATAGCGATATGACGGCGCAAGGTCCGGAAAAAGATTATCGGCGATGTCCGTCAGCGGCTTGCCGAAATTGGCCGCCAGATCGGCGGGCGTCACCTCACGCTTTACATCCGGGTGATTGGCAAGCACGATCTTCCATGTCTGCACAATGCCGTCCGTCGCGTCCCAGAGCGTGCCGTCCAGGTCAAAAATCAATCCGTCCAGCTTCATTCAGACCTCCGAAAGAACGCGGTCCAGCTTCTGCGCCATCTCATCCACGTTCTCTTTCGTGATGACAAGCGGCGGTACAAAACGAATCACATTGGTGCCTGCGGAAATCAGCAGCAGGCCCTCTTCGATGCATCTGTTGACAATCGGGCCGACCGGCACACTGAATTCGAGGCCGCGGATCAGACCCATACCGCGCGCTTCCGTGATGAAATCATATTTCGCGGCGAAACGATCGAGCACTTCTCCGAGATAACTGCCCGTCTCGTTGACATTCTCCAGAATATGCTTCTTCTCGAAAAGATCGAAAACAGCATTGGCGGCGGCTGTCGCCAGCGGATTGCCGCCGTAGGTCGAACCGTGGTCGCCGGCCGTCATGCTGTCGCATACCTTGTCACCGGCGACAAACGCACCGATCGGCACGCCGCAGCCGAGCGCCTTGGCGACGGTTACGATATCCGGCTTGACGCCGAAATGCTCATAGGCAAACATCTTGCCGGAACGGCCCATGCCGCACTGAATCTCATCCAGAATCAGCAGAATATCCTTCTCATCGCAGATGCGGCGCACTTCTTTGATAAAGTCCGCCTCGACCGGATAGATACCGCCCTCGCCCTGAATGGTCTCAAAAATAATCGCGCAGGTTTTATCCGTGATCTTTGATCTGACATCTTCTATATTATTAAAGTCCGCAAACACCACCTTGTCAATAAGCGGTTTGAATGCTTCCTGATAATGCGGGTTGCCGGTTACGGACAGCGCACCGATGCTGCGGCCGTGGAAGGAATTGTTCATCGCAATGATCTCATGGTCGGTCGAACCGTTATCGCGGTTCCAGGCATATTTACGCGCCAGCTTGATCGCTCCCTCGATGGCCTCCGTACCGCTGTTGGTAAAGAAGACCTTCCGGAGTCCGGTCGCTTTGGCAAGTTTGTTTGCCGCCTTGGCAAGCGGTTCCGTATAATAAAGGTTCGATACATGAATCACCTTGTCGATCTGGTCTTTCAGGGCCTGCTTGTACTCCGGCACGTCATAGCCGAAAGCATTGACGGCGATGCCTGCAGCAAAGTCCAGGTATTCCTTGCCCTCCACATCGTACAGATAGACGCCTTTGCCGTGGTCGAGCACAACCGGAAAACGATTGTAGGTATGAATCAGCGCCTGTTCCGCCAGATCCATGATCTCTTTATTGGTCTTCATGATAATACCTTCTTTCATGATCATTCATTACTGCCGTACCGATACCCTTGTTGCTGAAGATTTCCAGGAGAAGACATCTCGGAATCTTGCCGTTCAGAATATGGACACGGTTTACGCCGTTGTCGATCGCATCGATGCAGCTTTCAATCTTCGGCAGCATACCGCCGCTGATCGTGCCATCTGCAATCATATCCTTCGCCTCGCTGATTGTCAGCTCAGAGATCAGACTGTGCGCATCCTCCGGATTCCGGCAGACACCCCACACATCGCTGAGGAAAACGAGCTTGTCCGCCTTGATCGCCTTGGCGATCGCGCAGGCCGCATCGTCCGCATTGATATTGAATGTATTGTAATGCTCATCCATGCCGACCGGGCATACAACCGGCAGAAAATCGTCGTCCAGCAGATCCTGCAGGATCCCGGTGTCCACTGTCTCGACATCGCCGACATATCCGATGTCACGTCCTTCTGAATACTTCTTCTTCGCCTTCAGGAGGCCGCCGTCTTTGCCGCTGATGCCGACCGCATGCACGCCGAGTTCCTCAATCATGCGGACAAGGTTCTTGTTGACCTTATTGAGAACCATCTCTGCGATCTCCATCGTCGCCTCATCGGTAACACGCAGGCCGTTGACAAATTCCGGCTGCATGCCGACTTTCTTGATCCAGCGGCTGATTTCCTTGCCGCCGCCGTGCACGATAATCGGTTTGAATCCGACCAGTTTCAGAAGAACAACATCCTCGATGACGCTCTTCTGCAGTTCCGGATTCTCCATGGCGCTGCCGCCGTATTTCACAACAATGATCTTGCGGTTGAACCGCTGTATATAAGGAAGTGCCTCGATCAGCACATCTGCTTTTTCCTGATATGTCTCAAGATTGCCCATTTTCTCTCCTATCCGGCTGTCATGAACGATAGTCTGCGTTGATTGTTATATATTCTTTGGTGAGATCGCACCCCCATGCAGCGGCGCTCTCCTTACCCATCTTGATATCCGCCGTCGCCGTGATCTCCGGCTCTGACAGAATTCTGGTTGCTTCTTCTTCACTGTAATCGGCTGCAATGCCGTCCTTCATGATCTGAATCTTACCTGCCGCGCTCTCAAAATACAGATCGACCTTCTCCGGGTCAAAATCGGCACCGGAATAGCCCATCGCACAAAGGAAACGGCCCCAGTTGGCGTCGTGTCCGCAGATGGCGGTCTTCACCAGATTGGAGGTGACGACGGATTTGGCCAGAACAGCTGCCTGCTCATGCGTCTGCGCGCCGATGACCTTCATCTCCAGCAGCGCCGTTGCACCCTCGCCGTCGCCGGCAATCTTCCGGCAGAAGGCGGTGTTGACCATCCGCAGTGCCTGGCAGAACGTGCGGTAATCTTCATTCTCCTCTGTGATCTCCGCGTTGCCCGCTTCCCCGTTGGCAAGCAGGAGAACCGTATCATTCGTCGATGTATCGCGGTCGACGGAAACCATGTTGAAGGTATCCGGGATATCATCGCTCAGCGCCTTCTGCAGCATCTCCTGTGAAATAGCTGCATCGGTTGTGATAAAGCAGAGCATCGTGCACATATTCGGATGAATCATGCCCGATCCCTTGCACATGCCGCCGATCACGGCTCTGCGGCCGCCGACTTCAAATTCCACGGCGACTTCCTTCGGCTGCGTATCGGTTGTCATGATGGCACGCGCCGCCTGATGGCCGGCCTCGATAGAATCGGCCAGCGATGCGGACAGCATGTCAACGCCGGCGCACACCCTGTCGATGTTCAGCTGCATACCGATGACGCCGGTCGAGGCGACCAGCACGCTGTCTGCCGGGATGCCAAGTCTTGCCGAAGCCCTGTCTGCCGTCTGGCTGCAATAGTCCATGCCTTCCTGTCCGGTGCACGCATTGGCGATGCCGCTGTTGCAGATAACCGCCTGCGCTGTGCCGAGATCATGCACGATATGCTGATCCCATTTGACCGGTGCCGCCTTGACGACGTTCCGGGTAAATGTCCCGGCCGCCGCGCACGGTTTGTCGCTGTATACCATAGCCATATCCGTCCGGCCGGTATATTTGATGCCGGCTGCCGCACTGGCTGCCTGAAATCCCTTTGCGGCTGTCACGCCGCCGTCAATAAACTTCATATATTCCTGTCCTCCGCCGATTATACATTAAATACGGTTTTATTTTCCTTATTAAGATAAAGTTCATAATAATTCCGGTCTTCCCGGTATTCATAGCCGATCCGCCGCCAGAACGCATTGCCCCCGACATTGGTCTTGAACGCAATCAGATATACCCGGTTGATGTGTTCCGCCTTCAGCACGTCCGTGCATCGGCTGACCATCTGACGGCCGATCCCGTGCATGCGGTACTGCTCATCGACACAGACATGATAGAAACATGCCTGCCGTCCGTCATGTCCGCAAAGGACCGAGCCGATAATCCGACTGCCATCCAGCGCCACCATGCTGGTGTGCGGATTGCGCTGCAGAAAACGTTCCACGCCTTCCCTGGTGTCATCGATGCTGCGGATGCCGAAGCCCTTGATCTTCTTCCACAGGGCTGCCACCTCATCATAGTCCTCTGCTGTCATCTCTCTGATTATAATATTCATCACTGTTCCTCCACACGCAGCCGGCGAACTGGCACGTCTTTTTTATTCTAATTTAAACCGTGAATAAAATCAAGACCGGGGCACGGGCTGTCATGTATAAATATTCATTGAATTGAAATATGATAGTATATTATTACAATATGAATGGAATGTAAAGGGGGTACGCGGTCTGTTTCTTGATCATTTATGCATATTTATACGTACATATGCAAAAAATATGTATTTTCTTCAAAAAATGCCTTGCATTATAAAGTCACTTACTGTATATTAGTTTTTGTTAAATTGCAGTGTGAATACTGATTAATAAATATACAATCCGGAGGTAAAGAAAATGGCTAAAGAAAAAGTTGTACTTGCTTACTCAGGAGGTCTCGATACGACAACCGTCATCCCGTGGCTCAAGGAGACATTCGGCTATGATGTCATCTGTGTGTGCGCAGATGTCGGTCAGGGAAATGAAATCGATCACCTGCAGGAGCGTGCAAAGCTCAGCGGCGCATCCAAGCTTTACATTGAGGATATCGTAGATGATTTTGCGAAGAACTTCATTGTACCATGCGTCCAGGCCAATGCCGTTTATGAGAATAAATATCTTCTTGGCACTGCCATGGCCCGCCCATGCATTGTCAAATGTCTTGTCGACATCGCCCGCAAGGAGAATGCCGTTGCGATCTGCCACGGCGCGACCGGCAAGGGCAACGACCAGATTCGTTTCGAACTCGGCATCAAGGCACTTGCCCCGGATATCAAGGTAATCGCTCCATGGAGAATGACCGATGTATGGAAAATCAAATCCCGTCAGGACGAGATCGACTACTGCAAGGCGCACGGCATCGATCTTCCTTTCTCCACAGACAGCAGCTACAGCCGTGACCGCAATCTCTGGCATGTAAGCCATGAGGGTCTTGAGCTTGAGGATCCTTCTATAGAGCCGAACCTCAAGCACATTCTGCTCGAGACCACGCTGCCGGAAGAGGCACCGGATGAACCGGAATATGTGACCATGACTTTCGAGAAGGGTGTTCCGACATCCGTCAACGGCGAAGCCATGAAACCGGCTGACATCATCCGCAAGCTGAACGAGCTCGGCGGCAAGCACGGCATCGGCATCGTCGATATCGTCGAGAACCGTGTTGTCGGCATGAAGTCCCGCGGTATCTATGAGACTCCTGGCGGCACCATCCTCTACGAAGCACACAAGCAGCTCGAGGAACTGACAATCGACCGTGCCACCTATGAAGTCAAGAACCAGCTCGGCGCAAAGCTCGCGCAGGTTACCTACGAAGGCAAATGGTTCACCCCGCTTCGCGAGGCGATCACGGCATTTATCACCTCGACGCAGGAATATGTAACCGGTACCGTAAAATTCAAGCTCTATAAGGGCAACATCATCAAGGCAGGCACCACTTCACCGTATTCACTCTACAGTGAGAGCCTTGCTTCCTTCACAACCGGCGATCTCTACGATCACCACGACGCAGACGGATTCATCACGCTGTTCGGTCTGCCGCTGAAGGTTCGTGCGATGAAGCTTGCCGAAGCGAAGAAGAACGAAGAAGGAAAATAAATCAAAAGTCTAAATCCCCTGTGAAAAGACCAGCCTGTATCCGTCTCATAAGGCAGTGCAGGCTGGTCTGTTTTTGCGGCCCGAAACGGGCGGTATCATTTATCATGCACAATCAGTTCGAGCACATCGTTTCTGGCATAATGTCCGACCGGGTCAAATTCCATTTTCGCCGCCGGCACCTTCTGCATATCAAGGTCCGCGAAAATAATTTCTTCCTTATCCCATACCGGCTGCGTCACATAATGCCCGAACGGGTCAACGATGCAGCTTCCGCCCCGGCAGACGATGTCCGGCAGCGCACTGATCTCGGCCGGCGCCGGGTCATGCAGCGAGGCCGCCGGATACATGTCACGGGTAAAGATCATATCCGCGTTGATGAAATAGCAGCGGCCTTCCAGCGCGATATGCCGGATCGTGTTCTGCCACTCCGGGTTGTCATTCGTATTGCAGGAAATATAGATTGCGACGCCCTTCTGATACAATGCGGTCCGGGCAAGCGGCATGTAGCTTTCCCAGCAGATCAGATTGCCGATCGGGCCATACGGGCTCTGCGTCACAGGGAAATAATGCCGGTCGGCATCGCCCCAGACAAGGCGCTCCGCGCCGGTTGGCTTCAGTTTCCGGTGCAGCGCATCAATCTTTCCGTCCGGCGTAAAAATCAGATTGGAATTATAAAGCGTGCCGCTTATCGGATCACGTTCGGAGATCCCGATGCTCAGATATGCATTAGCTTCCTTCGCTGCCGCGCCCAACGCATCTGTTTCCGGGCCCGGTACAATGATGCTGTTATCCGCATACATTTTCCAGTCTTTCCGGCCCTCTTCACTGCGATGGCCGACCGTATAGCCAAATGTCATCCCATACGGGTATCCCGGCACAAAAAGTTCCGGAAAAACGATGAGGTCCGGTTTCTGCTCTGCCGCTTTCCGTATCAGCGAGACAGCTTTTTCTGCTGACTTTTTCTTATTGAACATGACGGGTGCCGCCTGCACAAGTGCGACGCGGCAGCGATCTTCTATATCTTCCATAACTGATTTCTCCCTTTCTGCTATTGGTATACACGGACTTACCGGCACCCTTTCCGTCCGGCGTGGTTCGCCCCTGAAAATCCGCAGTTAACCCACAAATTCCGCGGTCAACCATGAAAATCCGCAGTTTAAAAAATACCCGGTTTTCCAGCCATACTGCTGGAAGACCGGGTAAAGATCATCCCTGACCGGGTATTTTCCGGATAATATTATCCGAAGTGCCTCACATCTGCGGCTGTCCGTCGTCCGGCGTATCGGAACCTGCTCCGGCATCCGGCGTCTGTGCCGTCTCCTGCGTCTGCGTATCCGACGGTGCCGCTGTCTCACCCTGCGCATCCGACGTTGCTGCCGTCTCTTCTGCCTGCGGGGCATCGCTGCCGCCTTGCGCGTTCTGTGCGGACTCCTCCTGTGCCTCCTGTTCCTGGGCAAATTCCTGTGCCGTCTCTGTATCCGTTACATCCTCATAGACAGCTTCTTCGGTCTCCGAAACCGTGCTGCCATCCTGCTCGGTCTCATAGATCACTTCCTCGGCAGACTCTTCGGTCTGTTCTTCTTTCTGCGGTTCAAGCTTCGTGCCGCACTTCGGGCAGTAAAGAGAATCCTTGTCCGCTTCCGCACCGCAGTTCGGACAGATCACCACGCCTTTAAGTCCCGTGATCTTATGCTCGATATCGCTGATCGCCTTCCTGCAGTCCTCGACACGGTTAAACAGCGCCGTCATCTCCGCTGAAGGTACGCTGTCCTGCTCTGCCTTCTCCTCAATATAAAGCTCACCAACCTGTGCATAGGCATCCTTCAGATCGCTTTCGAGAGAAGCTTTCTGCAGTTTGAGCTTCTGTATTTCAAGAATACCGCCTGACTTTTTCATAGCTTTCTCAGAAGATTTGCTTACACTGGATAAATTCTTTCTAAAATCATCAAATATTGACATACTGTCCTCCTTTTATAATCAACCTTCAGCAGGTGTATCCTGTTCAAGTATCTGTGTGATTCCCTTAACAGGCTCTGTGCGAAGCGTAATACGCGGACCGCCCTTGCCTTCCAGGTAATCCCTGGTGATCGTAACACTGCCGATATTCTCATCCTTCGGTATCTCATACATGATATCCAGCATGTATTCCTCTATCACCGAACGCAGCGCCCTGGCACCGGTATCCTTCTTCATGGCCTTCTCGGCGATCAGATGCAGTGCGTCGTCGTCAAAATCAAGTTTGACCTCATCCAGCTCCAGCAGCTTCTGGTACTGTTTGAGAATCGCATGCTTCGGCTCCTTCAGAATGCGGACCATCATATCCTCCGTCATCGGATCAAGCGTCACCGTGATCGGCAGACGGCCGAGAAATTCCGGAATCATACCGTAATTGCGCAGATCCTCTGCCGTGACGCGGCGGATAATATTCTTATCCTCGTCAAAGGCATCCTTGAGCTGCGCCTCAAAACCAATGGAGCTGCGGCTCGTCAGTCTCTGGCGGATGATCTTGTCCAGATCGGAAAAAGCACCGCCGCAGATAAAAAGGATATTGCTGGTATCTACCGTGACAAGCGGTGCCATCGAATTCTTGCTCGTGGCGCCGACCGGCACCTCGACTTCACTGCCCTCGAGCAGCTTCAGGAGGCCCTGCTGCACCGACTCACCGCTGACATCGCGGCTTGTCGTATTTCTCTTCTTGGCAATCTTGTCAATCTCATCGATAAATATAATGCCCTGCTCAGCCCTGGAGACATCATTGTCCGCCACCTCAAGCAGCTTGGAAACAACGCTCTCGATATCATCGCCGATATAGCCGGCCTCGGTAAGCGTCGTCGCATCCGTGATGGCAAGCGGCACATTGAGCAGTCTCGCCAGCGTCCGGACAAGATAGGTCTTGCCGCATCCTGTCGGTCCGATCATCAGGATATTGGACTTTTCAATCTCGCTTTTATCAGTCAGGTTGGCTGCAATTCTCTTGTAGTGATTGTAAACGGCGACCGAAATCACCTTCTTGGCTCTCTCCTGGCCGACCACATATTCATCCAGCTGTCCCTTGATCACGTGCGGCGCCGGGATATGGCCGATATCAAAGATCGGCTTCGCATCCTTCTGCCTCTTCTTGACACGCTGGCTGTTGGGAATATTCATCTGATCGTCTTCCTCATCGCCATCGCCGTAGCTGCCCGGGAAGAAATCCTTCAGATTGAAATTATTCATCATCTCATTCGGATTGAAACTGCTGCTTTCCATCATGCGCAGGCTGCGTTCCATGCAGTCGACGCAGATGGCCATGTTCATACCCGGGATATGAATCATCCTGCCGGCTATGCTCTCCGGGCGCCGGCATAAATAGCAGACGTCTTCGTAATCGCCGCCATGATCCGATGTATGATCGTTCGTGTTATTGTCATCTGTATGATCGTTGCTCATATCTATATCAACCTTCTTATCTCAAAATAATATCTAGAATAATTATAGACTAATTGCTTTTGTCAAACAATAAACATTTCATTAAACATGCAGCCCCGAAAATTATTTTTTTATTAAATGTCATTTTCTGAAAAAAATAATCTCATGGGGCCTGCACAAGTGCCTGTCCCATGAGATTGTTATCATCGCAGCTATTATGGCATGATGCTGCTGCCGGAACCGCTGCTGCCGCTGTCGCCGCCGTAGAAATTGCTGCCGGAATCACTGCTGCTGCCTGAACTGCTGCTGTCTGATTCCTCTGACTGTGCACCAAGAATTACGGTCAGCTCCTGTTCGGAATAATTGCCGTTGGAATCCGGGAACTGCGCGGTAAGTGTAACTTTATCACCCGGCTCGCATTCGCTGATGGCGGACTGCAGTTCTTCCATCGTTGAAATGTCTTCACCGTTGAATCCGGTGATAATGCAGCCTGCTTCCAGTCCTGCTGTATCTGCCGCAGAACCCTCGATTACGCTGCTGACGTAAACGCCGGCCGGTGCATTGTACTGCTGTGCCATCTCATCACTGAGCGTGCCGCCATAGATACCAAGATAAGGTTTCTGGTTGGCTGTCTCTGTGGTAATAGTACCGTCGATCAGTCCCTGGGCGATCTCGATCGCGCTGTTGATCGGAATAGCGTAGCCCATGCCCTCGACCGAGGTGTCGGAATACTTGACTGTATTCATACCGATGACTTCGCCATTGGCATTCAGAAGTGCGCCGCCGCTGTTGCCTGGATTGATCGCTGCACTTGTCTGAATCAGCGTCATCGTCTTATCTGTCAGCTGTACCTCACGGTTGACTGCACTGATTACACCGGTTGTAACGGACTGGCCGTAGCCAAGGGCATTGCCGATGGCGATGGCTTCCTGACCGGCTTCCAGTTTATCGGAATCGCCGATGCTTGCCACCTTGATGGTGCTGAGCGTGGAATCCTCGAGTGTGCTCTCATCAATCTTGAGTACCGCTACATCCGCGTCCTCATCATAGCCGAGCACCGTGGCATCGGCTGTCGAGTCATCGGAAAACTGTACGGATACGGAAGTTGAATCCTCAATAACATGGTAGTTGGTCAGTATATACAGGGTCGAACCGTCATCGCTGATGATGATACCGGATCCGGCACCGCTGCCTTCCTGCGTATACTGTCTTCCGAGGAAATCGGTTGTTGTCTCTTCCAGTGTCGTATTAACTGCTACAATGCTTGGCATTACCTGTGCAACGACATCGGATACATCATAGCCGCCGGATGTGGACGAATCACTGCTGTCCGAAGAGGATGTCGTCTGCACCGTGGAAACAACGCCGGAATCCGAAGAAGATGAGGAGGAGGAAGCTGCCGTGAGTCCGGTTGCTCTGCTCAGCCCGTACATGACGCCGAAAGCACAGAGGCCGAAGACAAGGCCGAAGCAAACGGCTTTGATCAGGCCGCTGCCGAAACTTCCTTTTTTCTTCTTATTGTTCTTCTTATGGCGGCCGCCGTCCGGTCCATTCGGGCCGGCCCCGCCGCCTGCCTGCGTATTGCCGTAATTGCCGGCTGACTGTCTGTAACCGGTATTGCTGCTGTAATTCGTTCCGCCGTAGCCGGAGGATGATCCTGTGCTGCTGCTGCCGGAATAGGAACCGCTTCCGCCGTAGCCGGAGGATGATCCGGTGCTGTAGCTGGAAGACGAGCCGGTACTGCTGTAGCCGAAAGACGAACCGGTACTGCTGCCGGTCGATGATCCGCTGTCAACTGTTTCTGTAATGTCAAAGCTGGCACCGGTACGGCTGCCGCTGTAACCGGTATCCGTATTGCCTGCGGCTGCTGAGCCGCTTTCCGCGTTTCTATAGGAAGAAACTGTCTGCTGATAGTCTTCCTCAGCTGCATTCTGCTTATTGCCGGCGTTCTGCTCTGTACTTACAGAATCGCTGCTATCCGTTCTCTTCGTCGGATCTTCATTATATCCATCACCCATATAGAATGCCTCCTTTTGATTTTATGCTCACATGGTAACATCAAATTGTGTTCACATTGTGTTTTACTCATAAAAAAAATATGAATGGACTGCCGTAAAGCCCGAAATTACTTGTAATCATGCCTTATTTACGGTATGATATTATAGTTTAATAAACTTGTAATATTTAAAAGGAAGGTTTAATAAGATGAAAGGGAATCCGAAAAACCCAAGATTCAAGAAAAGCTGCATCATTTTCGCGATTGAGCTTGTTCTTGTCATCATCCTGACACCTGTACTATATGTATATTCTACATTATCGCAGGTCAACAGGGCATCCAAAGACGATGTGAATACAGATAACATCACGATCAATGATATGGATGAAAGTACAGTCAAACATCTCAGCGGATATCACAACATCGCTCTCTTCGGTGTTGATTCCCGCGACGGCTCTCTCAAAGAAGGCGCCCGTTCCGATGCGATCATGATTGCCAGCATCAACGCCTCTACCAAAGAGATCCGGCTTCTCAGCGTATACCGTGACACCTGTCTTCAAGTCGATGGTTACGATTTCACCAAAGCCACACACGCCTATGCTTACGGCGGTGCCGAACTCGCCATCGATATGCTCAACACCAATCTCGATCTGAATATCACAGAATTTGCAACCGTTGACTTCGGTGTTCTGGCCGATATCATCGATGCGCTCGGCGGTCTTGACATTACACTGACCGATGCTGAAGCCGAGGCGATCAACGACAGTATCAGCGAGCAGAATCAGATACTGGATAAACAGGCTGATCTGATTACGGAGAGCGGCGAGCAGCACCTGGACGGCAGCCAGTGCGTAGCCTATGCGCGTATCCGTAAGATCGACAGTGATTTCAACCGTGCGGAAAGGCAGCGTACCGTTCTCAACCTGATGTTTGAGAAAGCCAAAGAGGCCGATACCTCCACGCTGATCAAGATCGTCAAGGTAGTTCTTCCGGAGATGTACACAAACCTTACCGACAGCGATATGCTCTCTCTGGCAAAGGATATCCCGGATTACACCATCGCCGGCAGCGAGGGCTGGCCGTTCGAGCTGGAGACCGGTGAGTACCAGAGTGCCAGCTACGTATTCCCGTCTGATCTGGCCACCAATGTCTCCGAACTTCATCAGTATCTGTTCGATACGGAAGATTATACCGTCAGCGATACCGTACAGAACATATCCGATATGCTGATTGCCCAGACCGGATACGGTTCCAACGGAACGACTGTCAATCTCGATACCGATTCCGGCAGCACGGATTCAGATACGTACAACAGCGGCTCGTCATATGATTCCTATGACGGCAGCGGAACCTCTACCTATAACAGCGGCGGTTCTTCTACTTATAACAGCGGTTCCTCGGGAAGTTCGACATATAATGGCAGCAGTTCTTCGGGAAGCTCCGGCAGCTCATCCGGAAACAGCTACTATTTTGACGGCAGCTCATCGTCCGGTTCGTCCGGCACGTCGTCAGCTATAGCACTGTCCGGCTGGAAAACGCCACAGAAGGTGAATACCATGGCGAGCGCCAGAAGTAATGATAAAAACTTCTTCATTTAATTCAAACCTCTCTGAACAAACATCGTTAGTAACTCGTTAGTTTCACTAATCGAGTAATTATATCATCTGCAGATAAAAAAAGAAACCATCTTTTGTGGATGGCTTCTAATTTTTTTGCACTATCTAAGGGAGTTTATGTAGTTTACTGCGGCCATGGCTGCTGTGGCTCCGTCAGAAACAGCTGTGGTCAGCTGTCTTAGGCGCTTCTTCCTGCAGTCGCCTGCGACGAACACGCCGGGAGTCTTAGTGAGGCAAAACTCGTCAGTATCAAAGTATCCGAAGTTATCCAGATCCACCAGATCCTTGTATAGATCGTTCTCAGGAATAAGACCGATGGCTACGAATAGCCCGTCGCAAAAGATCTGCTTAGGCTCACCTTCGTTCTGAACGATCTCCACGCCGCGGAACTGGCCGTTTTCGGTGAGGAGCTTGGTCACCTTGACTCCGGTGAGACCGGATACGTTTGCCCTTGAGAATAGGATATCCTGGAGGGACTGCTCTCCGGTGTAGTAGGGCAGATCCTGTAAGATCATGACCTCGCTGCACTTGTCGGAAAGCAGTATGGCTTCCTGAAGGGCGGAATTGCCTCCGCCTACCATGCACACCTTCTTGTCTGTGTAGAAGTCTCCGTCACAGACTGCGCAGAAGGAGATACCTTCACCGACCAGGTCGGTTTCTCCCTCAAGACCCAGCATTCTGTGCTTGACCCCAGTGGCAAGGATCACAGCCTTTGATTCGTATGATCCGCCTTCCTCTGTGGTCACGATCTTTGTTTGACCGTTGTCTTTTACAGAGTTTACAGTCTCGAATTCGATGTCCGCTCCCTGGTTCAGGATCTGATCCAGGATCTGATCAGCCAGTTCATTTCCGCTGATGGACTTAGTTCCGGGGAAGTTCTCAACCTTTGGAGAGTGGGTGATCTGTCCTCCGAAGCCGTTCTTTTCGATGACTAATGCAGTTTTTCCGTTTCTTCTGGCATAAAGGGCCGCAGTCATACCTGCGACCCCTCCGCCGACGATTATAATGTCGTACATTTTTGTCTCCAATATTAGTTGTTCATGAGCCAGCCCTTGATGTCTGAAACTCCGCGATACTTCTCGAAGCCGTCACCGTTCTTGATGACCAGGGTGGGAGCCTGCTTGACTCCGAAGGTCTCTACAAGTTCCTTGTTCTCGTCAGCATTAAGAGCGGTGTACTTGATGCCGGCCTTGTCCAGAAGGACTGATGCTGCCTTGCAGTTGGGGCAGGTAGGTGTCTTGAAGAGATAGATCTCAGCATCAGATGGAACTTCCTGCTTTGCAACAGCGGGAGTTTCCTCAGCCTTTACCTCAGGCTCTGCGGCTGCCATGAAGACTGCCTTGGGAGCTGCCTGGGCTGCTACTGCGCCGTAAGCGATGCTGGCTGTTGCTGTTGCGGGCTCAACGTATACCGGGGTATCAACAGGTGCCGGATTGGGGCCCTGATGTCTCAGAACGCTGTGACCGATGTTGTACAGTCTGCGGTCCTTATACTCCTGAGCCTTACCGTCGTTCCAGTTCTGAACGGGACGATAGTATCCGGTGATACGGCTGTAAACCTCTGTCTTCTTGCCGCAGATGGGGCATGTGAAGGCTTCGCCTGAGATGTAACCGTGATCTCTGCAGACAGAGTAGGTGGGTGACATTGTGTAGTAGGGAAGCTTGTAGTTCTCTGCTATCTTGCGGACCAGCGTGGCTGCTGCCTTCCAGTCAGGAAGCTTCTCGCCCAGGAAGGCGTGGAATACGGTTCCTGATGTGTAGAGGGTCTGCAGATCGTCCTGAATGTCAAGAGCGGAGAAGATGTCCTCTGTATACCCCACGGGAAGGTGAGAAGAGTTGGTGTAATAAGGAGTTCCGTTCATGTTGGCTGTGATGATGTCCGGGAACAGCTCCTTATCGTGCTTAGCGAATCTGTATGTGGTGGATTCAGCAGGAGTAGCTTCCAGGTTGTACAGGTCTCCGTACTGCTCCTGATAGTCGGACAGACGCTCTCTCATATGGTTCAGCACGTCTCTTGCGAAGCGCTGAGCTCTGGGGTCTGTCAGGTCAGCTCTAAGCCATCTGGCGTTTAAGGCTGCCTCGTTCATTCCCACGAGACCGATGGTGGAGAAGTGGTTGTCAAAGGTGCCCAGATATCTCTTGGTGTAGGGATAGAGTCCCTGCTCCATGAGTTCAGTGATGACCGTACGCTTGGTCTTAAGGCTTCTGGCTGCGATGTCCATGAGCTTGTCCAGGCGCTCATAGAATTCCTTCTCGTCAGCTGAAAGATATGCCAGCTTGGGAAGGTTGATGGTTACGACACCGATGGATCCTGTGGATTCGCCGGAGCCGA
>OMWM01000092.1 GCA_900314775.1 uncultured Eubacteriales bacterium | reverse complement strand
CGCACTGTGACAACATGGTTTATGAAGCGGTCCTTGCGGTAGAAGAAATGCTGGGGGAGCACGGTATTGAGATATGATTCCCTGCATGGAATAATAAAATCAGCTTCGAGGTAAGGTTGGAAGGAGTATAGAAATACGGGGGAACATCTATGCCACATTTTGCTGCCGGAACAGACCGGAACATGAGCGGGCGGGAGATTAGAAACCGCCGCAGGTCCGCGGAAATTGCCGCGGAAGGAATGGTGCTTCTGAAAAACAACGGGATTCTTCCGTTGAATCCGGCAGATGCCGGAATTGCCCTGTATGGCAACGGGGCGCGCAAAACAGTCCGCGGCGGAACAGGCTCCGGCGATGTCAATGTCCGCGATTCGGTGAACATCGAGCAGGGACTGGAAGCGGAAGGCTTCCGGATTCTGACAAAACACTGGCTGGACCGTTATGACCGCTTCGTTTCTTCCTGCGAGGAAGCATACGGAAGGGAAATCCGACAGGACGCAGAAAAGCGGGGCATGGCAGCATATATGAGGCTCTTCACGGACCCGTTCCAGATGCCGAAACCGCTCCTTGTGGAGGAAGAAGACCTTGTAGACACGGACACCGCAGTTTATGTCATTTCCAGAGTATGCGGCGAGGGGCGTGACAGGAGCAACAAGCCCGGCGATTTTCAGCTGTATGACGAGGATGTTCAGATCGTCTCGTTCCTTGCGGCGCATTATCCGAAGCTGGTCGTACTGCTCAATGTCGGCGGCGTTCTGGACCTGACACCGATTGATGAAAATCCGGGCGTAGGCGCGGTTCTTCTGATGAGCCAGGCCGGAATCGCGGGCGGAGATGCTCTGGCCCGGGTACTTTCCGGGAAAGTGACGCCCTCGGGACATCTTGCCGCCACATGGGCAAGGCATTATGAAGATTACCCCGCAGCCGATTCGTTCGGTATTCTCAGCGGCGGTGTTGACGATACTTACTATAAAGAGGGGATTTATGTCGGGTACAGGTATTTTGACACTTTTCAGGTGACGCCCGCCTATCCGTTCGGTTTTGGCCTGTCCTATACAACCTTTGCATTTGAAAATGCCGTGACGGTTCTGGACCGCACGACGGTCCGGCTTTCGGTGACAGTTCGTAACACCGGCAGCCGCCCCGGAAAAGCCGTTGCACAGGTGTATGTATCGGCGCCCGGCGATGACAAGCCGTATCAGGAACTCAGGGGTTTTTCGAAGAGCAAAACACTGCAGGCCGGGGAGTGGGAGCGGCTGCAGATCTGTTTTGACCTCAAAGACATGGCGTCATACGACGTGGAGCGTCACGCCTTTGTGCTGTCACAGGGTATTTACTATGTAAGAGTCGGGGCGCACAGCAGGGATACGCACATCGCGGCGGCAATCCGCATGCCGGAAACCGTTGTTACGGAAGAAACTTATACCATTGTTGATCCGGACGAAAATAAAAAGCTTACCGGACAGCTTCTGCGCCCGGAAAGGAAGCCCTGCCTGTATGAGAAGGAAGCGCAGGAAAAGGCTTTTGCGGAGAACGAAGCAAGAATTCTTGTACCGGATATAACACTTCTGAAGGCCGCAAGGCCTTCTGCGGACGCCGCACCGAAGACGGAGGCTCCTGCACCTTCTAAGATGGTAACAGCGGAAGATGTCCGCTCCGGGCGCTTTAAGGCAGAGGAACTGACAGGGCAGCTGACCAATGAAGAGCTTGCGACGATTGTCTGCGGCAGTGAACGGTACGGCGGCGGAATGTCCTTTATCGGACAGTCGTCCGACAGTACGCCGGGAGCCGCCGGAGAGACGACCTCGAGATTTACAAAAGACCGCGGAATCCGGAATCTGATTATGGCGGACGGTCCCGCGGGCGTCCGGATTTCGAGATTCTTTGCCGTGGATCAGGACGGCAATCAGATTGCGGGAGTCGGCGGCGCATCTTTTCCCGGAATAGAACTGGTTACCGGACCGCAGAAGATGGAGGCTCCGGAAGGAGCTGTTTTACATTATCAATATTGTACGGCGATCCCGATCGGCACGCTCCTCGCGCAGACATGGGATATGGAGCTGATTGAGGAAGCCGGAAAAATTGTCGGCAGTGAACTGCAGGAGTTCGGCATCGGGCTGTGGCTCGCGCCCGGCATGAACATTCAGAGAAATCCTCTGTGTGGAAGAAACTTCGAGTATTTTTCCGAGGACCCGTTCCTGACAGGTTGCTGCGCGGCAGCGGATGTTAAAGGCGTGCAGAGTTATCCGGGAGTCGGCGCTACGATCAAGCATTTTGCCTTCAACAACGAGGAAGACAACAGAATGCACCTCAATGCGCATATTGATGAGCGTACTGCAAGGGAGATTTATCTGAAGGGATTTGAAATTGCTGTGCGAAGAGCACATCCCGCGGCCGTTATGTCTTCCTACAACCTTTTCAACGGCGTGCATACCGCGAACAGCCCGGAGCTGCTGACAAAGGTGCTGCGGGAAGAATGGGGCTTTGACGGTCTTGTGATGACAGACTGGGGAACGACCGGCGGAATGGAGATGGAACCTGACAAAACCTTCGTTTACGGCAGCTCCGATCCTGCGCAGTGCATCCGGAGCGGCAACGACCTCATTATGCCCGGCTCACAGAAAGATGTGGACGCAATCACGAAAGCGGCGGATGAAGGAACGCTTGAAAGAGAGGCACTGGAACTGTGCGCAGGCCGTGTGTTGAAGGCCGTGTTTTGCAGTATTTCCTATCTTCATGACTAGATCTCTCCTGCGCCCCGGTCATTGCAGCTGATCCAGCAGATGAAAGCAGGGCATGCTGGCCTCATAGAGCATGTCCGCAAAGGCTGCTTTGTCGACGGCGCAGCCGCCTTC
>OMWM01000017.1 GCA_900314775.1 uncultured Eubacteriales bacterium | reverse complement strand
GATGATCATTGATAAGTCTCCTTTCTAGACTTATCGATGATATCATATGTACATTTTTATTCCATAACTTTTGTACATATTTAATTATTACATAGTACGGGCCGCTGGAAATGATCGCCGGGATGCTGTACTGCTTCGCACTGGGCATTTACTATCAGTACGCATCGCAGACAAATTACAAAAAAGAAGACGGCTATGACCTGCCGGAATACTGACAGGTATTCCGGCGGGCAGTGATCAGTCCGTAAGTCCCAGCCAGCGGAAAAGTTCATCAAAGGAGCCGTGCGGCACATCCGTCAGGTCGACGTGATCTTCATCGATCAGGCAGTCTGTCAGGATAAAGACGTCCATGCCGATCTCGCGTGCGATCAGGTCTTCCCCGGTATGGTTGCCGATCATGATGCAGTTTTTCGGATCTTCTCCGATATTTTCGCAGATTTCCGTATAGTACCGGATGTTCGGCTTGCAGTAGGTGCAGTTTTCGTAGCTTGTGATGAGCTCGAAATCGTTCGGGTCAAGGCCGGCCCACTGCGTGCGCTCCGCGGAGGCGATCTGCGGATAGAGCGGATTTGTCGCCATGATCAGGCGATGGCCGCGCTCTTTGAGTCTGTCGATCAGCACGGCAGCCTGCGGCGCCTTCCATGTCACCTCCTGCGCCTTGTTGTAATCGGTGGCATAAAAACGGTTGAAGGCATCCCTGATTTCCGGGGTGACCGGTCCTTCCTCCTGTTCAAATACCTGCCAGAAACGTTCCTGGTTGGTGCAGGAACCATCATTGACCACCATCGCATTGACACCCTTCCAGACGGAAACAGGCAGGCGCTTCGGGTCGAAACCGTAAGGCGTCATGTATTTTACAAGATAGCCGAAATAATCCTTGATATAGACGTCGAGATCCTGCGGCAGAAGTGTGCCGTCCAGGTCAAAGAAAATCGTTTTCATACTGTTCTCCTGTAATAGTTAAATAAATTTAAACATCTGACCTTTTTATTATAACGCATAACAGAACATATATTTTTTGCAATTCAATGCTATAATATATACATAATATATGATTTGTAGTTTTACAGATTGTGGAAAGGAACGGGGTGAATAGTACATGACGAATATCAGAAGAGGTTTTCTTATCTTTTCCGGCATTCTTCTGTTTCTGGCAGGTGTCTGGCTTGTCATTGCACTCCCGCAGCTGCTTGACCGGCTTATGACGCATTATGAGTCGGAGAAGATTCAGAAAATGCGCGGCAGAGACAGCCGGCGTTATGCGAAGGTGCAGGGAATCAGACCGGCCGGGGATGATGCGTGACAGATACCTTTTATATAGGAAATGAAGGTGGGAGAAGACCATGAAGATTATGGTCAGTGCGTGTCTGCTTGGTATTAACTGCAAGTATGACGGCGGCAATAATGCAGATGCGCTGGTGCTGAGTCTGGTGCCGGGCAATGAGATCATACCGGTCTGTCCGGAGAGAATGGGCGGACTGCCGACGCCGCGTGTGCCGTCGGAGATTGTCGGCGATGCGGTGCGCACGAGAGACGGCCGCGATGTCACGGAAGCTTTCCGGCGGGGAGCGCAGCAGTGCCTGGAGCTTGCCCGCAGGGAGAAGCCGGACCTGATTATCCTGCAGCCGCGCAGCCCGAGCTGCGGCGTGTCGCAGCGGTATGACGGCACCTTTTCCGGACAGCTGACGCAGGGCAGCGGCGTGACGGCTGCCCTTCTGATGGAGAATGGTTTTGCCGTGACGGATGCCGGACATCTGCGGGCATACCTGACAGCACACGGGCTTAAGAGAAACGGCCTTTCTCCGGAGACGGTGCAGAAGGCAATTGCGTTTCGGGATGAGCGGAACTGGAAGCAGTTTCACAACCCGAAGGATCTTGCCATCTCGCTGAGCCTCGAGGCGGCCGAGCTGCTGGAGGTATTTCAGTGGAGCGGCAGCGACACCGGGGCCGATGGGAAGATGGATAAGATCCGCGAAGAGCTGGCAGATGTCCTCAATTACTGTATTCTGATGGCGGATGTCTGCGGGCTGGATCTGGATGATATCGTTCTGGAGAAGCTGGAGCGCAACGCACGCAAGTATCCGGTGGAACTGGCGTACGGCAATAAGGCAAAGTACACCGAGCTCAAGAGAGAAGCCCGGAAGAAAAAGGGAAAAGATCAGTGAGAAGCTGGTCTTTTTTCGTACCTGAATGAGGAAGAGATGATGGGTAATTTTGTAATCACATTGGAAGATGAGCCGGCGCAGCACCTGATGAAGAAAGACCGGCGGCTGGCGGCTGCCATGCGCGCCATCGGCAGTCTGGACTGCAGTGTGCACGAGGACGGCTATGCCTTTACGGTCGGCGAGATCATGGAACAGATGCTCTCGACGAAGGTATCGCGCGTGCTGTACGGCCGGCTGACCGCGCTTTGCGGCGGCAGCATCACACCGCAGGCCATTGCCGGACTTGATACAGAGACACTGCGCAGCGTCGGCATATCCCGGGCGAAGGCGAACTGCATTCTCGATTTTACAAAAGGCGTACAGGAAGGGAAGATCGACTTTGCGAAATTCCCGGAGATGTCCGACGAAGAGGTCATGCAGCAGCTGACGCAGGTGCGCGGCATCGGTCCGTGGACAGCGAAGATGGTGCTGATTTTCGTGCTCGGGCGGCCGGATGTTCTGCCGTACGAGGACGGCGCCTTTCTGGCAGCCTATCGCTGGCTGTATGATACCGGGGACACCAGCCGCGCCGCCGTGCAGCAGAAATGCCGGAAATGGAAGCCGTATACGTCGATCGCCGCGCGCTATCTGTACCGTGCATTGGACACGGGGCTCACAGCAAGAAAAATTGTGCATAAAAACGGATACATAGTCAGTTAGTATCGTTAAAAGTGCACAAGTTATCTGACAATATTGCTGCGTCCATGTTATAATATAACTATCTTAAATGTTCGGAAATGAATAAGGAGGTAATATATTTATGGATTATGCAGCTGAGTCTTTGAAACTTCACTATCAGTGGAAGGGTAAAATCGAAATCACACCGCGTGCAGCGGTAGACAGCAAGGAAGCACTTTCTCTTGCTTATACACCAGGCGTTGCACAGCCTTGCCTTGAGATCCAGAAGGATATCAGCAAGAGCTATGAGCTTACACGCCGCTGGAATACGGTTGCTGTCGTTACCGATGGTTCCGCAGTCCTCGGACTTGGCAATATCGGTCCGGAAGCCGGCATGCCGGTTATGGAAGGAAAATGCGTTCTGTTCAAGGCTTTCGGCGATGTTGATGCCATCCCGCTCTGCATCCGCAGCAATGACGTCGATGAGATTGTCAATACAGTAGCGCTTCTTGCCGGATCCTTCGGCGGTGTCAACCTCGAGGATATTTCCGCGCCGAGATGCTTTGAAATCGAGAAGAAGCTGAAAGAGCGCTGCGATATTCCGATTTTCCACGATGATCAGCACGGAACGGCTGTCATCACACTGGCCGGTCTTGTCAATGCTCTTAAAGTAGTCGGCAAGAACATCGAGGATGTCAAGATCGTTACATCCGGTGCAGGTGCTGCCGGCATCGCCATCATCAAGCTGCTCATGGCGCGCGGTCTCAAGAACGTCATCATGACAGACCGCAAGGGTGCGATCTACGAGGGACGTGAAGGCCTGAATCCGGTCAAGGAAGAGATGGCGAAGATCACCAATCAGAATCATGAGAAAGGTACGCTGGCCGAGGTAATCAAGGGCGCAGATGTCTTCATCGGCGTATCCGCACCGGGAACCCTTACCAAAGAGATGGTACAGACCATGGCGAAGGATCCGATTATTTTCGCCTGCGCAAACCCTGTACCGGAGATTTATCCGGATGAGGCGAAGGCCGGCGGTGCAGCTGTTGTTTCCACCGGACGAAGCGACTTCCCGAACCAGGTCAACAACGTTCTCGCGTTCCCTGGCATTTTCCGCGGTGCACTCGACGTACGCGCATCGGATATCAATGATGAGATGAAGATCGCTGCCGCTTATGCACTGGCAGGTCTTGTATCCGATGAGGAACTCGATGCAGAACACATTCTGCCGTACGCATTTGATCCGCGTGTCAAGGATGCGGTTGCCAAGGCTGTTGCCGAGGCTGCGATCAAGAGCGGTGTCGCAAGAATCAATAAATAATAGACAGACAGTTTTCAGCCAGGGTGCCGGAATTTTTATTCCGGCACCCTTTTTTTGCGGCAAAAGCCATGTTATAATAAATTATAAACGTTTCGGTTTTACAGATGAGGTGACAGACATGGCGGCTACGATGAAGGATCTGGCCAGAGAGACAGGGCTCGGGCTGGCAACAATTTCTTCTTATTTTAATGGGGGCAATGTGCGCCCCAAAAACAGGGAGAAGATCGAGAAGGCGATCGAAAAGCTGCATTTCGAACTGAATGAAACGGCCCGCGGCCTGAAGACAAACCGGTCCATGATGGTCGGTGCGGTTATCCCTGAGCTGACCAGCGCTTTCTGCGCGCAGGTGCTCAGTGTGATCGAGGACAGGCTGCGTTCTCACGGCTACGGCATGCTTGTATGCGACTGCCGTTCCGACCGGGAACGGGAGAAGGAGGCTGTGGAGTTTCTGATGCGCCGGCGGGTGGATGGTATTTTCAGCATACCGGTGGATATCAAAGGTACGCATCTGAAGCAGTTTGTCAGCAGCGGAAAACCGGCCGTCATCATCGACCGTGAGATCGATGATCCCGGTTTTGACAGCGTCTGCGTGGACAACCGGCTGGCGATTGAGACAGGCATGCGGCGGCTTTATGAAAACGGCCACCGCAGGATCGGTCTGATTGTCGGCGAGCAGACGAACAATGCTTCCAAACAGAGACGCAAGGGCTATCTGCAGGCCTGCGCGCAGCTGGGCATTCCTGTCGATGAGAGCCTGATTTACATCGGCAGTGAAACCGTGGAATGCGGCGCGGAAGGCATGCGAACGCTGCTGACGCGCTGCCCGGATATGACTGCCGTGATTGCCGGGTCGCATGTGATTACGGTTGGCATGCTGATCGAACTGAATGCACAGAGCATTCCGGTGCCGGAGCGCATTTCCGTGATCGGCTTTGATGACCCGCAGTTTGCGCAGGCCGTGCATCCGCGCATGGCGATTCTGAATCAGCCGGTCAGGGATATCGGCGAAAAGGCGGCGGAGATCATGCTTGCACGGCTGCAGGCCGCCCGGAAGAAGGAACCGGAAGGGCAGGAGACGCAGCCGCTGCCGTACCAGCATTTATGGCTGAAAGCCTCATTTATCAATGGAAAGTCGGTGAAGAATATTAATGAACAGGACTGAGTATTATCTCGCAGTGGATATGGGCGCCTCTTCAGGCCGGCATATGCTGGCCCATATGGAAGAGGGCAGACTGGTACTGGAAGAGGTTTACCGTTTTGAAAACGGCTGCAGCCGGCAGGACGGCCACCGCGTATGGGACACGGAAAAGCTCTGGCACGAGATCCTGACAGGTATGAAGAAGTGTGCGCAGACAGGGCGCATCCCGACGGCCATGGGTATTGATACCTGGGGCGTTGACTATGTACTGCTGGGCCGCGATGATCACCTGGCCGCAAAGCCATACGCGTACCGGGATGCCAGAACGCAGGGCGCGGAAGAGAAGGTCTATGAGATCATACCGGAGGAAGAACTGTATGCACGGACAGGCAATCTGCGTGCGTCCTACAATACCATTTTTCAGCTGATGGCTTCTAAATGGCAGGAACCGGAAGTGCTGGATCGGGCGGAGACATTTCTGATGCTGCCGTGCTATTTCACTTATCTTTTAACGGGCAGCAAGATGCAGGAATATACGATGGCGACGACCGGTCAGCTCGTTGACCCGGAGACGAAGCAGTGGGATTATGCGCTGATTGACCGGCTCGGCCTGCCGCGCCGTCTTTTTACGCACCTGTATCCGCCGGGCACGGAGGCAGGCAGCCTGCGGCCCGAGGTGGAAAAGGAAGTCGGCTTCAGCTGCCGTGTTATTCTGCCGGCGGCCCACGATACCGCTTCTGCGGCGATGTGTGTGCCGGCGCAGCCGGATGACACGCTCTATATCTCATCGGGCACCTGGTCTCTGATGGGATGCGGACTGCCGGAAGCAAACCGCAGCGCCAAGGCACATGCGGCGAATTTTACCAATGAGGGCGGCTATCAGTACCGCTTCTGTTTCCTGAAAAATATCATGGGCCTCTGGATGATTCAGTCCGTGCGCACGGAATTCAAAGAGGGGTATACCTGGGACGGCGCAGCAGATGATGCGGACCGGGACTACGGCTACGCCCATCTTTGCAGCCGCGCGGAGAAAGAGACAATTGCGTCGATCGTCGATGTCAATGATGACCGTTTTCTGGCACCCGAATCCATGATCGGGCAGGTGCAAAGTGCCTGCGCCGAGTCCGGGCAGGCGGTGCCGCAGAGCCCGTGGGAGATTGCGCGGGTCATCTACCGGTCGCTTGCCATCTGCTACCGCAATACGGCGCGGGAGATCGAAGAGATCACCGGCAGAAAATATCACGCCATCCACATCGTCGGCGGCGGCTCGAATGCCCGCTGGCTCAACCAGCTGACGGCAGATATGACGGGCATGAAAGTGCTCGCCGGTCCCGGCGAGGCGACGGCGATCGGCAATATCGGCGCCCAGATGATAGCAGACGGCGTTTTCCCGGATCTGTCCGCTTTTCAGAGCTGTGTATACAAGTCATTCGGTGTTGAAACATACCTGCCGGATGGTAAAATAAAGGTATAACAGATGGAGGTAGCATAAGATGATCAAAGAGTTAAAACAGGATCACATCGGACTGGCTGTGCCGGATGTCGAGAAGGATGCAAAGTGGTATCAGGATGTGCTCGGCTTTTGTGTTAAGGGAAAGTTTTTCAACAACGGACACAATGTCTATTTTCTTGAGCGCAAGGGAACCGTCTACGAGATGTATCAGGAAGACGGCATGGACCCGAAGACAGTCGGCAAGATCGATCATGTAGCCTATACATCGGAGGATATCGAGGCAGACTATAAGGCCTGCGTGGAAGCAGGATACAAGGTGACGACAGACGGTATTGAGTTTATCCCGGCATTCTGGGAGCATGGATGCCGCTATTTCAAGATCGAGAGCCCGTGCGGTGAGCAGATCGAGTTCTGCCAGAATCCCTGAATAATTATTTTGGAGGATGAGGGAACTGCCTTATGCGGGCGGTTCCCTTTTTTGCATTATCATGAAAAATAACAAAGGTTTGAAGAAGATTATATTTTCTCTTGGCATCATTTCGGTAATTATTTACGCGCTGCAGCTGATCATTTTCCGGGACCCGAAAAATACATTTTTCTATATATTCCAGGATTTCGCCTTCATGCCGATTTCCATCGCGATCGCGACGTTTCTGATCGGCGAGCTGGTTGATCAGCATGAGAAAGAGGAACGGATTGAGAAGACGAGGATGCTGACCAGTACCTTTTACACAAATCTCGGCGTGTATCTGATCGAGGCGATGCTGAAGGCGGCCGATGAGAAAGAGCAGCTTGGCAGGGAGCTGGCGCTGCAGTGTGATTCGGATGAAGAGGTCAGGGCGGCGCAGGAGCGTATACAGAAGATGGATATTCATATTCATCTGGATAAAGCCTGCTACGACAGGGTGACGGACATCCTGAACCAGTCTTCGACGGCGATGCTGGTACTGGCTTCGAGCCCGGTGCTTTTGGAGCATGAATCTTTTACCGACATGCTGTGGGGCATTTTCCATCTGATGGATGAGCGGCGGATCCGCGGCGAATACGAGAATCTGGATGCGGATGATATCAGCCATCTGGAAGAGGACTACGGCCGTGTGTTAAATAAACTCATCTCGGAGGCCGTGGCGAATGCTGTCTATCTGCAGAAAGTCTATCCTGATTTTTATTCCAAAGCCCGTGAGAAGGTTTTAAACAAAAAGATACAGAAACAGGGATAATTTTTCGTAAATCTATTGACAAAAAAGCAACTGTAAAGTATATTAATAACAGAAACCGAAACGTTTCGGTTTCTCGAAACACGAAGGAGGAATTGCGATGGGTCGGATCCTGATTGGAATCGATATCGGCACATCATCGTGCAAGGCAGCGGCTTTCGACGAAGACGGCACGGTGCTCGCACAGACGAGCCGGCCGTACAGGGTGTACTACCCGAAGGCGGGCTGGGCCGAACAGGATGTCAATGACTGGTGGGATGCCATCTGTGCCTGCACGCACGAGATCATGTCGGAAGGCAAGGTGGATCCGGATGCGGTATGCGGCATCGGCGTGGACGGCTGGAGCTGGGCCTGTGTTCCGGTCGACCGGAACGGCAATGCGCTGGCGCGGACACCGCTCTGGATCGATACGAGAGCGCAGCCGATCTGCGACCGCGTTGTGAAGGAACTCGGCGAGGACACGATATTTGATATTGCCGGCAACAGCTTTGTCCCTTCCTATACGACACCGAAGATGCTCTGGTTCAAGGAAGAGCGGCCGGAGATCTTTGCCAGGACGTACAGGTTCCTGCAGTGCAACAGCTACATTGTCTATCGGCTGACCGGTGTGATGAGTCAGGAATACTCACAGGGATACGGCATTCATTTCTTTAACATGAAGACGCTGCGGTATGAGCCGGAGCTGGCCGAGAAGATGGGGCTGTCGGTTGATCTTGTCCCGGAGCTTTACGCCTGCGATCAGATCGTCGGCGAGGTCACGAAGAAAGCGTCACAGGATACCGGCCTTAAGGAAGGCATACCGGTTGTGGCGGGCGGCCTGGATGCGGCCTGCGGAACGCTGGGCGCCGGCGTCTATAAAGCCGGACAGACACAGGAGCAGGGCGGACAGGCAGGCGGCATGAGCATCTGCACAGACAGTGCCATAGCACACAAGAAGCTGATTCTGAGTCCGCATGTGGTGCCGGGAAAATGGCTCCTGCAGGGCGGAACCGTCGGCGGCGGTGCCTCCCTCAAGTGGTTTAAGGAGCAGTTCGGCGGAGATCTTTCTTTTAACGATCTGACGGCAGAAGCGGAGATGGTTCCGCCGGGATCGGAAGGCGTTGTTTTCCTTCCATATATGTCCGGCGAACGGACGCCGCTGTGGAATCCGGACGCCAAGGGCGTCTTCTACGGACTTTCCTTTGACAAGACCCGCGGACATCTCGTCCGTGCGGTGCTGGAAGGTGTGGCCTTCGCCCTGGAGCACAATCTGCGCACGGCGGAAGAGGTCGGCGTACACGCGGATGTGCTGAATGCGATGGGCGGTGCCTCCAATTCACTGCTCTGGACGCAGATCAAGGCGGATGTGACAGGACGCCGGATCGACGTTCCTTCATCGGATACGGCGACCACACAGGGCGTCTGCATTCTGGCCGGAATCGGCTGCGGTGTTTACAAGGATTACGACGAGGCGATCAGCCGGACGGTGCATATAACAAGAACACACTATCCGAAACCTGAAAACCACGCCCTTTATCAGAAACAGATGGAACTCTATCTGGAACTTTATGATGACCTGAAGGATACATTTTCAAAATTCAAATAAATAAGGAGATTTGCAATCATGAAAGCTGGAGTTGTACATGGAATCTGTGATATCAGGTATGAAGAGGTTGAAAAGCCTGCTGTCGAGCCGGGCAAGGTCCTGATCAAGGTAAAATATACCGGCATCTGCGGATCTGATATTCCGCGTGTCAATGAAGGAACAGCGCATTACACACCGATTATTCTCGGCCATGAATTTTCCGGTACGGTTGCAGAAGTCGGTGAAGGCGTGACCAGCCTGAAACCGGGCGACCGCGTAGCCGGCATCCCGCTTGTCCCTTGCATGAAGTGCGAGGACTGCCAGAAGGGCAACTACTCACTCTGCAAGGATTATGATTTCATCGGTTCCCATTCGAACGGCAGCTACGCAGAATATGTATGCGTGCCGGAGAAGAATGCGGTTAAGTTTGAAGATACGGTAAGCTTTGAGAAAGGGGCCTTCTTCGAGCCGGCAACGGTTGCTCTCCACGGCCTTGAGAGAGCCGATTACAAGGGCGGCGGCACGGTTGCCATCCTCGGCGGCGGCACGGTCGGCATGATGACCATGCAGTGGGCGAAGATCTTCGGCGCAAAGAAGATTGCCGTTTTCGATATCGTCGATGAGCGTCTGGAGCTTGGAAAGAGACTCGGCGCAGATGCCGGTTTCAACACTCTGAAAGAAGGCTTCATGGATGAGGTGGATGCGTTCACAGGCGGACGCGGATTTGACTACGTATTTGAGACCGCCGGCAATACCATCACGATGAAGATGGCCTTCCGTCTGGCTGCCAACAGAGCGCATGTCTGCTTTATCGGCACACCGAAGAAGGATCTGACTTTCGCCGTACCGGAGTGGGAGATGATGAACCGCAAGGAGTTCATTCTCACCGGTTCCTGGATGTCCTATTCGGCACCGTTCCCGGGCCATGAGTGGGACTGCGTCGCTCATTATTTCGGCACCGGCGAGCTGAAGTTTGATGATTCCTTCATTTTCAAGAAGATTCCGCTCAGCCAGATCGACAAGGCATTTGAGATGTTCAAGACACCGGGCGCCGTTAAAGGCAAGATTCTGATTGACAGTGAGGCATAATCATGATTACGACAGTAACGCTGAACGCTTCGATTGACAAAGCGTATTTTATGGATGAGGCCATTGAAAACGGCACCGTCATGCGTGTTGCGCGCTGCATCAATACGGCAGGCGGCAAGGGCCTGAATGTCGCGAGGGTCGCGCATCTTTGCGGCAGCGATGTCATCGCAACCGGTCTGGTCGGCGGTTTCAACGGCAGCTATCTGGAAGCCATGCTGAAGGATGACGGCATCCGCAGCGATTTCTATCATGTAAAAGGTGAGACGAGAAGCTGCATCAACATCCTCGACCCGAAATACGGTTCAACCGAATATCTGGAGCCGGGGTGCGAAGTGGAACCGGAAGAAACGGCGGAGTTTCTGGACAAGGTATTTCCGAAAGTCATAGCCGGCAGCGATGTCGTGACTATTTCCGGCAGCGTGCCGAAGGGCATGGATAAGCATATCTACGAAAATCTGGTCGCGCGCATCAAGGCAGCCGGGAAAACGGCCGTGCTCGATACGAGCGGTGAGCTGCTGAAGAACGGCCTTGCGGCGAAGCCGGATATGGTGAAGCCGAACCGGGACGAGCTGGAAGCGCTTTTCGGCACGAAGATCGGTTCAATGGAGGATGTCATCGCACTGGGCAGAAAGATCTATGACATGGGCATCGCCAACGTCGTGATCTCGCTCGGCGGCGACGGCGCGATGCTGATCTGCAGCGACGGCGTTTTCCAGGGAAAATCCCCGAAACTTGACGTGGTCAACACGGTTGGCTGCGGCGATTCGATGGTCGGCGCCTTTGCGGTCGGTCTTGAGCGGAAGATGCCGCCGCAGGAAGTTCTCCGCTATGCCGTTTCCGTGGCTTCTGCCAACGCCATGTCGCCGCACACCGGTGATTTCGAACCGGCCGTGCAGAAAGATATTTATGAAAAGACAGCCGTGGAGAAGATAGGCTGATAGAATACAGAACCTTCGAATTTATGGACTTGGCAGGCGCACCTGCCGGAAAGTGAGGATATTATGCCATTAGTTACATCGAAACAGCTTTTACTGGATGCACAGGCCGGCGGTTATGCCGTAGGCGCATTTAACGTTGAAAATATGGAGATGGTGCAGGCAGTTGTTGCCGCAGCCGAGGAACTGAAGTCCCCTGTCCTGATTCAGACGACACCGGGAACCATCAAGTACGCCGGACTCGCCATGTATCTTGCCAATGTAAAGGCAGCTGCAGAGGCAGCTTCCGTTCCGATTGCAATGCACCTTGATCACGGAAACAGCTTTGATCTTGCCATGCAGGCACTCAGAACCGGCTATACTTCCATCATGATTGACGGTTCCAAGCTGCCGTTTGAGGACAATATCGCACTGACAAAGTCTGTCGTGGATGCCTGCCATCCGGCCGGTGTTCCGGTTGAGGCAGAGCTTGGCAAGGTCGGCGGCAAGGAAGATGATCTTGTCGGCGACGACAGCGACCCGTATACCGATCCGGAGCAGGCAAGAGAATTTGTCGAGCGCACGAACTGCGACTTCCTGGCGATCGGCATCGGCACATCTCACGGCGTATACAAGGGCACACCGAAGCTCGATGTTGAGCGCGTGACCGCTGTGAAGAAACTCGTTTCCGTACCGCTTGTACTGCACGGCACATCCGGCGTACCGGATGACCAGGTGCGTGAGTGCGTCAGAAGAGGCATGTGCAAGGTCAACTATGCGACAGATCTGCGGATTGCCTTCACCAACGGTATCAAGGAATACATGGCCAAGGATCCGGATGCCTTTGATCCGAAGAAATACAATGCTGTCGGCCGTGAGAAGGTCAAGGAATATGTCATGAGCAAGATGCAGGTTGTCGGCAGCGTCGGCAAGGCAAAATAATTGTTCTGAACTTAGTGCATCACTTGGGATGTATGTTATAATGATTACCAGACGGATTTCCGTCTGGTAATTTATTTTGCGGGCAGTGAGTCGGTATCTGCTCCGGCAGGAGACTTTGACGGGCACCGCGGCAGCGGGAAGGGCGCCGGATGGGCATCTTTCCTGTCTGAAAATGGAAAGGAGAAAGAGGCCATGCTTGACCTTACCTACCAGTACATTGTGCTGGCATTTCTGGCGGTTGTGTGCGTTCTCCTGTTTATGGGGAAGGGCGCCCGGGTGCTCGGTGCGCTGGATGTGAAGTATGAGAAGAAGAGCCGTAAGCGCACGCCGGAGGAAGAACGGAAAGCGGAGCGGCCGGTTGCCGTGTTCCTGATGATTCTCGGCATTGCCGACCTTTTGATGGTAATCATGCAGTCAGCGGCGGGCGGCATCTGCGCCATGGTGATCGCCGTGGCGGATGTCGTCTGGATTGCGATTTATGCGCACAGGAACAGAGAGAAGAAGATCGAAGAGCTGAAGAAGAACAATGTTTCCTACACCGGTACGCGCGGGATTGACACGCGCCAGAAGCCGAAACAGGGCTCTATCAGCCGCAACGCAAAGAGGAAATACAAATAATCAGAGGGACCGAATCATGAGATATTATCTTGGCATTGATCTTGGTACATCGAGTGTAAAATCACTGCTGATGGATATTGACGGAAATATGATCGGCGTTGCCCAGCGCGGCTACGATATCATTAAGCCGGAGCAGACGTGGGCGCAGCAGGATATGCAGTCACTCTGGAGTGCCGTCTGCGAGACGCTGCGGGAGATTACCGGGAAATACGCCGGCTGCATGAAGGAACTTGACGGCATCAGCTTTTCCGGCCAGATGCACGGCCTCGTGCCGCTCGGCAGAGACGGCGTGCCGGTGCGCGAAGCGATTATATGGGCCGATCAGCGCAGCACGGATGCGATCCGCGAGATTTACGGCATCATACCGGAAGAGGAATACAGAAATGTCACGCTGAATTCAATCAGCACGGGATTTCTGATCAGTTCCCTGATCTGGATGAGGCGGCATGAACCGGCGAACTTCGAGAAGACGGCGCATGTGCTGCTGCCGAAGGATTATATCCGCTTCCGGATGACGGGCGAGCTGTGCACCGATCTGTCCGATGCGGCGAGCACGCTTGTTTTCGATACGGTTCACATGGATTGGGCCTGGGAGCTGATTGACCGGCTCGGACTGGACAGAAGCCTTTTCGTGCCGTGCCTGGAAGCCTGTGCGCCGGCCGGCCGGATAACGGCGGACTGCGCGGCGCAGACGGGTCTGCCGGAAGGCACCCGTGTGATCTGCGGCGGCGGCGATACGATTGTACAGGCCATCGGCAACGGTGTGACCAGACCGGGCACCATGATTTCCAATATCGGTACGTCCAGTCAGATCGTGACAATCGCCGACGAGCCTTTATATGACCGTAGCTTCAGAACCAATACCTTTAATTATGCGAAGAAAGGGCAGTGGCTGATCATGGGCGCCAATCTGAGCGGTGGCGTTTCCCTGAAATGGCTGAAGAACAATGTGATCGGGGCAGAGGACTATGAAGTCATGGATGAGCTGGCGCTCAAAGCAGAGCCCGGCAGCGGCGGCCTTCTGTTTCTGCCGTACCTGAGCGGCGAGCGGACACCGTGGAATGACCCGGATGCACGCGGCATCTATTTCGGGCTCAGCCTCAAGCATGCGCAGCCGGAGCTGGTGCGCAGCACGATGGAAGGTATTATTTTCAATCAGAAGAGTTCACTGGAGATTTTCAGTGAGATGGGTATTTCCTGCGATCAGGTCATCGCGTCGGGCGGCGGTGCGCGCGGCCCGGTGTTCCGCCAGCTGGAGGCGGATATGTTTGACTGCGAGGTGCGCACCAACAGCATCAATGAACAGGGATGCATCGGCGCGGCGATAATCGCCGCGGTTGGCTGCGGCAGCTTCGATGATTACGCGCAGGCATGCAGTCATATCGTGCATCTGAGCGATGAAGTCGTGGAACCGGACCCGAAGCGTCACCTTTTTTATGAAGAGCGGTACAGCGTATTTAAGGAACTCTATCCGGTCACCAGAGACCTGATGCACAGAAACACGAAATAACGTAAAAAGGCGGAGACATCTCATACAGATGCTTCCGCCTTTTGTATTGGATGGTTATTTATTCCAGTCAAGGACGTATCTCTGGAATGCACATGCATTGGCTGCATCGCGGTCGAGCTCTTCCTCAGAAGCGCCTTTGCTGAGGTCACGCCAGATACTGATATCGCGGCCGACCTGTCCGCCCATCTGCACGAACGGCTCCATGACAACCATGCCGTCGTAATGGATGTCTTTCAGAGCCTGGCCGATTTCATGCCACGGCAGATGTCCCTGGCCAGGAACACGGCGGTTGCTCTCACCGGTATGAAGGTGGCCGAGCAGACTGCCTGCGTGCCGGATTGCCGCACCGATGTCGTCTTCCTCGATGTTCATATGGAAGGTATCCAGATGAACCTTGACATTCGGCTTATCGACATCCTTGACGAAGCGTACGCATTCTTCGGAGGTATTCAGCAGATAATTCTCGAAACGGTTGATCGTCTCCATGCCAAGCGTGATATCGTACGGTGCAGCCATGTCAGCCAGTTTTTTGATCGCCTCGACGCTGCGTTTCCATTCGACTTCCTTCGGGTCGCATTTGCTGAAATCAACCGGCCAGTAGGAATAGATGGCACCGCACAGCATATGCATATCGAGCTCTCCCATCTTCTCGAAGAGCCTTTTATACCATTCGAATGCACCTTTCACAACAGCCGGATCTTTGGAGGAAATGTTGTGATCCGGTGTCGGGCCGTATCCGCCTGATAAAATGATACCGGTATCCTGGCAGTGACGGCGCAGCTCGGCAGTCTGCTCTTTCGTGTAGTCAGGCAGCGGGCCGCAGCCGATCTCGAGTACATCGAATCCAAGACGGGCTGCCTTGTCAACATAATAGCAGTAGTCAGCTGCCCATTCATGCTCCCAGTACGCATAGTAAATACCATGTTTCATGTGTGGAACTCCTTTCTTAAATGTAATCGTCTGCTTTTTAAAACTATTTTGTTTTTAAAAATATACTACTTAAATATTACACTCCCTCTGCAAAACTATCAAGTTGTTTTTAAAACATTATGCACAAAAAATGGAATGATATGTTGTGCATTGTGTTAATTTTGCATATTTGTATTGTATTTATTTTAGAACTGTTGTATTTTAATTATAGAGACATTTGGAAAGACACTTAACAAAAGTGACATTTTCCAAGGCAGGCATATGATGGGAGAGAAACTTGATTCGACAGAGATCAGGAAGAACAACAAACTGAACGTCTTCCGGTTTCTGATGAGACATGGCAGATCCTCCACACAGGATATCGTCTCCGCTCTGCATCTGAGCCGTCCTACCGTTGTGCAGGTGCTCAGGGAGCTTGACCGTCAGCATCTGATCCGGGACGGCGGCGTATTTGAATCGAGCGGCGGACGCAAGGCCAGAGCTTTTGAACCTGCCTATGACGCTGGGTTCGCCATAGGAGCGGATATTACGAAGTCGCATATCAGCTTTGTCCTGACGGATCTGTCTGAGAAGGTTATCCGGAGCGACCGGATACAGAAGAATTTTGAGAATACACCTGAGTATGCGGAGTCATTCCGTATATATCTGAGACATTTTGCAGACAGCGAGCCGAATCTGCGGGAGAGACTCCTGGGGGTCGGCATTTCCATTCCGGGCATTGTGGACCGGACCGGAACCAGAATTGAGATATCCAATCTGCTCGGTCTGCATGATATGGATTATGCAGATCTGCTGCATGATGATATCATGCCGGTCCGTTTCATGAATGACGCCAATGCCGCGGGCATGGCAGAATATTTCCAGAATCCGGGGAAGACATTGTTTTACCTTTCGCTGAGCGATTCGGTCGGCGGGGCGGTTTTCCTGCCGGACTGCGGCGGCGGGATTGTGAATGATCTGAGCAGCAATATCTATTACGGCGCCCACTGCCACAGCGCGGAAGTCGGGCATATGGTGATTCATCCGGACGGAGAGCGATGCTACTGCGGCAAGACAGGCTGTGCAGATGTCTATTGCAGTGCGCAGCGGCTGACAGAGGCAGCCGGCGGCAGCCTCGAGCGCTTTTTTGACCGGGTGGCTATCCGCGATCCGGAGTGCTGCATGGTATGGGACCGGTATCTGGATGATCTGGCGATCCTGATCGACAATATTTATATGATGTTCGACTGCAGGATTATCGTCGGAGGTTTTGTGGGAAGCTTTATGGTCCCTTATATGGAAGAGCTGCGCAGCAGACTGTGCAGCAGGAATATATTCGAGGACAATGCGGATTATGTGCACACGGGTATGTTCCGCGGAGAAGCAGCGGCATTCGGTGCGGCTGTGCTTTATATCGAAAAACTTTATAACAATATATAAGTTTTTATTTGGAAAGGGGTATAACCTATGGAAGGAACTATGAAAACGGCTGTTATGCTGGGTATAGGCAAGATGGGCTATGAAGAGCGTCCTATCCCTGTACCGAAGGATGACGAGGTGCTCGTCAAGCTTGAGTATGTCGGTATCTGCGGATCCGATATGCACTACTATGAGAACGGACGTATCGGCAATTACATCGTAAAACCGCCTTTCGTGCTTGGCCATGAGCCTGGCGGCACCGTTGTGGAAGTCGGTAAGAACGTTACCCATCTGAAGGTCGGCGACCGTGTTGCCCTTGAACCTGGCAAGACCTGCGGACACTGCGAATACTGCAGATCCGGCAAGTATAATCTCTGCCCGGATGTTGTTTTCTTCGCAACACCGCCGGTAGACGGCGTTTTCCAGGAATATGTTGCACATGAAGCAGATCTTTGCTTCAAGCTGCCGGATAATGTGGATACGATGGAGGGCGCTCTGATCGAGCCGCTCGCAGTCGGTATGCACGCAGCCAAGCAGGGCGGTGCGACGCTCGGCATGTCTGCTGTTGTATCCGGTGCAGGCTGCATCGGTCTGTGCACGATGATGTCCCTCAAGGCTTTCGGCGTAACCGAAGTTTATGTAACGGATGTCATGCAGAAGCGTCTTGACAAGGCCATGGAGCTCGGCGCTACCGGTGTGATCAACAGTGCGGAGAAGGATCCGGTAGAGGAGATCCGCAGACTGACCGGCGGACGCGGCGTGGACCTGGCAGTAGAGTGCTCCGGTGTTGAGGTATGCGCGAACCAGGCAATCGAAGAGCTGATCCGCGGTGGCACTCTTGTACAGGTTGCTTACGGCAAATCCGGATACATGAACCTGAACATGAGCCTTCTGTGCGACAAGGAGATTACGATCAAGACGGTATTCCGCTATCGCCATATTTATCCGATGGCGATCAAGGCTGTCGCAGACGGCAAGATCAATCTCAAGGGTATCGTGACCAATGTATTTGATTTCGATGATATCCAGAATGCGATGGATCAGAGCGTTCATGACAAGGCCAATATCGTAAAATCTGTTGTCAAAATCGCGAAGTAAGAATTTTCAGAAAAATCAATGCTATTTTAACCAAAAATCAAATTGTTTTTTTGTCATACATAGATATTGTAAAAAGTTAACAAACATAATACTATAATTAATGTTGAACATGTTTAAAAATACTTTTGTAAACGAATTTATAAAAGTATTTTAAAAAAATATGAAAGGAGTAGTTCACAATGGGAATCATTGAAAGTATGCGCCTGGACGGCAAAAAAGGCTTTGTAACAGGTGCTGCACAGGGCATCGGCAAATGCACAGCAACCGCTATGGCAGAAGCCGGCGCTGATGTTGCGATCGTTGATCTCAATGAGGAAAAAGCCAAGGCTACCGCTGATGAGATTGCCAAAGCTACCGGAAGAAAGGTAATTGCAATCGGCTGTGACTGCACGAAGGAAGATCAGGTCAAGAACATGATCGACACTGTAGTCAGAGAACTCGGCGGACTTGACATCTGCCATGCGAACGCAGGCATCTGCATCAATGAGTATGCAGAGAAGATGACCTATGCACAGTGGCTCAAGGTTATCGATGTCAATCTGAATGGTATTTTCCTTACCGATACGTATGCAGGCAGATACATGCTGGAGCATGGCGGCGGATCCATCGTCAACACGGCATCCATGTCCGGACACATTGTTAATGTTCCGCAGCCGCAGTGCGCATACAATTCCTCCAAAGCAGGTGTTATCCTTCTTACAAAATCACTTGCAGTTGAATGGGCTAAGAAGGGCGTCAGAGTTAACTGCATCAGCCCTGGATACATCGGAACTGATCTGATCAATTCTGATGAGAATCTTAAGCCGCTCATTGCAAAATGGAATGCGATGGCACCGATGGGAAGACTTGGCAAGCCGGAAGAGCTTGAGAGCCTTGTCGTATATCTGCTCAGTGATTCAGCATCCTTCACAACAGGTTCGGATGTTGTAATCGACGGCGCATTCACCTGCTTCTGATTCTGTCAGACAGGCGGCACTTGTAACTGAAAAAATTTTTTGGATAATAATGGGGTAATTTTTTATGAAAAAGAGAGTTTTAGGTATTGCACTTACCGCAGCTATGGTTATGAGCCTTGCAGCTTGCGGTTCATCCAGCAGCAGCGCATCCAGCAGCACATCAGGAAGCACAGCTGAGACAGAAGCCGAGACAGAAGCAGCTGCAGAAGGCAGCACAGCCGATGTTGAAGGTGTTCAGGCTGATGATGATTTCTATGCACAGGCTGATCTTTCCCAGTTAGACGGCAAGAAGATCGGTGTTACCATTCAGTCTCTTCAGAATGCTTACTGGGCAGGCGTTATGTCAGCACTCCAGGAAGTTGTTGAGGAGAACGGCGGTGAGATCAACATCGTTGCCTGCGATGATAACTCCGCTAAGCAGATTTCTCAGATCGAGAACTTCGTATCTTCAGGCGTAGACCTGATCATGGTTCATCCGTCTGATGCCAATGCAGTTGAGGATGCCTGCAAGGAAGCTATGGATGCCGGCATCAAGGTTATGTGCTGGGATGATCCGATGACCAACACAGATGCTAACTGGATCCTGAACAATACCGATCTCGGTATCGCTATCGGTGATCTCGCCGGTGATTTCATCAACGAGCATTATGATGAAGACAACAAGGCACAGGTTGCCCTGATCGATTACAACTCAACCAAGGTTCTCCTTGAGAGAGCTAATGGTATCAAGGAAGGTCTCGAAGAGACTTGCCCTGGCAAGTATGAAATCGTAGCTGAGCAGGATGGTCTTGAGGCTAACGAAGCACAGACCTCTATGGAGACAATTCTTCAGGCTCATCCGGACTGCAAGGTTGCTGTTGGTGTCGGCGCCGGCGCTATGATCGGTTCTTCAGAAGCTCTTTCAACATCTGTTAACGGTGAGATCCCGGACGACATGGGCGTATTCACAACAGACGTTACAAAGCAGCAGCTTGAGCTGATCCAGGATCCTACATCCGCTGCAAGAGCTATCATCGGTTTCGAGGGCTCTGATGAAGATACCGCTACCGCATGCGCATCCATGTATGCTCTGATCCTCGGTGATCAGCTTGACGAGCAGAACGTATACCGTCAGGTTGCTCCGATCGATGAAAGCAACATCGATGAGATCATGAAGGGTATGAAATAATTAATTGTCCGGATATTATTACGGATAACACTGATATTGCATAATATCTGAAAAAGTCTGCGGAAACCATTAATGGTTTCCGCAGCATTCTCAAAAAAGAAACTTATCAAACCATAATTATCATGCATCAGGAGGTATTGCATTGAGTGAGGAATATGTACTCGAGCTGGAGCACATCAGAAAAGAATACCCCGGTGTTGTAGCCCTTTCCGATGTAACATTACAGCTGAAAAAGGGCGAAATCCTTGCATTGATCGGTGAGAACGGAGCTGGTAAATCAACATTGATCAAGACCTGTTCAGGCGCGGTTATTCCGACATCAGGCAAGATCAAGGTCAACGGCAAGGTATTTGATAGAATGACACCGCAGCTTGCTGCAGAAAACGGTATCGCTATCATTTATCAGGAGTTCAATAATGTCGGAGAACTTTCCGCAGCAGAGAACCTTTTCCTGGGACGAGCGATCCGCCATGGCTGGACGATCGATCGGAAAGCAATGAATGAAGAGGCTGCCAAAGCCTTTGCACAGCTTAAGATCAAGATCGATCCAAATGAACTTGTCAAGAATCTGACAGTAGGTTATCAGCAGATGATAGAGATTGCGAAGGCAATTCAGCAGAATGCCAAGATTCTGATCATGGACGAACCTTCCGCACCTCTTACAAGCAAAGAAGTAGAGAATATGTTTGCAGTCGTAAGACTGCTTAAGGAACAGGGTGTATCGATTATTTACATTTCCCACAGACTCGAGGAGATCTTCGAACTTTCCGACCGTATCGAGGTTCTGCGAGATGGTGAATACATCAAGACCCTGATAACTAAAGAAACCAATGAGGCTGAGCTGATTCATCTTATGGTAGGCCGTGAGATGAAGAAGAAATTCCCGGAGAGAAAGCCTTGCGTCGATCACAGCAAGGTCGTTCTCGAATGCCAGCACCTTTACGGCAACGGCGATAAGGATATCAACCTCAAGATCTATGCCGGCGAAGTGCTTGGCCTGGGCGGCCTGGTCGGTGCAGGACGTACCGAGCTGGCTGAGGTGCTTTTCGGCGCCAAGCCGATTGAATCCGGCAAGATCATTTTCAACGGCAAAGAGATTGCTCCGAAGAGCCCGCGTGAGGCGATCAATCTCGGTATAGCACTTGTACCGGAGGATCGTAAACGGCATGGCCTCCTCCTCGGCGTATCCATTAAGAACAATATCAATATGCCAATCTATGAGCGTATTTCCAAGGCAAGCTTCATCAACAGAAAGGTGGAGAAGGAAACCGCTCAGAAATATATTGATGAGATTCGTATCAAGACGCCATCCATGAATCAGCTGGTTAAAAACCTCAGCGGCGGCAACCAGCAGAAGGTTATCCTTGGTAAGTGGCTTGCAGCAGATTGCCAGCTGATCATTTTCGATGAGCCTACACGAGGCATCGATGTCGGCGCCAAGTTCGAGATTTACAAACTGATCAATGATCTGGTTGCCGAAGGACGAAGCGTCCTGATGATTTCCTCCGAGATGGAGGAGCTGATCGGTATGTCTGACCGTATCATCGTACTTGCAGAGAACGAGATCACAGGTGAACTGCAGAAGGATGAATTCAGTCAGGATACGATTATGGCATACGCATCCGCTTTGGATAAGAAAGAAATGGATAAAGAAAAGGAAGAGGAGAAAGAGGAGGTTTCAAAATGACCGCTGAGAGAAAAAATGCGCTGAGAAGCAACGCGATCTGGCTGGTTTTTATCGGCCTGATCATCATTTTCACGATCATGTCAAATGGTATGTTCATCAAACCATCCAACCTGATTGTCATTCTTCGTCAGGTTGCCGTATATGGTATCGCATCCATTGGTATGACGTTCGTAATCCTGATTGCAGGCATCGATCTGTCAACAGGTTCCATTATTACTCTTGTAAACGTTTTCTGTGCATGGCTGATGGTTAATCACGGCGTCAACATGTGGGTTGCCGTAATCCTTTCCATCGCACTGGCTACCGGCGTAGGCCTCCTGAATGGTTTCATGGTTGCCACAATCGGTATCCCTGCACTGATTGCAACATTCGCTTCACAGACAATCTTCGAAGGTGCTTCCTACCTGCTGGCAGGCGGTATGCCGATTTCCGGTTTCACCAAGAGCTTCGATATCTTCGGTAAGACAGCGATCGGCGGTGTCTTCCCTGTCTGTGCGGTCATCATGATTGTCTGCTTCATCGTTGGATGGTACATCCTCGAGAGAAGCTACTGGGGCCGTTATTTCTACGCAATCGGCGGCAACGAAGAAGCTGCAGAGCTTTCCGGTATCCGTGTAGCACGTACCGAGTACCTCATCTACGGTCTCTCCGGTTTCTTCGCTGGTCTGGCTGGTATCGTAATGCTGTCCCGTACAGGTTCTGCACAGTGTACAGCAGGTAAAGGATACGAATTCGATGTCATCACCTGCGTAGTACTTGGCGGTGTATCCGTTACCGGTGGTTATGGTAAGATGACAGGCGTTATTGCCGGCGTACTTATCATCGGCTGCCTGACAAACGGCATGATCCTCATGAATGTCAGCGAGTACTGGCAGATGGTTGTCAAAGGTATCGTTCTTGCAGTAGCTGTTGGTATCGACTGTATGTCAAGAAAGAAACAGGCTACCTGATCCTGTACCAACAAGAATAGGATAAAAGCCTCGATTATTTATAATAATTGAGGCTTTTCTTTTTAGAAGAACTGAATATGGAAAAAGAGAATATAACGTCTGCCCGACAAATCAAGAGATCCAACAGACAGAAGATATACCGCTATCTGCGGGATCACGAACAGGCTTCGCGGCAGGAGATTGCGATCGGCCTGAATCTGAGCTATCCTACAGTGACGAGCAACCTGAACTATCTGACTGAGATTGGATATATTCGGGAATCTTCCGTTATTCAGAACACCGGAGGCCGTAATGCCATATCGTACAGCTTCGTGAAGGACGTCAGGAAAGCAATCGGTGTATACCTTTCCGGCAACCATATGGATGCCGTCGCCGTTGATCTTTCCGGCGAGGTCATCATGCGTGTGCGGCGCCGCGTCTATTTCAATCTGGACTCAGATGAATATCTGCGGACTCTGGGCAGCATGGTGGATGAGATCGTTCGCGAAAGCGGTGCCAACGCGAGCAATCTGCTCGGCATCAACATTGCCCTTCCGGGTCTTATATCGGATGACGGAGAAAAGGTTTCATACGGATATTCTCTTGGATTTACAGGAAAAACGAAGAAAGAAATCTGCAGGTACATCAAGTATCCATGCAGTCTTGTGCACGATACATTTACATTCGGCTACGCGGAGATACTTCGCTGGCCGGAAATTGACAGTGCGTTTTATATCAGTCTGTGCAGCAGCGTGGGCGGCACCTTGCTGATGAACAACCGTGTCGTAGAGGGGTCAACGCATAAATGCGGTGAAATCGGCCATATGAAGGTTGTTACCGGCGATGGGGCAGAGAAGTGCTACTGCGGACAGCTGGGATGTTTTGATACGGTGTGCCGGTCCGGAAAACTGGATTCCTGCACAGGCGGCGATCTGGAACTGTTTTTCCAGAGACTGCGTGACCATGATCCGGAAGCAGAGAAGAGATGGGATGTGTACCTTGACTATCTGGCAGGTGCAGTCAGCAATGTACGGATCCTTCTTGATACCCGTATTATCATTGGCGGCTATGTCGGCGCCTATATCGATGAATATATGGATGATCTGACCAGCCGTATAAACCGAATCAGTACTTTTGACGATCCTGCGGAGAATTATGTCTATGCCTGCAGGGTTAAAGTGGAAGCGGCCGCTACCGGCGCCGCTCAGATGCTGATCAGTCGTTTTATTCACTCAGTTTAAGACTATGGAGGATTAATTTATGAGAGCAGCAGTTTATCATGGACCTCAGGATATCCGGGTGGAAGATGTACCGGATAAGAAGGTCGGCGATGATGACGTATTAATCAAGGTTAAATACTGCGGTGTCTGCGGTACGGATATTCACATTTACAATGGTGACAGCGGAAGCTTCCCGGTTGTCCCTCCTCTTATTCCGGGACATGAGTTTTCCGGTGTTGTTGTCGAGACCGGCAAGAATGTCACCAAGGTCAAGGTCGGCGATCACGTAAGCGCAGACCCGAATATCATGTGCGGCGAGTGCTATTTCTGCCGCAACCAGCAGGAACAGTTCTGTACCAATAACATCGGTATCGGAACAACGGCTGACGGCGGTTTCGCTGAATATGCACTGACAAGAGGCAGCCACGTATTCAAGCTGCCGGATGATATGGATTTCATGGTAGCAGCCATGTCCGAACCGGTTTCCTGCTGCGTACATGGTATTGATCTTTGCAATATCAAGGTCGGCAGCACAGTCCTTGTACAGGGCGGCGGCCCGATCGGCATCATCATGCTGCAGCTGGCCAGATATGCCGGCGCTGCCAAGGTATTTCTCTCCGAGCCTGTAGAGAGCAAGAGAGAACTTGCCATGAAGCTCGGCGCAACTGCCTGCGTGGATCCGATTCATGAGGATGTTGAGAAGTTCCTCGCAGACCACTGCGACAACGTTGACTGCGTCATCGAGTGTGTCGGCAATCCGCATACGGAAGAGGATGCCATCCGCTTTGCCGGCAAGGGCGCAACGGTAATGTTCTTCGGCCTTTCCGGCCCGGATGCAGAGATTACCGTTAAACCGGATGTGATTTTCAAGAAAGAACTGCACATTACGTCTTCCTTTATCAATCCGTATTCATTTGAGCGCTCAATTGCGATACTCAGTTCCGGCACACTGGATGTCAAGAGCATTATCACGACAGTTCTGCCGCTCGAAGAGATGACAAAAGCCTTTACGGATCCGGAAATCCGCAAGGCAGGCAAGGTTATGATCAAGATGCCTGATTGAGTGTCAGGATGGTGATAAGCGATGGAATATAAAGAATTAATTGAATCCGGAAAGACAGCCCTTGGTATTGAGCTCGGTTCCACGAGAATCAAGGGTGTGCTGATTGATTATGACGGCAATGTCATTGCCACAGGTTTTTACGACTGGGAAAATTCCCTGGTGGATGGTATCTGGACATACAGTATCGAGCAGATCGATGCCGGCATCAGAGGGTGCTATACTTCCCTGCGCAAAACAGAAGAAGAGAAATACGGCGTGACGCCGAAGACATACGGCGCCATGGGCATCAGTGCCATGATGCACGGCTATATGGCAGTTGACAAGGACGGCAGACAGATTGCACCGTTCCAGACATGGCGCAACACCAATACACAGCAGGCTGCTGACGAACTGACGGAGCTGTTCAATTACAACATTCCGCTTCGCTGGTCAGTGGCACATCTGTACCAGAGAATTCTGGATGGTGAAGAGCATGTCAAGAACCTCGATTATGTATCCACTCTGTCCGGATATATCCACAGAAAGCTCACCGGCGAGCGCGTGCTCGGCATCGGTGATGCGGTCGGCATGTTCCCGATCGACTCGGAGAAACTGGATTACAACGAGGAGTTTGTGCAGAAATTCGACAAACTCATCGAGAAATATCATTTTTCATGGAAACTGCGCGATGTCTTCCCGAAGGTACTGGTGGCAGGGCAGGATGCCGGCCATCTGACACCGGAAGGTGCGGCATATCTGGATGAGTCCGGCAATCTTCAGCCGGGCGTTCCGCTCTGCCCGCCGGAAGGCGATGCCGGAACCGGTATGGTGGCGACGAATTCCGTTGCACCGAGAACCGGCAACGTATCCGCCGGAACCAGTACATTCGCGATGGTTGTGCTTGAAAAACAGCTCAGCAGTCTTCACCGTGAAATCGATATGGTAACGACACCTACCGGATTTCCATGCGCTATGTCGCATGCGAACAACGGCACGTCCGACCTGAATGCATGGGTCAGCATTTTCAGCGAATTCTGCGATCTGATGGGTATTAAGGCAGATACAGGTGAGTTATTCAGTAAGCTGTATACCAACTCGCTGAAAGGCGACCCGGACTGCGGCGGACTGCTGCCGTATGGATATTATTCCGGTGAGAACGTAACAATGATCAATGAAGGACGGCTTGTCTTCCTCAGAACAGCAAACAGTAAATTCACGCTTGCCAACTTCATGCGCGCGAATCTCTACACCTCTCTGGCGGCAGTTAAGCTCGGCATGGATATCCTCATGAAAGACGAGGGTGTCAAAATCGAAAAGCTTTACGGCCACGGCGGCCTGTTCAAGACCAAAGGCGTCGCACAGAGATATCTGTCCGCATCGGTCGGTGTACCGGTAACGGTTATGGATACCGCAAATGAAGGCGGTGCGTGGGGCATTGCACTGCTTGCAGCCTTTCTTGCAGACGGCAAGGGCAGCAAGCTGGAAGATTATCTTAATGAGAGAATCTTCTCAAGAATGTCCGGAACGACAATCGCTGCAACCCAGGAAGAAATCGATGGCTACGAGGTCTTCGCAGAGCGTTATAAGAAGGGCCTCGATGTCGAGAGAGCAGCCATCAAAGCCATGGATTGGGATTAACTCTTTTATAGCAGAAAGATGCTGTCTGCTGCGGCAGGCAGCATTTTTCCTGAAATCTGAGAACATTCGGTAATGAAATGGAGGTTTGCCATGACCCCGAAAAATAAAATGATCAGAACAGCTGTTGTATGCTGTACCGGCAAAAGTCCGAGACTGAACGGAATAGATGCGATGACCGTGTCGATGGGATGCAAAGCGGTTCTGAAGGATTATCCGGCCGGTGTGCGTACATGCCGTTTTGCCTGTCTGGGCGGCGGCGACTGTGTCTCGGTCTGCCGGATGAATGCCATTCACATCAGCAAGGACGGTATCGCCGAGATTAAACCGGAGCTGTGCGTTGGCTGCGGCCTCTGCGCCAAGGCCTGCCCGCAGAAGCTGATACAGATTTTCCCTGTGGAAGACAATATCCGGCCGCTGTGCAGCAACGCGGATTCCGGAAAAGCCGCGAAAGACGTCTGTCCGGACTCCTGCATCGCCTGCAGAATCTGTGAGAAGAAATGTCCATCGGCTGCTATTCATGTGACGGAAAATCACGCTGTCATCGACACGGAGAAATGTATTGCCTGCGGCATGTGCGCGGTGAACTGTCCGCGGCATGTTATTCACGATATGAATGGAATATTTGCAGCGGTGTAAACTGCAGCAGAAAATAATATGGGCAGAGGTCCGATCAGGACCTCTGCCCATATCTGTTATATAAGCGGTTATTCTGCCTGATTTTCCAGAAGGAATTTCTGGATGGTCAGGTATTCGCGAAGACAGCGGATGGCCGTCTCATCGGTGGAGACATCCGGTTTTTCCAGCGTGATGCCTGCCTTGCTTTTCTCCTCAATCATTTTCTCCGTTTCTGTGTAGACAACGTCGAGGAGTGTGCCGAGGCGAACCATGGACGGGTCATAAGGCTTATCCTGGCTGCTCACATAGACATGCAGCTGGTCTGTGCATTTGATCAGCCGCAGGATATCGCCGAGATCCAGTGTGCCATTGCTGACCGCTTCCTGATAATTGTCAGCGGCGACGCGGAAATCCTTGATAGCCGTATCTCTCGTTTCTTCTTCTTTCTTCTGCTGTTCCTGCTTTACCGTCTGATCCGCAATCAGCTTCTCGGCGATCAGCGCGGCTGCGCCTGCACCGAGACCGATCAGAAGGTCACGTCTGTTTCTTCGCATGGCTTTCAGAATAAGTTCAAGATTTTTATTCATAGTATCATCTCCTGTGTGAGAACCGGCCGCAGGCCGGCTGTGCAGATGTTCAGGGCCTATGGTTATTCACGCAGCAGCGGCATGGACATGCAGCGCGGGCCGCCGCGGCCGCGGGCGAGCTCGGAACTTGGCACTTCCAGAACACGGATGCCGTTGCTCCGCAGAATCCTGTTGGTAATCCGGTTTCTGTCGTATGCAATGACGACGCCCGGCCGTACGCAGAGTGTATTGGATCCATCATTCCACTGTTCACGCTCCGACGCGATCTGATCATCTCCGCCGCAGTCGATAATATTGATGGAATCCAGTTTCAGCTTCTCGCGCAGAACCGCCTCAAGCGGCTTGCGGACCTGACGCGTGCGGATTCTGCCGTCCTTCGGCACAAGCTCGAACAGGCGCAGCGACTGACGGATTTCCGGGTGGATGACGAATTTATCGGTATCCAGCTGGGTGAAAACGGTATCAAGATGCATAAACGCGCGCAGTGCCGGGATGTCCATGACCAGCACGCAGTTGATGCTGCAGTCGGGATCTGAGAAAAGATGATCGGCCAGCAGCTCGATGCCCTCTGGCGAAGTGCGCTGGGAAAGGCCGATCGCCAGTACCTGCTCGTTCAGCACCAGAATATCGCCGCCTTCTATAGAAAACGGATTTTCCGGTGTGTAGTAGAGCGGCACCTTGCCGGCATAATCCGGATGGTATTTCAGGATATAGCGGCCGTAGATGGTTTCACGCTGCCGGGCAGCGGAATACATGTGATTGAGGGATACGCCGCTGCCGATCGAGGCAAAGGTATCCCGCGTAAAATAGAGGTTCGGCAGCGGGTCCAGCGCAAAATGGTCGGCACCGGACACCATGGCGGCGAGTGTGTTCTCGTTCAGGTTCAGCGCGCTGAGCGGTACGCCGGCCATCGTCATCTCGACAAGCTTTTTCTCGTCGCGGAAATTGTCGAGGTACGCTTTGATGTCGTCGTGATAGCGCATACCCGTCGGTCCGCTGGCATTGATGAAGTCCTCTATGAAATCTTCACGGATCTGCCTGCTGATCTTCAGCGTCTGCGCCATCAGGTCTTCCAGGTACACGACCTCAGCTCCCTGCTGCCGCAGCGTATTTGCGAATACGTCGTGCTCGTGCTGGGCGGCTGCGAGGTAAGGAATATCGTCAAAAAGAAGACGCTTCAGGTTGGAAGGGGTCAGATATTCGAGCTCCTGACCCGGCCGGTGCAGAAGAACCCGCTTCAGCGATCCGATTTCACTTCTTACATTAATAGGCAAAAAAATGTCCTCCTTTATTAACCGTGTAAAATCATTTGCTATCAGTATACTACTGAACGAAATTCTTTTCCAGCCCGGCCGCACTGCCGCTTCGTTGACACGCGGCATGAACAACTATATAATTGAATAATAAAGAATTTTTATTCAAAAAAGGAGATAAACAGATGGTCAGGCAGGTTTCCATTTTTGCTGAGAACTCAAGAGGTGCGCTTCGCAATATCACCAGCGCCCTGAAAGCGGTTAATGTCAATATTATCGCACTTGTTACCAATGACAGTGCAGAATTCGGTATCGTCCGTATGATCGTGGATGATGCGGATGCGGCGGTGAAGGCGCTGCGCGATGCCGGTTATATGGTGCACTGCGATTCGGTGCTGGTTGTTGATATCGACGATGGCCCGGGCGGTCTGGATCAGCTTCTGACCACGATTAACGATGCCAGAACCAATATCGATTATCTCTATATATCATACGATCGTGTGCGCTCGACGCCGGGAGCGGTTATTCATTCACTGGATTACGCAGAGCTGGAAAGCTGCCTGCGCTCTAATGGATGGAAGGTTCTCTGACAGCAGCGTCAGACACGGAGCCCGGCAAGACTGCGCAGCAGACTGCCGGGGCTTTCTTTAAGTGCGCCTGGCGGCGCACGTTTCTAGCCGGTGCAAGTCTGGAGTCCGCCCGGTAGTGGGAAGGACATAGCCGAAGGCAAGGGTGTTCACCGTGA
>OMWM01000011.1 GCA_900314775.1 uncultured Eubacteriales bacterium | reverse complement strand
TACCAGTCTCTGCATGTAAACTGTTGAAAGCGCCGTGTACCGAACGGTACGCACGGTGCTGTGAGAGGACGGGGGCTAATCACCCCCTCCTACTCGATTATTCAATGCCGGCAGTGGGACTTGAACCCACACGCAGTTGCCTGCAGCAGATTTTGAGTCTGCCTCGTCTGCCATTCCGACATGCCGGCATAAAATATCCCTGAAATCCACAGGATTTCAGGGGAAAAATAAATAGCTCGTAGCGGAATCGAACCGCTGATTCCGCCGTGAGAGGGCGGCGTCTTAGCCTCTTGACCAACGAGCCGTAAATTATAATACCAGATATGTGAGGAAAATGCAAGCATATTTTTGAAAAAATTACAAATTTTTCAGGCGCTGGTAAAGCAAATGCCGTTTCCGGAGAAACGGCACTGCCCTGTCTTTCAGCTCACAAACGGACGTATGAAGACCGTCATTTTCCCGCCGCATACAAGCCCGTCTTCTGCTGCATCTGCCGGGCTCATATTGATTTCAATATGGCGGCATTCACCGCTGAAGATACACATGCGGGCGGCATTCATGATATCGCTCTCTGCGCAGCCGCCGCCGATAGTACCGACGATATGCAGGTCTTCGCTGACCAGCATTTTCGTAAATGTTCCTCGCGGCCCGCTGCCGCTCTTGCTCGTAATAACAGCCATGGCAAGAGGCAGATCAGGGTCCTGCGTGAGCGTGCGCAGCATTTCCCGGCTGAAGTGTTCGGCTTTCTGACCGGATCGGACAGAAATGATCTCCGCGGCGATCGATACGGCAATTTCCGCCGGTGTCTGCGCACCGATTGAAAGGCCGATCGGCATATGAATGGAGGAAACCGCTTCCTGCGGGAAACCTTCCTCCAGCAGTTTTTTGCGGATGCCGGCTGTGCGGGCACGGCTTCCCATCAGACCGACATAGCTGCTTTCCTTTTTCAGAATCTCGCGAAGGCAGTCCATATCATAACGGTGTCCTCTTGTGACGATCACGTAATATGGGCGTTCTCCGCCGGTGTTCATGGTCTGCAGAGCATGTGTGAAGTCATCGCAGATGGTCTCGTCCGCGCCTGCCTGTGCGGCTTCATCGCACAGAGAAAGGCGGTCATCGATCACGGTGATCCGGAATCCAAGCTGCCGTGCAATCCGGATAGCAGCCAGAGAGACATGTCCGGCGCCGCAGATAATGAGATGATCTTCTGCGGCAATTTTTTCGGTGAAAATGGTGCCGAGCGGCGATGCAAAGGAGCCGACGGCATCTGTTTCCATAATGGCAAGTGCTGCCCTTTCAAAGTCCTGTGCCGGCAGATCCTGAGAAAAGGTATCCTTTAACAAAAGGAAAATGCCTTTTTCGGGGAAGCAGGCAGCTTTGGCGCCCATGTGCGGTCCGGAAAGCAGAGTGAACTCATAAACCGAAGCACCTTCTGCCAGCGTTTCCCGAATCTGAGTGTAATAAGCAGTTCTGCCGTCAGCGGCAGACAGTGTATATTGCATGATATACCCCTCTTGCGGTCAGCTATTTTTGCCTGCTCTTTCGTTTTCCAGAATAGCAATTCCAATATAGACGGGCAGGATCAAATATATATAAAAATAGTAACGTGCCATGTTGCAAGCCGGCATGGCGGCCATGTTGGACAGCCAGATCAGAGCTGCCGGCAGGCAGGCGGCGATGCCTGCCTTGGTTTTGTCTTTAATAAAAACAAGCAGCAGATATAAAATGATCAGGGCGGCCATGCCCGGCGTAAACACTGTCACGGCATAAAACAGTGTACGTAAAGTGTTCTCACAGCCGGTAAGAATCGGCTCATTTTCCAGATTGTTTTTCTGCAGAAAATCATACCAGTAGGAATCGCTGCCGGCATTATTCAGCAGTTTGCTGAAATAGGACTGCCCCTCTGAATATATTTTTCCTGTCCGGACATCGAGTGACCAGTTGCCGTAGGTCTGATAAAGGAATGCCTTTACGCACAGCGGGAAATTGTCTTTTACAATATTGCTCCATGCCTGCAGAAATTCTTTCTTGTGGGACTGCAGGTAATCATTGTTGAAATCTGTGTTGAATTTTATAAGATCAACGCTGTGCAGCAGATAAGAATCAGACCATTCTTCCATAGGCAGAATTTCATTAATCGTCTGCCGCGTACTGTAATCGATTGTGCCTCCGGTATAAACGACAGCGGCGATCTGGGACAGCGGAATGCTCATACTCTCGCAGAAAATTTTTCTTTCGCCGAAATTATCTGCCCACATGCGGTTTTCCTTTTCATGGAAAAGCCCCAGTAAGACAAGCAGGCAGCAGGCGATGATTTTCTGCTTTCCAGGCAGTAAAAATAACAGGATCACAGCTTCTGCAATAACAGCCCAGAATCCGTTGGTTCTGGAGAAGGCAACGCATAAAGCACAGAGAATGAAAAGCACTATCGAAGCTGCATCCGGCTTTGCTTTCCCCCTGCTTCTGATCAGATTGTACGTTATGAGCACAAATCCCAGCAGACCGATGCTGAACAGCGTGTCTTTGACCAATGTGGCGGCATAATCGCCGAACGCAGGGTAAAAGGCGTAATAAAGTATGGTGATGATCAGCACTGCCTTCGGGAGCCCGTGGGATGCCATATAATAGACCGTATAGGAAACAGCCAAGGTCATCAGAATCATCTGCAGCAGTATTATTACACTGATTGCTTTGATGGATGAAGAAAAGACTGCTTCAAGGTGCCAGAAAAGCTTGTTGACGATTTTCTGATAAAAGATCGGCTGGGCATCAAATATATAAGGGTCAATGAGGGCGTTGATGGAATCGTTCATGGCTGCGCCCGGGTAATGCGCCAGATACCAGACCAGCATGACGGCAAAATCCAGAACGGCAGAGATCAGTGTGATTATACAGTTCTGCCTGCGCGTTCTTTCTTTGAGGCGGCATCTTTTAATCCGGCGGTAAAAATATACGGATAGAAAGTAAGTCAGAACCGCAGCGAATACAGAAATCAGAATTCCTGCAGGTGTAATTGTCAATATCGATGCTTTGATGGATGACGGGTCAGCCTCATGGTCAAGTATGATCTGCATCATACGTTCGCTGAAAAAAACGAGGACGCCTGTCAGAATAGATAAGACCAGAAATGCCGGTTCGGGTTTTCTGGTTAAGGTTTTATCGTTCATGTTATTCGTTTCTTTCTGTATAATATTCCGTATTTTGGCTGCTGTAAGAACAGCTATATAAAATCAACTCATATCATATCGTAAAATCAGATAAAGGACAACCTTTGCGGCTTCTTTAATCATTGTGGGACAGTAAAAAAAACCGTACTCACTGTATTGAGTACGGTCAGTAGAGTGGACCTGCGGGGAGTCGAACCCCGGTCCGAAAACATATCCATTCAGGCATCTTCCATCACAGTCATCGGTTATAAATTCCCCTCAGGCCGCACCCGATGACGAACTCAGCCTTTGGGTAGCTTCATAAACTGTTCTTCAACCTCAAAGCTTTGGAAGAAGAGGATCCCGCCTCATCGATGCCGGGATCCGCAGCGACAGGAAACTGCGGTCCGACAAGCCGCCCTCAGGCAACTAAAGCTCACTTGTTGTCGTCTGCTTTTATGTTTAGGTTCCAGCTTTTAACGTAGTTCCGGAGTCTACGGATGGCTTCCCAAACTTCAACATCCCCGTCGAAACCAGTACAAGCCCAATAGGTATGTGAAATAAATATGGCATCGATCATTTTTAATATATCATGCGAACATCCTTTCGTCAATCAGTGATAACGGTTTTTCAGCTCGCGCTCTGCCTCACGGCGCATATCTCTCTTCGCAATATCCTGCCGTTTGTCGTAGAGCTTTTTGCCGCGCGCCAGTCCGACTTCAACTTTGACGAGGCTGCCGCGGAAATAAACGCGCAGCGGCATCAGGGTATACCCTTTCTGGGTGACCTTGCCGAGCAGTTTGTTGATCTCATGGCGATGCAGCAGGAGGCGTCTGTCGCGCAGCGGGTCCTTGTTGAAAATGTTGCCTTTCTCATAAGGTGTGATGTTCATGTGCTCAACGTAGAGTTCATTGCCGTGCGGGCGGATATAGGCTTCCTTGATGCTGCATTTGCCCATGCGGAGGGATTTCACCTCCGTGCCGGCAAGCTCTATGCCGGCTTCATATTTTTCATCGATGAAATAATCGTGATATGCCTTTTTGTTATTGGCGATCAGTTTTATGTTTTCTTTTCCCGGCATGTTTCTGCCTGCCTTTCAGATTTTTTCCGGAACTTTTTCTGCCGGCGGCTGCCGAACCTCTGCGGCTGCCGGAAAAAGTATCCGGTTTGGAACTGTGTTTCTGGCGGATGTCAGCGGCGCTTCTGCTCTTGCTGCGGCTGCCTCGTGTTCCGCTTTTCTTTACATGAGAATTATAAGATGCTTCTTTTTTATTAATCCGGACATCTGACTCCTGCGGAGCCTCAGGCTTCTGCCTGGTCTCATCCATCGCAAAATCGACATTTTTCTCGATCAGATCGACATTTTCTACGATGATGCCGAGGCGGTCGCCAAGCCGGTAGGTTTTGCCGGTGTGTTCGCCGCGCAGCATCTGACTCTTCTCATCATAGATATAATAGTCATCTGTCAGCTTCTCGAGCCGGATCAGGCCTTCGCAGGTGTTTTCCAGTTCGACGAAAATGCCCCATCCGGTGATGCCGGATATCACGCCTTCAAAAGACTGACCGATGAAGCGGGACATATATTCCGCCTTCTTGGCATCGTCGACCTGCCGCTCTGCGTCATCGGCACGCTTTTCCGTGATATTGGCCTGTGTGGCGACGCTGGTCAGAATGCTGTTATAGTGGGCAATCCGTTCCGGTGTCAGACTGCCTTCGAGATTCTCATGGATGATCCGGTGAATGATCAGGTCCGGATAGCGGCGGATCGGCGACGTGAAATGACAGTAATATTTCAGGGCAAGGCCGAAATGTCCGCGGTTTTCCGGTGCGTAGACGGCGCGCTGCATGGAGCGCAGAGTCAGTCTTGAGATCATCCGCTCTTCCGGTGCGCCCTGGATTTTCTGAAGGAGTTTCTGAAATTCCTTTGGGTGAATGGAATCCCGGTGCGGTCCGATATGGTAGCCGTAATTGCTGATGATCTGTGTCAGCTGCTGGATCCGTTCGGTATCCGGGTCGTCGTGGCAGCGGTAGAGAAACGGGATCTCCTGCCAGTAACTGTCTTCCGCGACGGTCGCATTTGCGAGCAGCATGAAATTCTCAATGATCAGGGAAGCTTTATTGCGGTCGTACGGGTGAATGTCAACCGGTGCCTGATCCGGTCCGAGAATGATCTCGCATTCCGGCAGATCAAAGTCGATGCTTCCCCTTCTCTCCCGCTCCTCGCTGAGGATATCGGAGAGTTCGTTCATTTGATCACACATTTCCAGCAGATCCGGATATTCCGCGCGGGCCTGCGCGTCACCGTCCAGAATCGCGCTCACTTTATTGTATGTCATCCGGTGGCGTACGCGGATAACAGATGGCGCGATCCGGTGGCTGGTAACCCGACCCTTGCTGTCCACTTCCATGATGCAGCTGAGCGTCAGACGGTCCGTGCCTTCATTGAGGGAACAGATTCCGTTGGAGAGTTCCTTCGGGAGCATGGGGATTACCTTGCCCGGAAAATAAACGCTGGTGCCGCGGCGCAGTGCCTCGCGGTCAAGCGGTGAGTTCTCTTTTACATAATGGCTGACGTCGGCGATATGGACGCCGAGTGTATAGCCGCTCTCCGTCCTGCGGATAGATACGGCGTCATCAAAATCCTTCGTATCATCGCCGTCAATTGTGATGACCAGTTCATCGCGCAGATCAAGCCGCCCGGCGAGTTCACGCCTGGATACCTCACGCGGAACCGTACGCAGTGTCTGCCGCACTTCAGCCGGATATTCAAAAGGAAGATCCAGAGAGCGCACGCAGGTCATGACGTCATTGGTCGGATCGTCGGCGAAGCCGATGACTTCTGTAACGCGCCCTTCGGGATCCGAATAGCGTGTGCCGTAGCTGATGATCTCAACGACAACCCGCTGTCCGCCTCTTGCCTTCATGGACATGCCGGAAGCAATGTGTATGTCCGTTCCGATTCTGGCGTTGTCCGGTTTTACAAAGCCGGCATTTCTGTATTTTGAATAGACGCCCGTCAGTGTCGTCACGGCGTGTTTTGTAATCTTAAGGATGCGCCCCTGCGCGTGTCTTCCGCCGGATGAAGGGTGAGTGATCAGCAGGTCAACCTCGTCTCCGTCCATGGCACCTCTTGTATCGGAAGATCCGATAAAAACATCCTCATCCCATCCTTCAATGGAAACAAAGCCGAAGCCGCGGGATGTTCCGCAGTAGACGCCGTGCTGTTTCAATTCATTATCGTTCATTAATTATATATCCTTTATCCTGTTGTAAATCTGCATGCCGGGCGGCTTACGGCAGCCGCAGCGGGGGCCGGGTATCTTAAAAAAAGCACTCCTGCTGAACAGGAGTGCTTTAATACTTCAATCAATATCCCCAGCTCATGTTGAGAACCAGACACAGTACGATGAAAATCGCTGTAAATATCGCGGCTGTGCGTTCTCTGACAGCATCTTCTGAATGCTTTCTGCCATGCATGGAATAATATGAATCAGTAGCTCTGCTGTTGACGATACCGCCGGTAAGATCCGCGCCGCTGCCCTTGCTCTTGAAAATCAGATAGACAAGAATTGCGCAGATAACTATGAATACTACCGTTATCGCTATTCTGACCCCGCTCATGCATTCCACCTCCAATACTCAGACTTTGCTATTTTACCATATGCCGGAGATATATTCAAGACCATTTTCATCACTGTTTGTCGAATTTTACAATCTTAGCGAAATCCGGCTTCAGAGATGCACCGCCGACAAGGCCGCCGTCGATGTCTTCCATGGCAAAAAGGCCAGGTGCGCTGGATGCGGAAACGCTGCCGCCGTACAGAATCGTGATGTTGGCTGCAACAGATGCATCATAGATCTCGGCAATGACATTGCGGATGGCGCCGCAGACTTCCTCTGCCTGCTCTGCCGTAGCTACCTTGCCGGTACCGATTGCCCAGATCGGCTCATAAGCGATGGTTGCCGATGCAGCCTGCTCTGCTGTCACACCGAGGAAGGCGATCTTAACCTGCTGGCGGATCCAGTCGATGGTGATGCCCTGCTCTCTCTGTGTCAGCGTCTCGCCGCAGCAGATGATCGGTTTGAGACCGTGTTCAAATGCCTTGAGGACTTTCTTGTTGACAGTCTCATCGGTTTCAGCAAAATACTGTCTTCTCTCGGAATGTCCGATGATGACGTATTCAGCGCCGGCATCTGTCAGCATATCCGGAGAAATCTCGCCTGTGTAGGCACCCTTCTCCTCAAAATACATATTCTCGGCACCGATGTGGATGCAGCTGCCCTTTGCAGCTTCTACAGCCGGCAGAATGTCGATAGCCGGTACGCACAGAACGACGTCGGTGGTATCGCTCTTGTCGGCAACAAGCGGCTTTAATGTGTTGATCAGTTCAACAGCCTGGCTCGGTGTCATGTTCATCTTCCAGTTGCCGGCTGCCATGATATGTCTCTTCTTATCTGTTGCAGCGGCAATACCCGGCAGTTCCTTGCCTTCGAGGAATTCGAGGGAAGCGCCGCCGCCGGTGGAAATATGGGTCATCTTGTCGCCGTAGCCCAGCTGGTTGACAGCTGCTGCGGAATCGCCGCCGCCGATGATGGTAACGGCATCGGTATCAGCCAGAGCCCTGGCTACTTCTTCTGTGCCCTTTGCGAATTTCTTCATCTCGAAAACGCCCATCGGTCCGTTCCATACAACTGTCTTCGCGTTCTTAACGGCATCTGCGAAGAGACTGCAGGTTTCCGGTCCGATATCGAGACCCTGCCAGCCGTCCGGAATCTGTCCGGCCTTGACAACCTTCGTGTTGGCGTTCTCACTGAAATCGTCTGCGATCACGGTATCAACCGGCAGAAGCATCTTGACACCCTTGTCGGCTGCCTTTTTGATCATGTCGTTGGCATAGTCGAGATAGTCATCCTCGCAGAGAGAATTGCCGATCGTGCCGCCCTGTGCCTTCATGAAGGTGTAAGCCATGCCGCCGCCGATAATCAGCGTATCGACCTTATCAAGCAGGTTGTTGATGACGGAGATCTTGCTGGAAACCTTGGAACCGCCGAGGATGGCGATGAAAGGTCTCTTCGGATTGTTGACCGCGTTGCCGAGGAAGGTGATCTCTTTCTGCATCAGATAGCCGACAGCTGTGGTCTTCACATACTTTGCAACGCCGACATTGGAGCAATGTGCTCTGTGTGCGGTGCCGAAAGCGTCATTGACGAAAATATCAGCGAGGCTTGCAAGCTCTTTGCTGAAATTGTCTTCATTCTTGGTCTCCTCTTTGCGGTAGCGGGTATTCTCGAGAAGAATAACATCGCCGTCCTTCATGGCTGCGACAGCGGCCTTCGCATTCGGGCCGACAACCTCAGGATCTGCGGCGAATTTTACTTCCTGGCCGAGCAGCTCGGAAAGTCTTACGGCTACCGGTGCAAGAGAAAGCTCCGGCTTCGGTTCTCCCTTCGGCTTGCCGAGGTGGGAGCAGAGAATAACCTTCGCACCGTCGCCGATCAGCTTTCTGATCGTCGGGAGGGAAGCGACAAGGCGGTTCTCATCGGTGATCTTGCCGTCCTGAAGCGGAACATTGAAATCGCAGCGTACGAGTGTACGCAGACCTTTGAAATTAATATCATCAATTGATACTTTATTCAGCATTGCTCTGTTTCCTTTCAATATGAATTAAAAACGGACCCGCCCCGGTAAGAGCGGATCCGCATACCTGTGCGTGTTATCAGCCTAATTCTGAGAAATATTTGATTGTTCTTACCATCTGGCTTGTGTAAGAATTCTCGTTATCATACCATGATACAACCATTACCTGGTAGGTATCATCGTCGATCTTGCTGACCATGGTCTGTGTAGCATCGAACAGAGAACCGTAGGTCATGCCGACAATATCGGAAGATACGATGAGCTCTTCATTGTAGCCGAAGGACTCGTTCTGAGCAGCCTTCATAGCAGCATTGACACCCTCAACAGTGATGTCCTTGCCCTTTACAACAGCGATCAGGATGGTTGTGGAACCTGTCGGAACAGGAACACGCTGTGCAGCGCCGATCAGCTTGCCGTTCAGTTCAGGGATAACAAGACCGATTGCCTTGGCAGCACCGCTGGATGCAGGAACGATGTTGACTGCGCCAGCTCTTGCTCTTCTGAGATCGCCCTTTCTGTGCGGTCCGTCGAGGATCATCTGATCACCGGTGTATGCGTGAATTGTCTGCATGATACCGCTCTGGATCGGAGCATATTCATGAAGAGCCTTGGTCATCGGTGCAAGGCAGTTGGTTGTGCAGGATGCAGCGGAGATGATCTTGTCTTCCGGTGTAAGGATTGTGTGGTTTACGTTGTATACGATTGTAGGAAGGTCATTGCCTGCCGGTGCGGAAATAACGACTTTTCTTGCACCTGCTTTGATATGAGCTTCTGCTTTGGCTTTAGAGGTGTAGAAACCGGTGCACTCAAGCACTACATCAACACCAAGCTTGCCCCAAGGAAGGTTTGCAGCATCCGGCTCCTTGTAAATGGTGATGGCCTTGCCGTCAACAACGATTGATGCGTTGTCATCGCCGACCTTTACAGTATGTCCGGCAAATCTGCCCTGTGTTGAATCATATTTTAAAAGATGTGCGAGCATCTTAGGATCTGTCAGATCGTTGATTGCAACAACTTCATATCCATCTGCCTCGAACATCTGTCTGAATGCAAGACGGCCAATACGTCCAAAACCGTTAATAGCTACCTTTACCATGGTAATACCTCCATTGTTCTTTGATAAGTTAATAATAAACTTCCATTTGATTATATGAAATTATAAAGTTTTTTTCAAGTACAATCCGATCATATTATGCAGAATTTATATTAATTGTGTGCGTACGGCTGTGTACCCGCCTCAATGATGCCGCCGCCGAGGACGGCGCCCTCTTCTGTGTACAGTACGGCGGACTGCCCCGGTGTGATGGCCCGCTGCGGTTCATCGAAAATGATGTGCAGACGGCCGTCTTCGGTCTGGCTGGCCGTACACGGTGCCATCTTCTGCGTATAGCGGACTTTTCCAAGGCAGCGGACGGGCTCCGTAAGCGCTTCTGCCGCCATCATGTTGACATGAGATGCGTACAGCTCGCGGCTGAACAGATCTTCATTTTCCCCGATCACCACTTCATTGGTCTCCGGGCGGATCTGGGTGACAAAAACCGGGTGGCCCATGGCCAGACCGAGTCCCTTGCGCTGTCCGATCGTGTAGGCTGTAATGCCCTTGCTCTCACCGATCACCTGTCCGTCTTTGGTCACAAAACGGCCCGGCTGTGCCTTCTGACCTGTATAGGATTCAATAAAGGCGCCGTAATTGCCGTCCGGCACAAAGCAGATGTCCTGACTGTCCGGTTTTCGGGCAACATAGAGGCCGGCCTCTTCCGCGGCCTTGCGTACGGCCGGTTTATCCAGACCGCCGAGCGGCATCAGGGTGTGCGAGAGCTGAAACTGTGTCAGGTTGTAGAGGGCGTATGTCTGGTCCTTCCGCATGGATGCGGAAAGGGCGATCGCATAGCGGCCGTTTTCAAGATGCACGATGCGGGCATAGTGTCCGGTGGCGATATAGTCCGCGCCGATAGAAAGTGCCTTGTCCAGCAGCGCCTCCCATTTGACGTAGCGGTTGCAGCGGATACACGGATTCGGCGTTCTGCCCTGCCGGTATTCTGACACAAAATCGTCGATGACAGTTTCGCGGAAAATATCGCGGAAATTGACGACATAGTGCGGAATGCCGATCTGCGATGCGACGCGCCGTGCGTCCTCCACGGCGGACAGACCGCAGCAGCCGCCGTTTTCCTCAACAGCTGCCTGCTCTTCATTCTGCCAGATCTGCATGGTGATGCCGACGACATCATATCCCTGTTTATGCAGAAGGTAAGCCGCGGCCGACGAATCGACGCCGCCGGACAAACCGACAACTACCATTCCTTTGCTCATAATGTTTCCTCTTGTGAAGCGATGAATTTTTTATAGGAGGCTGAATTGCTGCGCAGCTTTGCGGCAGCTTCCTTCAGCCTGGTCAATACAGTATCGATCTCCTCTTCTGTATTTTCCGGTCCGATGGTGAATCGCACGGAGCTTTTTGCGTCTTCGTGGCTGAGTCCTGCCGCCAGCAGCACGTGGGACGGGTCAAGCGAGCCCGAGGTGCAGGCGGAGCCGGCAGAAACGCAGATGCCTGCCATATCCAGGAGAATCAGCAGACTGTCTGCATCGGTATGGCAGAAACAGATGTTGGCCAGTCCCGGCAGGCAGTTTTCGGCGGTGCTGCTGCACCGGGTATATGGGATTCCCTCAAGAATTCCATTTACAAGGCGGTCGCGCAGATGTCTCTCCCTGATCGCATTCTCCTCCATGGATGCTAAGGCCAGACGGATGGCTTCGCCGAAACCGACGATGCCGGGTACGTTTTCCGTGCCGGCACGGCGGCCTCTTTCCTGACTGCCGCCATGCAGGAAGGAACGCAGCCGCAGCCCTTTCCGGATGTAGAGAAAGCCGACGCCCTTGGGACCGCCGATTTTATGTGCGCTCACGCTCATCATATCGATGCCGGCAGCTTTGGCGTCGATCGGCAGCTTGCAAAATGCCTGTACGGCATCGGTGTGAAACGGAATGCCGTGCCTGTGCGCGGTGCGGGCAAGCGCTTCTATCGGCTCTATAGTACCGATTTCGTTGTTGGCATACATGATGGAGACGAGAATGGTATCTTCCCGGATAGCTGCTTCGAGCGCTTCCGGATGGATGACACCGTCGTGATCCGGCTGCAGATAGGTGACTTCAAAACCGTGCTCTTCCAGATACTGACATGTCCGCAGCACGGCGTGATGCTCGATGGCGGAGGTGATGATATGCCTGCCCTTCGAGACAAATGCTTCTGCGCCGGCGATCAGCGCCCAGTTATCCGCCTCGGTGCCGCAGGAAGTAAAATAGATTTCCGACGGCTGTACGTTGATGGCAGCTGCCGCCGTATCCCGCGCTTTTTCAATGGCCGTGCGGTTTTCCACGCCGATCCGGTATACAGCAGACGGGTTGCCGTACTGCTGCGTGAAATACGGGAGCATTTTCTCCAGTACCTCCGGGAGGACGGGGACCGTCGCCGCGTGGTCCAGATAGATGATTTTACGATTCATGATGTTCGCCTCCGGCCATTTCATTGAATTCGGCTTCTGTGATGATCGGAATGCCGAGTTCCGATGCTTTTTTGTTCTTTGCGGAAGACGAGGTGCTGTCGTTATTGATCAGATAATCTGTCTTCTTCGATACGGAACCGGATACTTTTCCGCCGAGCGATACAATCAGGTCCCGCAGCTGGCTGCGGTTATCATAGGTCGTCAGAGATCCGGTGATGACAAATGTCTTTCCTTCCAATGGCAGCGCCTGCGCGCCGCCCTCCGGTATCAGCTGCACCTCCTGCAGAAGATTTTCATACTGCCGGCGGTTCTGTTCGTCCTGAAAATAGGCGGTAAAGCTTTCCGCGATGGCCGGTCCGATGCCGTAGATTTCGCCGATCTCCTCGGCGGATGCGTTCAGAACGGCCTGCGGGTCATAGTCAAGTGCCTTGCAGATCATCTGCGCCGTTGACAGACCGACGCCCGGAATTCCCAGGCTGTATATCAGCTTTGAGAGCTTGACGCTGCGCGCTTTTTCAGTGGCAGCAATAAGATTTTCATAGGATTTTTCTCCGAAGCCTTCGAGAGAAACGATCTCGCTGCGGTGGCGGTCCAGCCGGAAAACATCGGAAAATTCGTGAACCAGGCCGAGCTGAATCAGCTTCTCCAGGGTGGACTCCGAAAGGCCTTCGACATTCATGGCGTCACGGCTGGCAAAATGGGCGAACCGCTTGATATGTTTTGCCTGGCAGTCCGGATTGAGGCACTTTAATACCTCGGTGCCGTCGGTGGATACGATTTTCGCCTTGCCGCCGCAGACAGGACATGTGTCCGGGATGATCAGCGTTCCGCTCTGCGTCAGATTTTCGGCAATCTGCGGAATGATCATGTTGGCTTTGTATACGGTGATATGATCCCCGATGCCGAGACGCAGCGATTTCGTAATCGATACATTGTGCAGGCTGGCCCGGGAGACCGTCGTCCCCTCGATTTCAACCGGATCGAACACGGCAACCGGATTGATCAGTCCCGTACGTGACGCGCTCCATTCCACGCTGCGCAGAACCGTCTCCACGGTTTCATCCGCCCATTTGAAGGCGATGGCGTTTTTCGGGAACTTTGCCGTATTGCCGAGCGATTCGCCGTAGGTAATATCGTCGAGCAGCAGAACCAGTCCGTCGGACGGGAAATCGTTATGCACGATCTGCTCACTGAAGTCGGCGACGGCGGATTTTAACGTATCGGCTGTGACAAGGCGATGTTCGACGACATCGAAGCCGAGCGAGGAAAGCCAGTCAAACTGCTTCATGCGGGAGTTTTCAAAATCCATGCCTTCTGCCAGAACCAGCGTGAAAACATAGAGATAGACATTTCTCTTTGCGGTAATCTCACTGTTTAACTGTCTTACCGTGCCGCTGCAGAGGTTGCGCGGGTTTTTATATTTTGCTTCTCCTTCCGGCAGTTCTTCATTGATCTTCTGAAAGTCAGAATAGCGGATCACTGCCTCGCCGCGGATGATCAGCCGTCCTTCAAAAGGAATGCGGTGCGGGACATTGCGGAATACCTTCGCATTTGCGGTAATCAGATCGCCGACACGCCCGTTGCCGCGTGTTACGGCCTGCACAAGCTGGCCGTTCTCGTATGTGAGCACGATCGTCAGGCCGTCCATCTTCCAGGAAAGGACGCCATTCTGGCTTCCGAGCCAGGATACGAGCGTGTCCGTGCTTTTTGTCTTGTCGAGGGACAGCATCGGGTATTCGTGCTCGACCTTCGGCAGTTCGCTGACGGATTCGTAGCCTACGGTTACCGTCGGACTGCCGCTCAGCACCGTCCCTGTCTTCTCTTCAAGTGAAACGAGTTCGTCATAAAGCGCATCGTATTCACGGTTGCTCATGATCTCCGTGTCCTGCGCGTAATAGGCTCTGGAAGCCTCATTCAGCTCTTTGACGAGCTCTTTCATGCGTTCTATGTCGTTCATATATTCCCCTTACTTCTGTTTCTGTATCAGTCTCAGCAGCTCTTCCAGTTCGCGGCCTTCGACATACCGCCATTTGCCGGTCTCGAGACTGCCAAGTTCGATATTCATGATGCGGATGCGGCGAAGATCGGTGACACGCCAGCCCAGTGTCTGGCACATCCGCCGGATCTGCCGGTTCAGTCCCTGCGTCAGGATGATGGAAAAACGGCGCGGCGCGAGTCTGCGCACCCTGCACGGGCGTGTCACGGCTTCCTCCAGCTGCACGCCGGATGCCATCTGCTGCAGAAACTGCGCGGTCACCGGCTTGTCAACCGACACGATATACTCTTTCTCGTGGTAATTGCGGGCACGGAGTATGCCGTTGACGATGCTGCCGTCATTGGTCAGCAGAATCAGGCCTTCGGAATCCTTGTCCAGGCGGCCGATCGGGTAAATGCGGCTGCCGTACTGAATGTAATCGATGATGTTGTCCTTCTCCCGCCGGGTGTCTGTCGTGCAGACAATGCCCTTTGGCTTGTTGAAAGCGATCAGGACCTTCCTGGCGCCGTCTTCATGAACAGGGCGGCCGTCTATGGCCACTGTCTGTCCGGGCAGCAGGCGGCTTCCCGGAACAGCCCGGACACCGTCAATCGTGATGCGGCCCTCTTCCAGCATCCTGTCAGCCTCCCGGCGTGAACAGATGCCGGCATTGCTCAGCCATTTATTGATGCGCGTGCCGTTAACCGGCGTATTCTCATCCATGTATACCTCTCCATATATCTTATGCGATTGCTTATCATTTTATACAAGAAAAGCCTTTGCCAGAATCTGGCAAAAGCTTTTCTTCATGGTTACTGTGTCCCCGACCGGGTGCCGGTATCTTCTTCATCGACAAATACGGAATCTGTCTCGCTCTCTGTCTCCGATTCGCTCTCCGAAACAGAACTGCTCTCGCTCTCTGTCTCCGTGATATCGGTTGTCCTTGTGCGGATCTTCTCGATAAATTTCATAAGATCCTCATCATTGGCACAGGCACTGTCAAGACGCGTGTTCACAGCGGCAATCAGTTCCTTGACATCCTGCTCCTTGTAAAGTGAATTGATATAATCCTGTGTCTCCTCGTCATATACGTAAGTACCAGATGTCTGATCGTATTCGCCGCGGTAGATATACAGGCTGCCGTCGTCTGCCGTCTTGATGTAATAGATGGACAGATTCGGGGCCAGCGTATCGATGCCGGCAAGCTCGAGTTCGTCGTAGACGAAGGCGACGTACTCTCCGCTCTGCAGACCGTTCTTCGTGTAGTACTGCGTGTTGTTGTAGGATTTAATGATATCAGATGTGCCTGTCAGCAGATCCTGATTGACGTCATCTTCTGTATTATAAACCTGCTTCAGCAGGTCTGTATCGCCGTTCAGTATAGCCTTACGGTAATTATCTATCAGTGCATTGACCTGCGGATACTTGTTCTCCTCAAGGCTGTTCTCCTCATCCTGGACAACAATGCCTGCTGCTTCTGTCTCATCAGAAGCTGTATCTGAGGAATGATCCGCAAACATTGCCATGCCGAAATGCTTGAAGAGGCCGAAGATGACCGCAAGAACGACTACGATCAGCAGAATCGTAATCAGAACGATATGACTGTTTCCTTTGTTCTTCGCCATAGCAGCTCCTTATAAAAATGAAAATACATCTGAAGGGAATCGAACCCTCGCACGCGGCTCCGGAAACCGCTGCTCTATCCACTGAGCTACAGATGCATTACAATATTACAATATAATTTTCAAGAATGCAAGTGGGGAAGAGAAAAACTCTTCCCCGCCTGTCTTTTTATAAAAATGATATGTCCTTTTACTCGCCAAGGTATGCCGTAAAAATCTCGTCGGCAATCGGCACGGCGTACTTGCTGGCATAGCTGCTTGCGTTTTCGACGAGCACGCAGATGGCAATCTGCGGATTGTCCGCCGGTGCAAAACCGATGAACCAGGCGTTATAGCCGTCCGCTTCATTATCCGATATCTCGGCGGTGCCGGTTTTGCCGGCAATCGTGTAGGAATGATAGCCCATCGATTCCGCTGTACCGTAATCCGTCACGCCCTCCATCAGCTGCGTCAGTGTCTCCGCCTCATCCGCCGTCATCAGTTCTTTAGTACCGTCTGAGGCTGCTGTGCTGAGTACATTGCCCTCCGGGTCTGTCACCTCGGAAACCACATATGGCTCGTTCAGGACGCCGTCATTGGCAATCGTGCTGGCGATCATCGCGGCGTGAATCGGCGTGATGGTCGTCCTGCCCTGCCCGATGGCGGTTGCGCCGATCTGCCAGTCGGTATCCTCCGAGGTCAGATCGAAATTGCTGACGGCCGTGTGGAAGCTGGTTCCCAGATCCTGGTTGAACAGCATGGAATTCGCCGTTTCTGTCAGCTGATCGGTGCCGGTATCCAGACCGATCTGGGCAAACGCCGAGTTGCAGGAGTAGGCAAAAGCATCCGCGTAGTCCTGCTGTCCGTGCCGTTCTCCGCCGGCGCAGTGCAGATACTGCTGCTCGCCGTTGTCGGAATCAAGCAGAATGGAACCGCTGCAGTAATACGAAAAGCCGTCGAGACTGCCCTGTGAGCGCAGGTATGAAAGCGTCGTGATCGTTTTGAAGATGGATCCCGGCACAAACACACCGTCTGTTGCATTGTTGAAGAGAACGCTGTTTTCCGTGTCTGCCTTGATCGCCTCGTAGGTTGACGGCAGAGAATTCGGATCGTAATCCGGTTTGGATACCATCGCCAGAACCTTGCCTGTTGACGGCTCGATGGCGACGACGGCGCCTTCATAGCTGCCCATTGCGTCGCGTCAGCGTATCATCTGTTGTGGAAATCAGATCCAGATCGCTGCTGAGTTCGATGCCCGATATATTGACATCGGACGTTCCGACCACATGCGAAAATACATTGCCGTACGGGTAATTGCGGTAATAATTGCCGTCGGCATCCTGCAGCGTCTGCGCCAGTACCTGCCCGTCCGCCGAGTAAATGCTGCCGCGCACGACATTTTCCGACAGCTTCGCCAGCCGGCTGTTGTGCTGGTTGTAGACGGCAGTCTTGCTCTGCGCCGTGTTGAAATACAGGAAATAGCCGATCATGGCGAAAAAGATAACCAGCATGACGGTGGTTACCCGCATGATTTCCTTGTTGGTGTGCTGCTTGTTGCGGATGCCGTACATGACGGTCTCTTCTCCGCCGATGGCGTCCTCATCGAGCTCCGGCCGGCGCCGGCTGCGGCGTTTTGTATTCCCGGCGCCCGCCTTTTCCGCCCGCCGTCTTTCCTGGCTGCGGGCATCGCGGCGCGCAGCCTTTTCCTGGCTCTGACGGCGGTAATAGCGCACGTCGTCGTCATCAAAATCAAAATGCATGGCCGGCTCTTCATTCAGCCCGTCCGGATTATTTAACATATCCTCATCCGGCAGATCCTCGCTGCTGCGCGATCGAAAGCGGCGGCTTTCGGGAGAATCATTTCTGCCGGAGTCGGAGGAAGAATCGCGCCGCCTGTATGAACGGCGCATATCATCACTGTCTGAACTGTGCCTGTTTCTTTCGTATTTCAATCTGCATTTCCTCCTTCCGTTTCAGAAGATAGAGTCCCTGTATAACCGCAAAAACGAGAACAGTGGACAGAATCGAACTGCCGCCGTAGCTGACCAGCGGCATCGTGACACCTGTGTGCGGGATGAATTTTGTCACGCCGCCGATGCACAGAATGACCTGAATACCGTAGGAAATACTCAGCCCGATGGCAAGAAGCTTATAGAAGTTATTCGTCAGTTTCAGTGAAATGTTGATAAACATCAGAAAGCAGCTGATATAGACGAGAACAAGACAGATGCCGAAAATACCGCCGAGTTCTTCGCAGATGACCGCGAATATGAAGTCGCTTTCCTTGACCGGAATGTCTTCCGGTGAGCCCTGCATAAGTCCCATGCCGAACCAGGAACCGGTGCCGATCGCCATCAGCGACTGACAGATCTGATAGCCTGCGTCGTCATAGTTGCCCCACGGGTCGCGCCATGCAAGGACACGCCGCTGCACATGGGAAAAATGCTTGTACCCGAATAATGCGGCTGCTACGCCTGCGCCGAGGCCGACGCCCGTATAGAGGAAACGTCTGGTGGCAACATAGAGCATGACGAGGTAGGTAATAAAGAAGATTACCGCTGCACCGAGATCTGTTTCGGCGACCAGCAGAACGACGAATGCCGCAGCACAGATGGTTGTGATGATGATTCGTTTCAGACTGGTGTCTTTGTACAGCATCGAGGCAATGAAAAATACAAATATGATCTTGGCCAGCTCAGAAGGCTGAAAGCCGATGCCGCCGATACTGATCCAGTTCGTGGCACCGTATACGGTTTTGCCGAAGAAGAAAACGGATCCGATGACAGCGATGCCAAGTGCGCCGTACACGATGGCCAGATGGCTCAGGTGTCTGGCTTTGGCGATAAAACCGGGGATGACCAGGCTCAGAAGGACGGATCCGACGGCAATACCGAACTGTTTGATGGCCAGCTGCATATCCAGACGCGACAGCATGGTAAATCCCAGCATCAGCATGAAAAACATGTTGTTGATCAGCATCTTGGACGCTTCCTTATAGATGTGGCTGTACATGTACAGGGCCACGATCAGGAAGCAGACCTGCGCCGCGTAGAAGATGATCCTCGAGATCTGCGGGTCGTTCAGGAACAGGACAAAATTCATCGTGAACTGAATGATAAACATCAGAGAATTCTGCCCGTTGTACCTGCGCCGGTTCCGCCGCGCGGAATTGATGCCGAATGCGGTGAAACAGCGGATCGTATAGATGATCATCAGCACCGGAATCAGGTATCTGGCCAGCTGTGTGATGAAGTTAACCATAAGCTATTCTACTCCTCTGTTGTAATGACCTTTTGTATAGATGAAATCCGGCCGGACAGATTCTCCTGCCAGCAGCCGGCGGTAAATTTCCATAACCTGCCGTGTCTTATGTGCATCTTCGTCGGTAAAATGCAGACGGATGCGCGCAGGCCCCTGCCCCTTCGCAAACAAGGCTGTCTCTTCATCAAGAAAAACAGGAGCACTGTTGTAAATCAGATTATAGCAATAGCGGCATACGCAGCGGACCGGGAAGGAAACATTTTTCCGGTCGGTAAGTGTCAGCGTCCCCGGAACATGGGTGCAGCGGCCTGCCGTGCGTCTGATGCAGCCGGCGCTTGTCATCAGCTGCTGGCGCCCGTAGACAATCAGCTCGCCTTCATGATAAAAGGCAAGTCTGTGCAGTTCGTTCCGGTTCAGCTCCGCGGGCAGCGTGAGCTGCGATACCTGTCCGGCGATCATCCGGCCGGCCCGGTCGTTCATCGCGTAGACATTCCAGTCCGCGGCGGCCGGCGCCTTGATGCCGCTGCCCCGCAGGGCAAAAAGCCCGTCAAAGCTGCGGACGAGATAGCCGTCCGGCGAAAGGTTTTCTGCAAAGGCAAGGTCCTCCTGCAGCGTGTCAGCTCGTTCGCCGCGTATGATATACGGAAGCCCGAAATAAAGGCTTCGGCCATGTTCACGCACGCTTTCCGCCATGCGGGAAAGTGCGCCGCGGTCACCGTCCAGATCCAGGTAAATGCGGTCGGCAAAATCATACTGCAAAACGATCTGCAGCTGCTCTTCATCAGATACAAGAACGCCGATCCGGGAGGCATCTGCGCCGCTGCCGGCCTGCCGGCGGCTTTCCGCAGAGACATTATCTGCCTTCTGCCTGCCTTCATCGCTCTGCTCTGCCGCAGGTACGACATCACGGCGGAACGCGGACAGTTCTTTCCCGGTAAGGCCGTCAAGCGCCGTGCGCCGCAGTTCATTCAGCTGCCCGAGCGGGATGAAGGCATCGCCGCTGAGGTCGGTTTTTATATCGGTGAAACGGTATGGCGTACCGCCTGTTTTGGAGAGCTGCCTGCGGATATCCTCTTCGCTGACCGGCCGTTTCTGTGCCTTCTGCACGACGTCGCCGGCAGCCGAAACTTCTGTGCCCGCATGGCTTACCCTGAGGATAAGCGGCTCGCCGGTCCTTACCTGTACGGCAGCACTGGCATCTTCCTGCAGGTCCGGTGCCTGCACATAGCGGCTGTGCAGCTGCCGAAGCAGCGCTTCGCTGCGCACGCGGTATACTGTGCCGCTTTGCGGCTTTCTGCCGGCCGCATGTTGATTTGGCGGGATGGTCAGCTCGGTGCCTGCCGCGGCCGGGTGCGTGACCTTATACGTCTGTCCGCCGGGCAGTTCAAGGAGGTCGCCGTCTTTCAGATTCCGCTTGACCGTAATAATCGACCTGCCTGCGCGGACTTTCGCGGTGCCGACTGCCAGCCCCTGATGGTTCGGCCTGTCAACTGACATCATCTCTGCACCGTTATGGCGCCGGAAATAGCCGTCTGTAAAGCCGCCGCGGTTGAAAAGCTCGAGCAGAACATTCACGTCTTCTTCATCGACATGCCAGGCATCACCGCTCAGGCATTGGTCAATATATTTTCTGTAAATAGAAACAGAACCTGCCACATATTCGGCACTCTTCATCCGCCCTTCTATTTTGAGGGAGTCCGCACCGGCACTGATTAAAGCCGGCAGCATCTCCAGCCCGCACAGATCTTTCGGACAAAGCAGGTATCCTTTGGAATGCAGCCCGCCGCCTTCTGCCGTATACGGCTGCCGGCAAGGCTGTGCGCATCGTCCGCGGTTGCCGCTTCGTCCGCCGATCATACTGCTCATCAGGCACTGACCGGAATAACAGTAGCACAGGGCGCCGTGAATGAAAACCTCGGTATCAAGCCCCGTCTCCTGCTTAATCTGCGCAATTTCCTGCAGGTTAAGCTCACGCGGCATCACAATACGGGTCACGCCGTACTGCCGCAGCGCGCGGCCGAATGCCGGTGTACATACCGTCATCTGCGTGCTCGCATGCAGAGGCAATGACGGAAAATACCGGTGCAGATAGTCGAGAATACCGTAATCCTGTACGAGGACGGCATCGAGTCCTTCTCTGCATAAAGGCTCTATATAGGCAGGCAGCATCTCCTCGAGCTCCTGGTTCTTGACCAGTGTGTTGACGGTGAGATAGAGTCTGCGCCCATGCAGATGCGCGTAGTCGATGGCACGCAGCAGCATATCCTGGTCCGGATTGTCCGCGTACGCACGCGCACCGAAAAGACGTCCGCCGATATATACGGCATCCGCTCCCGCTTTGAACGCGGTTTTCATAATATCATAGGAACCCGCCGGAGCGAGCAGTTCTGGCTTCTTCATAGTGCCGATCTCTCCTGAAAATAAAAAAAGTGCCGCATTTGAGACTTTCTGTGCGGCACCTGTTATTGCGAATGATCACTTTCTGGAACTGCTGGCTTCCAGCCTTACAATCTGCTTCTGCAGCTCCGTAATCTCATCCTTGAGACTCTCGATTTCTTTCGTCGCTGATTCAATATCAAGCTGATTGGCGACAAGCTTATGCTTCAGATCATATTCTGACTTGTCACGTTCATCTAGGTCGGATTCCAGTTCGGCGATACGCTTCTTGGCCTTGAAATAATCATCAGCCATGTTAAGTTCCAGCATGATACGCTGCATATCCGAACTCATGCGCTTATACCCGGACATTGCCCGGAGCTCTTCAAGCTTGTTGTTGATATACAACGCAATTTTCTGCATGTACTCTTCGCTCTCATTGGCACTGAGCGTAAGTACCCGTCCGTCAATGATCACCTGCACATCATTCTTGGATGCCATGTGAATCCTCCTTCTTGGTGGCATATAAAAGCCCAAAATCTTTATTCATTATACAATAAATTTCCATAAACGCAAGTTTTTTCGCCTTTTTACAGGCCGCAGTGGGAAATTGCCTTCTCCGTGACGACGCGGCCGCGCGGTGTCCGCTGCAGGAAACCGCATTTGATCAGATACGGCTCGTACACATCTTCCAGTGTGCCGGCGTCTTCGCCGAGCGCTGCGGCCAGTGTGTCGAGGCCGACAGGTCCGCCGCCAAAACGTTCGATCATCGTCTGCAGGATATTGCGGTCGGCCTGGTCCAGACCGTATTTGTCCACATCGAGCAGATCAAGTGCCTCGTTGGCCGCACGTTCGGTAATCACGCCGTCGTACCGTACCTGTGCGAAATCGCGCACTCTCTTCAGAAGCCGGTTGGCCAGACGCGGCGTACCGCGTGATCTCCTGGCTAGCTCCCGTGCACCGGATTCGTCGATCTGTACGCCAAGCACGCCGGCGGAGCGCATGATGATGTCGAACAGCTCGTCCGTATCGTAGTATTCCATCTTGCTGACGATGCCGAAACGGTCGCGCAGCGGTGCGCTGAGCAGGCCGGCCCGGGTTGTCGCACCGACGAGCGTAAAGCGCGGCAGATCCAGCCGGATCGAACGGGCAGATGCTCCCTTGCCGATCACGATGTCGATCGCGTAGTCCTCCATCGCTGGGTACAGAACTTCTTCAACCTGGCGGTTGAGACGGTGGATCTCATCGATGAAAAGGACGTCTCCCTCGGAAAGATTATTTAAAATAGCGGCGATCTCGCCCGGCTTTTCGATGGCGGGGCCCGATGTGACCTTCATACTGGTCCCCATCTCATTGGCGATGATACCGGCCAGCGTCGTCTTGCCGAGTCCCGGCGGCCCGTAGAAAAGGACATGATCGAGCGGTTCTCCCCGTCCTCTGGCCGCTTCAATGTAAATCGAGAGCGTCTCCCGGATTTTCTTCTGTCCAATATAGTCACGCAGACGGGTCGGCCTGAGCTTGTTCTCAATCCGGATATCCTCGTCCGCAAATTCCGTCGTGATAATTCTCTTCTCCATCTTCCGTCACCTACAATATGGAAATATTCCTGAGTGCCAGCTTCAGCAGTGTCTCTGCATCCATATCCCCGGCGCCCTCGATCTTCATGACCGCACGTGCGGCTTCGGTCTGGCTGTATCCCAGACTGACAAGTGCCTGTACCGCATCGCTGACAGCATCGCTGCCCTGTACGGATACGGCGGCCGGTGCGTCACCGGCTTCGGCCATCTGCTCGCCGACCTTATCCTTCAGCTCAAGGATCAGCTTCCGCGCCGTCTTCGTGCCGATTCCCGGCGCCTTTGCAATGGTCCTTGCGTCCTCGGCGACTATGGCCATTCTCAGTTCATCTGTTGACAGAGCCGCCAGAATGCCCAGGGCGATTTTCGGGCCGATACCGCTCACGGTAATCAGCTGCCGGAACAGCGCCAGTTCGTCGCGGCTCAGGAAGCCGAACAGACTGATGACGTCTTCATGTATATACAGATAGGTGTGGATGCGCGCCTGCGCACCTGTCCCCGGGAGCTTCTGCAGATCTGATGCGGGCATCTGAATCTCATAGCCGATGCCGCCCGCGGCGATGATGACAGACTCTGCTGTCTTCTGCATGATCTCCCCTTCGATAAAAGCTATCATGATTCACCTCATAAATCGAACAAATGTATTATTTTTTATTATAGCATATTCGCTTTTTATTGACTATGCTATATAATATCAGCGAAAGGAACGGCGGTAAAATGATTACAGAGGAATGGAAGATGGACGCAAAGCGGCTGCCGGGCAATCCTGCCCTGCCGCAGAACACTCCCGCTCTGCTTTTGAATATTGAGACAACGGGGCTTTATGCCCGCAGTTCATTTGTATATATGGCCGGTGCGGCCTGGCCGCAGGACGGCAGCTTTCAGGTCCGGATTCTGCTGGCGCACAGCCGCAGAGATGAGCCCCTGCTGCTGGATGAGCTCCATAAACTCCTTCTGCGGCATCCGGCAGTGTATACCTATGGAGGCAGGAGTTTCAGCTATCAGTATCTGAACGAACGGTATGCCAATTATCATGAGGGGATACTGATTGCCGGCAATCAGATGGGAAATGACCTGCAGAAAAGGACGGCGCCGTATCGTGAGGTGATCGGCCTTCCCGATATGAAGAAGCTGACAGCCGAGGCGGCAGCCGGTTTTCAGCGCAGCGGTATTCGAGAGGGAGCGCGCCTGATTGAAGTATACGAGGCCTGGGAGCGCAGTCATGAGGAGGCAGACAGCGAGACTTTGCTTACGCATTGCCGCGAGGATATGTATTCGCTGGCCTGGCTTCTGCCGATGGCATCGTTTTCTGACTTTTTCAGCGGAAAAGCCGGAAAGCCGCAGATTGACGACGAGGGCTCGTGCCTGCGGCTCGATTTTGCATCGGAGATCGCTTTTCCATGGGATGTTTCATGGACAGGCGCCTATGCGGACATTGCGCTGCATGCGCATGAAGCCGGCGTCCGCCTGCCGGTACGGGAAGGGCGGCTTCGCTATTTTCTCAGCGGTCCCTGCCGGGATTATTATTACCTGCCTGAAGAAGACCAGGCGGTGCATAAATCGGTAGCGGCGTTTGTGGACAGAAACTACCGCCGCAGGGCGACACCCGATACACTTTACGTTCCGCAGGACGGCCGTTTCGTGCAGCTGCCCCCGGAGATCCTTGACGGGTACCGCGTTTTCCGGGAAAGCCGGAAGGACAGACGAGGTTATATCCGCACCGAAGATATGGATGCGCAGCTTGCCGTGAAGATGCTGCCTTATATTGCAAAGAAAGCATAAAGAGTCTGCTCAGGCATTCTCTTTATGCTTTCTTCTTTCCAGGCGGGAAAGTATGCTGCGCTTTCCTGCCGGCGTAATACGCCACATATCAAATGATTTCTGTTCTTCTTCCGTATGGAAAATCCATGGCATCTGCGTGCAGAGCCGGCTGCGGATTTCCTGTCCGTCTTCTGCCTGCTTTGCCTTGATGACAACCGTATAGGCGTGAAAATCCGTATCATAAAACAGCAGGCTGTAATCGGCCGTCTTATCCTGCTTGTTGGACCCGTGCGTCTCAAAACAGGCGATCAGGCTCTGTACAGGCACCGCGCTCACCATGCGGGTCAGATTGCGTGCCAGCATCAGCAGATAGCGGTCTGTCAGGATCAGGCTGTCTGTGGAAAGGATCCCTTCTCTCGTCAGATCTTCCTGCAGTGCCTGCAGTCCGCCGCTGTCCTTGCCGAATATCGCCTTCTCAAAATGAAAAGCCTGATAGAGCAGAATAAACCCCGGTATCAGCAGGATGAGGCATGTCAGAATGCCGGCTGCATAGGCAATCCGGCTGCCTGCATCGTAGGCGGTGACAATCTCTTTGATGATCGGAATCAGAATACCGATCGTGATCAGAATAATTGCCATGCCGGCTGTGATTCTGCGCAGAAAACATTTGAGCCTGATGGCATCATAGCTTTCCAATACGTATACCTCCGATGATTAAAAAAGGACTTCACTCATATGAGCGAAGTCCCTGTAAGATACTTAAGATTACTCTTCTTCGTCAGCCGCATCTTCATCCTGTGCAGCTGCCTTGTTTTCATCCAGATGCATTGCCTTGATGCTGAGGCTGATCTTCTGTGCCTCGCCGTTGAAATCTACAACCTTGGCTTTGATCTCCTCACCTACGGAAAGAACGTCTGAAGGCTTCTCAACACGTTCTCTGGAGATCTGGGATACATGAAGAAGTGCATCGATGCCAGGCTCGAGTTCGATGAAAGCACCGAAATCGGTCATTCTTGCAACCTTGCCGGTTACGATATTGCCGACAGCATACTTCTCTGCTGCATCGTTCCACGGGTTGGTCTCAGGGAACTTTCTGCTGAGAGCGATCTTGTTGCCCTTGATATCCTTGATGAAGACTTCGATCTCCTGGCCTACCTTGAACTCCTTGCGCGGGTTCTCAACTCTGCCCCAGGACATCTCGGAAATATGAAGCAGACCGTCGATACCGCCAAGATCGATGAATGCACCGAAATCGGTGATATTCTTGACAGTGCCTTTGATCTTCATGCCTACATAGATCTTCTCGAGAAGCTCTTTCTGCTTCTGTGCCTTCTCAGCGACGATCAGCTGCTTGCGGTCACCGATGATTCTTCTCTTGTGAGGGTTGAACTCGATGATAACGAACTGAATCTCCTGATCTTTATACTTGCCGAGATTTTTCTCGTATGTATCAGATACAAGGCTGGCAGGAATGAAGACTCTTGTCTCATCAACGAGAACACTTAAGCCTCCGTCAAGAACATTGACAACCTTAGCCGTGAGGACTTCATGATTCTTATATGCTTCTTCGATCTTCTTGTTGCCTCTCTCTGCAACAAGACGTCTGTAGGAAAGGAGTACCTGACCTTCACCGTCGTTGATTTTGATAACCTTGGCTTCCATCGGATCACCGACTTTAGCTACGGTTCTGAGATCGAGATTGCTGTCATTGGAGTATTCATTTCTTGTGATGATGCCGTCAGCTTTATATCCAATGTTAAGAATAATTTCGTCTTCTTTGACTTCGATGACTTTGCCCTCAACTACCTCCCCATTTCTGATAGTCTTAAATGTCTCATTTAATAACTGCTCAAAACTCTCTTCTGCCATACTTGTATGGACCTCCTGGATAATATTATTTGGGGTTGAAGCCCCTGCCGTAATACCTACATTGCCTATCGATTCAAATGACGAACTATCCAAATCTTCAAGTGACTGTATATAATACGTATTTTTACATACGGATCTGCATATCTCATAGAGCTTCTGCGTGTTGGAACTGTGCGCTCCGCCTATGACGATCATCGCATCAGACTGCTTCGCCAGTTCTAGAGCCTCCTTCTGGCGTTCTTCTGTTGCTGTACAGATCGTATCTAAAACAATTCTATCATACCGCTTTCGACCGATAATTTCAACAATATTTTTGAATTTCTGTGTGTTAAAAGTGGTCTGAGAAACGATACAAAGCGGCTTGGAGCCTTTATATTCAAAGGTTTCCGCCTCTTGTGCATTTTCAATAATAAACGGCTCTGTCATGCACCATCCGCTGATAGCGCAGACTTCCGGATGGCTGCGGCTGCCGATAATGACAATCTGATAGCCGTCCTGACTGTATCTGCGGACGATTTTATGAATTTTTTTCACATAAGGACAGGTGGCATCGATAATCTGATAGCCCATCTCCTGCAGGGCGTTCATCTCTGCCTCGGAAATACCGTGGGAGCGGATGATGATTTTTCCCTTCGGGTGGATGCGTGCCTCTTCCAGTGAATTGATGACGCCGATGTCTTTGGAAGCCAGGTCACTGACGACGTTCTCATTGTGGATGATCGGCCCGTAGGTGCAGACGTTGTCCTGGCCGATCTGATCGAAAGCCATGTTCACGGCGCGTTTGACGCCAAAGCAGAAGCCTGCTGTCTTCGCGAGTTTGATCTGTCTCATGCCATTTTCCGTCCGATTTTCCCGTTGATAATCTCGATCAGGGCCTGCAGGCTCTCGTCCGGCGTCTGTCCGGAAGTGTCGAGCAGGACGGCATCGTCTGCTTTGCGCAGAGGCGCTGTCTTGCGCGTCATATCGCGCTCGTCGCGTCTGCGGATCTCTTCCTCGATCTCGCTCAGATCTGCCTTCTCTCCTGCCCCGATCAGCTGCTGATATCTTCTCTGCGCGCGCACCCTGGTGCTGGCCGTCAGATAGATTTTCACATCGGCATCCGGCAGTACGGCTGTGCCGATATCGCGGCCGTCCATGACGACATTATCGGCTTTGGCAATGTCCCGCTGGATGTCCAGCAGGCGGGCGCGGACAGCCGGTCTGGAGGAAACGACACTGGCCATGGCGCTGACCTGTTCGGTGCGGATTTTTCCGCTGACATCCTCTCCGTTTAACAGTACATGCTGTTTTCCGCCGATGTATTTCAGTTCTATGCGCATCCCGCCCAGTGCCTTTTCCATGGCACCGGCATCCTCCGGGCTGATGTTTTCATTGATAACGTACAGGGCGATTGCTCTGTACAGCGCGCCCGTGTCCACATAAATGAAACCGATTCTGCCGGCCAGTTTTCTGGCAAGCGTGCTTTTTCCGGCTCCGGCCGGGCCGTCGATTGCTATGTTGATACTCATGTTGATCCTCTCTTGTATATTTATTCTTCCTGTGCGGCGGACAGTCCCGCAAGACGGCCGGTAGACCAGGCGATCTGCAGATTGTAGCCGCCCGTCTCAGCGTCCACGTCGAGCACTTCTCCCGCAAAATAGAGCCCCCGTACGAGCCGGGATTCCATGGTGCTGCTGTCGATTTCTTTCACATTGATACCGCCCTGGGTAATGATGGCCTGTGAAAAATCGGCTGTGCCCGTCACGGTCAGCGGCATGCCCTGTATGCAGCCGGCGAGGCGGTGCCGCTCCTGCCGCGTGATTTCGTGTACCTTTTTCTGCGGGTCAATTTCTGACAGCGCAAGAATAACCGGGATCAGGCTTGCCGGCAGAAGCGCGCCGAGTGAATTGCCGATATTGCGGTTGATATTTTTCTCGAAATCCCGCTGCAGCCGTTTATCCAGCTGCACCGGCGTCAGCGCCGGCTTCAGATTGATCGCGCCGGATACCGGCCCGCTTTTCAGCGGTTTCTGTATATAGGTGCTGGCAGTCAGGACGATCGGACCGGTGATGCCGAAGTGGGTGAACATCATCTCGCCGAAGCCCTCATAGAATTTCTTCTTCCTGCTGTCCTGCAGCGTCAGCGTGACGTTCTTCAGCGAAAGGCCCATCAGCTGACTGCAGTATGTCTCCCGGACAATCAGCGGGACAAGCGACGGCGTCAGGGATGTCACGCTGTGCCCTGCCTCTTCGGCCAGACGGTACCCGTCTCCGGTGGAACCGGTTGACGGATAGGAAAGGCCGCCGCAGGCAATGATGACCGCGTCGGCTTTTATGGTATCGCCGCGCTCTGTGCGCACGCCTGCTGCGCGCCCGTCTTCAATCAGAAGATGCCGCACAGCCGTGTGCAGGCGGACATCCACACCGTATTCGGCAAGCTGGGCCTGCAGCGTGCGTATGACATCGGAGGATTTGTCCGAAGCCGGGAAAACGCGCTGGCCCCGCTCCACCTTGAGACGGAGGCCGCAGCGCTCGAGGTATTCCATCATATCCAGATTGGTAAAAGCATAGAGGGCGGAATACATGAAATACGGATTGTGTCTGATATGTTCCAGAAATAACTGTGTATCGTCGCAGGCATTGGTGACATTGCAGCGCCCTTTGCCCGTGATATAAAGCTTTTTGCCGGTCTTTTCATTCTTTTCCAGAAGAATGACCCGGGCACCGCTTTCCGCCGCGCTGATGGCGGCAAGCATGCCGGCGGCACCGCCGCCGATTACGGCAATTGTTTTCAAATAATTCTCCTTACTGATCGCTGTGTTCGTATTCGTTCATCTCGCTCCAGAGCGTCTCCAGAGATTCCATGGTCTTGATGACGCTGTCCTTGCGGCGGATGCTGAGTGCGGCGAGCAGCGCATTGATGACGCTGAGCGGGGCCACCAGCGAATCCACGAAGGAGGTCATATCGCTTCTGGCGAAGATACAGCAGTCGGCCAGCGACGTAAGCGGCGACTGCTCGCTGTCGGTGAGCGCGATGATGTGCGCATTGCGGCGGTGTGCGTATTCCAGCGCCGTCACGGTCTTCATCGAATAGCGCGGATAGCTGATGCCCACGATCACATCCTGCGAGCTGATATTGCGTATGTCTTCGATGGACTCCGTAAAGCTGTCGGATTTGATCAGACGTACATTGTCGCTGATATAGCTCAGATAGTAGCTGAAAAAGGAAGCAAGCATCGCGCAGCTCCTGCCGCCGACAACGTAGATCCGGTCAGCGGCGCAGAGAAGGTCCACGGCCTTGTCAAAAGAGGCGCGGTCGATCATGTCATCTGTACGGCGGAGATTCTGAATATCGTCGGTCAGAATCTGATGCACCATATCCTTGCTCTGCAGCCGGTTGTCGGCAAGAAATATCCGCTGCACCGAATTAAATCTCCATTTCATGGTATCGGACAGCGCTTTCTGAAACTGCGGATAGCCGCTGAATCCAAGCTTAGTCGCAAAACGGACAACCGTCGATTCGCTGACGCCGGCAGTCTCTCCGAGAACAGCGGCGGTCATCGTAACGGCCCGGTCGTAGTTGCGCATGATGTAATCGGCGATGCGTTTGTGTCCCTTGCTGAGAGAATCGTATGAAGTTCTGATCAGCTCAATTACATCGGTTTGTCTGCTCATAGTTCCTCCTTCAGACCGTTATGTCGGTGTCTGCTTCCTCATTTGCCTCTTCCTTGAACTGGTCTATTTTCTCAGGTGAGACAACGGGCAGATTGTCTTTGGAAGACAGACCGAAATGTCTGAAAAATTCTGCTGTTGTTTTGAACAGTATAGGCCTTCCCGGAGCATCCATCCGTCCGGCCTCTTCGATCAATCCGTATTCAAGCAGTTTATTGACCGCGTGGTCGCAGTTGACGCCGCGGATCTGATCGATTTCCGCACGGGTAACCGGCTGCCGGTAGGCGATGATCGACAGAACTTCCATTTGAACACCGGTCAGGCGTCTCTTCTTCGGCTGCAGGACAAGTGCGGCAACATAGTCGTATCTTGCCGGGTCCGTGCACATCTGCCAGGCATCCTCGAGCCGGATGATGCGGATTCCACGGTTCTCACTGCGGTACTGCTGCGCAAGCTCCTGCATGAGATTCTCCATTGTCCGCGCGTCCATGTCCAGCACGGATGCCAGAGCTTCTGTCGATACCGCATCGCCGCTGGCAAACAGCATGGCTTCTGCGGCGGCTTTGGCTTCTTCGATATTAATGATCCTGTCGCCCATCTGTTCCTCCGGAAATCATATATATTTCGTCAAAAAGGGATTCCTGTCTGACCTTTACTATACCACTTTTCATCATCTCAAGCACAGCCAGAAATGTCACGACAACCTCTTCTTTCGTCGACTGCGCCTTGATCAGGCTGCGGAAGGAAATCGGCTTTCGCAGCGCCTTCTCGCGGACGACACCGGTTATATAATTGATCTTGTCGGACAGCCGCACCGGCTCTCTCTCAATACGGCCGTACGTGCTGCGGACGGGGTCCAGCCGGTTTTTCTTCCGTTTCAGGACGTCCTGATAAATACGCGCGAAATCCTCCGTAGTATACGGTGCAAGCAGACTGTCCGGTGACGGCGGCTTCGGCCGTATGCCGAGGCGCTCCGGCGGGATGGCTTTCCGGTATACATAGCGGGAGGCGCTGACCTGCCTGTCGGCCAGTTCCTGTGCGATGTATTTGAACATCTTGTATTCGAGAAGGCGGGTGACAAGTTCCATCCGCGGATCTTCGCCAGTCTCCTCGATTTCTTTTTTCGTGACCGGGAGCAGCATTTTGGATTTGATCCGCAGCAGTGTTCCTGCCATGACAAGAAAACTGCTCGTCAGATCCATGTCCTCCTTCTCCATCTGATGTACATATTCCAGATACTGGTCTGTGATCTCGGAAATCGGAATGTCATAGATGTCGATCTTATTGATCTCGATCAGATGAAGAAGCAGGTCAAGCGGTCCCTCAAATGCCTGCAGTTTGTAGGTTATCTCCATAAATATGCGTTCCTTACAGCATAGCCGGCGTGTCTCTGGTGATCAGAGAAAGGCCGTTGTGCACACAGGAAATATGAACCGATGTCCCGCCGCTGACCTTCTCGCCGTCGATGGACCAGTTCAGTTCCTTCTCGGTTGCAAAGTCGAGTTCGGATGCCTGAGTGTATACAAACAGGCGCGGATCGTATTTCATGGTGCTGACAGAATTCAGGATTATGCTCAGATCGAGGAGCGTCTGCGGCGGTCTGACCAGCATGACCTCAAAAAGACCGTCGTTGAATTTGACATATTCCGGGTCGAGCCGTACGACGCCGCCCACGCTGCGCGCATTGGTTACGGCTCCAAACGAAAATTTGTCGTCGTATACGCGGTCGTTGACCTCGAGATGCACTTTGATCGGAATCATATTCGGCAGTTCTTTGAGCGCACTGAACATGTAAGCCGCATGTCCGAATGCATTCTTAAATGACTGCGGCGTCGAGTAGGATGTCTCGGTAAAGGCGCCGAATGAGGCAACATAGGAAAAATAGTGATCGCCGAATTTTCCGGTATCCAGGGTGTGCGGTTTGCCTTCGATGATGTTTTTGACGGCATCCATGATGTCGGTCGGAATGCCGAGACCCATGGCGAAATCATTGGTCGTGCCGCATGGAATATAACCGAGATTCGGTCTGTTCTTCCAGGTCATGGTATCCCCGAGAATCTCGTTAAAGGTACCGTCGCCGCCCGAGCAGATCACCGTGTCAAATCTTCCCTCGGCTTCCCGGAGAATACGCGATGTTCCATCGCTGCCCTGTGTTGTATAGATGACGGTTTCATAGCCGGCCTTGGTGAATTCATCGACGACGCTCACCAGTTCATTGATAATGCGCTGCCGGCCTGCCATCGGGTTGATCAGAAGCAGTATTTTTTTAACCATATTCCCAACCTTCTTTTACTGTAAACGATAGTATATACGTCCATTATATAATTCATTTCGGATTAAACAATATCCATTTTCAAACAGATGATGTATAAAAAGAAAGGGAGAGACAAGGTATTCTCTCCCATTATTCTGCCGTATATTGTCCTCAGGCCTTCTCTGCGATCTCGTAGATCAGTCGCTCGGAATCTTCCCAGCCAAGGCACGGATCCGTGATGGATTTGCCGTAGACGTGATGTTCCGCGCCGACAGGCTGATTGCCCTCCACAAGATAGCTTTCGATCATCAGACCTTTGATCAGGTCATGAATCTCCCTGGAATGTTTCCGGCTGTGCATGACTTCCTGCGTAATGCGGATCTGCTCCATATACTGTTTGTTGGAATTGGAATGGTTGCAGTCCACGATGCAGGCCGGATTTTTAAGATTCTTCTCCATATACATGTTATAAAGAAGCTTAAGATCTTCATAATGATAATTCGGCTGGCTCTGCCCATGCTTGTTGACAGCGCCGCGCAGAATCGCATGTGCGTATGGATTGCCGCTGGTCGTGGTATCCCAGCCCCGGTAAATGAAATTGTGGCCGTGCTGGGCAGCCGTGATTGAATTCAGCATGACGGAGAAATCACCGCTTGTCGGATTCTTCATGCCTGTGGCAACGTCGATGCCGCTGGCAACGAGTCTGTGCTGCTGATCTTCCACCGATCTGGCTCCAACGGCAACATAGGAAAGCACATCGGACAGATAGCGGAAATTCTCCGGATACAGCATCTCATCGGCAATCGGCATCTCAAATGTCTTCAGTGCGTGCATGTGCACCTTGCGGATTGCGATAATACCGTGAAGAAGATCCGGCGCTTTCTCCGGGTCCGGCTGATGCAGCATGCCCTTGTAGCCCATTCCCGTTGTACGCGGCTTGTTCGTGTAAATACGCGGCACAAGCACAAGACGGTCGGCCACCTTCTCCTGCACTCTCTTCAGGCGGCTTATGTATTCATAAACCGCATCCGCATTGTCGGCCGAACATGGACCGATGATGACCATGAATTTATCAGACCTGCCGGAAATGATATCCGTCAGCTCTGTGTCAAGCTTCTCCTTGAGCTTCGACAGTTCCGGGGATACAGGATAGAGCTCCTTGATCTCCGCCGGTGTCGGGAGCTTTTTGGTAAGGCTGAAACTCATAATAGTTCTCCTGATTCTTTCATATGAGCCGCAAAGGAATGACGCAGTGTATGCGGCGTAATCTCTGTTTCAATACCGGCCTCTTCTGCGTAATGTTTGAGATTCTTCCAGAATCCCTGCCGGCTCATCGGTTTTCCCATGTAGTTGACAAATAGTATGGACGACTGCGGATCGCTGATCATGGACGGTCTGGCATCTTCAATATAATGTCTCAGACTCTGTCTGGCCGTCTTCCCGATCGGAATGATCCGATCGCGTCCTCGTCCGCGGCAGCGGATATAGCCGGACTTCAGATTGATGTCATCAACCTGAAGGCGGATGATCTCGCTGACCCGGATACCGGTTGCGTACAGAAGCTCCATCATTGCCCGGTCGCGGATCTGCTTGAAATCCGATCCGGAAGCCTGCTGCATGAGACGCTTCACCTCATCAACTGTCAGCACGCGCAGCGGCTTCTTCTCGACCTTAGGCGGTATCAGACAGCTGATCACGTTTACATGAATGCCCTTGTAAAGGGAAAGGTATCCGTAAAAACTTTTCAGAGAAGCAATGCTGCGGGCGATGGTCGCCGTCGAAAAACCATGGCTGCACAGTTCCTGCCGGTAGGCATGCAGGACTTTGGTATCTGCCTGCGCATAGCTGTCTATGCCGCTGCCCTCGAGAAAATGCGTGAAATGCCGGATATCCCGAAGGTAGGACTGAATCGTATTCTCCGAAGATTTTCTGGTGTATTTCAGATAACCCCTGTAATCGGATAAATAATCCTCCATACGTCCTTCTGCTGATTACTCTTCCCAGTTGTGATAGACATTCTGTACGTCGTCATCCTCATCGAGGAGATCGAGGATGCGGTTCAGATTGTTGATGTCCGTTTCATCTGTAAGCTTTACATAGTTCTGCGGAATCATGGTGATCTCTGCAGAAGCCATCGGAATGCCTTCCTTCTCAAGCGCTTCTCTTACAGCGGCGAAGTCATCCGGTGCGGTGAGAACTTCATAGGAGTCCTCGTCCTCGGTGAAATCATCTGCTCCTGCATCGAGTGCGATCATCATAAGATCATCCGGATCCATATCGCACTCTTCCTTGTCGATCAGGATCTGTCCCTTCTCGTCAAACATAAAGGATACGCAGCCGGAAGTGCCGATGGATCCGCCGCCCTTGGAAAATGCACTGCGGACATTGGCTGCGGTACGGTTCTTATTGTCGGTGAGTGTCTGCACGATGATGGCAACACCGCTCGGGCCGTAGCCTTCATAGACATTGCGCTCGTAGTTGACATTGCCGACATCGCCGGCAGCTTTCTTGATACCGCGCTCGATGGTATCATTCGGCATGTTATTGGATTTTGCTTTCGCAATGACATCTCTGAGTTTGCTGTTATTATCCGGGTCAGGTCCGCCTTCCTTCACGGCAATGGCAATCTCACGTCCGATGATCGTAAAAATCTTGCCCTTGGCGGCATCATTTTTCTCTTTCTTGTGTTTGATGTTTGAAAACTTGGAATGTCCTGACATAACTGTTACCCCTATCTTGATATAAATTGATTCTGTTAATAACCGCCTCGAATAAAAAGGCGGTTCAACAATTTATTGTAACATGAGTAATTCTCATATTCAACGCTTATTTTTTGTAACCTTGACCAGGCTGATTGTGTTGTCCTTGACGTGGCTGATGTGGAAGATGTATCCCTGCTCGGTTACCGTATCATCCGGCACCGGAATGTGGTCGAGCTTTGACACGAGATAGCCGTTCAGTGTATCGAATTCGTCGCTCAGTTCGATGCCAAGCTTGTCTTCCACTTCTTCAAGAGGCGTCAGGCCGCGCATCAGATACGTGCTGCCGACCAGACGGATGTTGATGTCGTCCTTATCGTACTCATCGAGGATGTTGCCGACGATTTCCTCGAGGATATCTTCCATGGCAAGAATGCCGCTTGTCTGTCCGTACTCGTCGACTACGATGACCAGATGCATCTTGTCTGCCTGCATGGTGCGGAAAAGCTTGTCGATGTTCTGCGTCTCCGGCACAAAAACCGGCGGCCGCATGATATCTTTGATTGTGTGCGGCTTTCCGTCGAGCAGCGCCCGCATGACATCCTTCAGATGCAGGATGCCGATGATGTTGTCCAGATCATCCTCATATACGGGATAGCGGGAAAACTGGTTGCCTGACATCAGCTGCGCCGCTTCGCGGAGCGGACAGTCGGATTCGATGCCGCAGACATTGCTGCGGTGCGTCATGATATCGGCAGCCTGCTTGTCGTCGAGCTCGAAAATGTTGCTGATCATCTCCGCTTCGCTCTCTTCGATCACGCCCTGCTCGTGTCCCTCACTGACCATCATGATGATGTCTTCTTCCGTTACATTTTCCTCGATATCCTTGCTGTTCGGCCCTTCCAGTCTGGCGGCGAGCTTCGTGACGGCGCCGGCCAGCAGCGTCATCGGCATGAACAGCCCAGTGATCATCGAGACAAAATTGATCGAGGCAAAGGCCAGCCGTTCCGGATTGTGCATGGCTGCGCGCTTCGGAAGATTGACGGCGAAGACCGTAATCACCAGAACATCGGCCAGGCAGAGCAGAATCAGGCTCAGCACATAGGAAAAAGCGGCCGGCATGCCCTTTTCTGCCAGTGTCTGCCCAAGCAGAACGGCAAGCGGGCGCACAAGAAAAATACCGGAAGTCACTGCCGTTATAAGTTCCATGATATACAGTGCGCTCCGGTATCTGAATGGTTCTTTTGCATATCTGAGAATCTTAGCGGCTCTGCGGCTGCCCTCTTCGCTCTGCTTTTCAAGCCGGCTTTCGCTCAGAGCGGAAACAGCAATATTGGTACTGAATAGTATGGCGCTGATCAGAATCAGGATGATAAACAGGATGATCCGCAGCACCAGTTGGCCGTCGTCCATGAATATGCTCTCCTTAATATAAATAGTTCACACAGGCAACGGCTTTGCCGCCCCGCATGTAAACTCTCGGCACTCTGCGGTTGATATCGCAGACAAATTCATAGTTGAAAGAATTATTGTAAGAGGAGACCTCCTCCACGCTGATGCTGCAGCTGCCCTGCTGTCCGACGAGTACGACTTCATCGCCGCGCTTGATCGCTGTCTGCGCATCCGTAATATCCACCATCAGCTGGTCCATGCAGATTCTGCCGATGATAGGAAAATACTGATTGTCGATAATCACGCGTCCGTGTCCGGAAAGGGCACGCGGATAGCCGTCTCCGTATCCGATCGAAACCGTTGCGATTCTCGTCTTCTTCGGACAGACGTAAGTGGCGCCGTAGCCGACCGGGGTGCCTGCATCGACGTCCTTGATGCAGCTTACCATGCTCTTCAGGCTCATAACCGGTTCGAGATGCATCAGATCTTTGGAGATCTCGTCTGACGGATAGAGGCCATAGAGGATGATGCCGGCTCTTACCATATCAAGCTTCATCTCCGGATAGCGCATGATCGCCGCACTGTTGGCGCAGTGGCGCTCCGGAATGCGGATGCCCTTTTCCTCGAGCTGACCGATTACCCACATGAAGCTGTCAAACTGCTTCTTCGTCATGGTATCTTCTGCGCAGTCGGCACAGGAAAAATGGGTAAAGATTCCCTGGATCTTAATGTTCTTGAGAAGGGATGACATCATCACGATATTCTGCACGGTCTCGTCATTCGGCTTGAAACCGATACGGCTCATGCCGGTATCGATCTTGATGTGAATCTGCGCAACGGCATGTACGGCCGCCGCCGCTGCATCGATGTCCTTCGCCATATCGTAGGTAAACACGGTCGGCATGATCCGGTAGTGGACCATATCCTTGTACTGATCCTTGGGAATATAGCCGAGCACGAGAATCGGCTGGATAATGCCGCTCTTCCTGAGCTCGATTCCTTCCTCAAGAGTAGCCACCGCAAATTCGCTGACACCAAGACCGATGAGTTCCTTTGCGATCACCGCAGCTCCGTGGCCATAGGCGTTCGTCTTGATCACGCCCATGATCTTCGTATCGTTTCCTACAGCACGGCGAATTGATTCAACATTGTGCTGCAGCGCATCAAGATCAATCTCCGCGCAGGCACGCATTGCTTTCTGCATAAGACATAAGCCTCCAAAAAATTGATAATAAATAGTACAGGCGGCCTCTGACAGCCGCTTGAAATCATATCCGTGCCTTGGAAAGCACAGAAGGAATGGATTGGATGATATCCGATGCTGTCATGGCATAACTGGTTTTTTCCCGTGCAGCCTCCTCTCCGGCTCTGCCGTGCAGAAACACACCCAGTTCGGATGCTGCCTGAAGACTCAGCCCTTGTGCCGTAAGTCCGCCGATGATGCCGGTCAGAACGTCTCCGCTTCCGCCGACGGACATGCCATTGCAGCCTGATGTATTGATATAGACCGATCCGGCTCCCGCATAAATCATGGTGCGGGCGTCTTTTGCAATACATATTACACCATTCTGACGGCTGAATTCTTCACAAATATCGTTGAGATTTTCATTTAGATATTGGATATTATAACGAGTGAGTCGTGAAAGTTCCTTTTTATGTGGGGTAATTACGGCCTCTGCATGGTCACTTTGCAGTATATCCGGTTCATCGGCGATGATGTTGAGCGCATCGGCGTCGATCACCATTGGTTTTCTGCAATGGGAAACGGTATACCGGACAAGGCTGCGCGCAGCATCGCTCATGCCCAGTCCCGGACCGATGATGACGGCGGTGCTGCTCTTGAGCAGCTGCGGCAGATCCGTCCGGCCGAAGTCCGCCGTGTCTTCTTCGTATGTCTTCAGAACCGCTTCCGGAACGCTGATCTGCAGAATGTTCCGGTTGCATTCCGGCGTGAATACGATGGCCAGTCCGCAGCCCGCAGCATATGCCGCTGCGGCGGAAAAGCAGGCTGCCCCTGCCATATTGCGGCTGCCCGCGATAACCAGGACGCGGCCGTATGTGCCCTTGTTGGAATCCGCTCTGCGCGGCGGGAGCCGGCTTAAATCCTCGTCGTTATACGTATAATAAGGCATCTTGATGGTCTTCAGGGCGTTCGGGTCAAAACCGATTTCAGCTGCCGTGATCCGGCCGCTGAAGCGGCATCCCGGGTAGAGAAGCATGCCGGCTTTTCTGTATCCGAAGGTGACTGTCTCGTCGGCCTGCACGGCACATCCCATGATCTGCCCTGTGTCGGTGTTGACGCCGGAGGCGATGTCCACTGCGATAACGGTGCTGCCGCCCTCATGTGCTATATTGATCTGCTGAATCACTTCGGCATAATGTCCCTCAATATTTCGCGAAAGCCCGGTCCCGAAAAGGGCATCGACGATGATGGCGTCCCCTGTCAGGTCATGCTCCGTGACAACCGGTACGCCGATCTTCTCCGCAATGCTCATCTGTACGCCGGCATCATGCGACAGTTTCTCACGTCTGCCGGCAAAATACAAAGTCACGTGATAGCCGCGGGCAAGCAGAATCCGCGCGCAGGCCATGCCGTCGCCGCCGTTGTTGCCGCTGCCGCAGACGCAGCAGATGGGCACGTCATGGTCTTTGCCGGCTGCCTGCATGACATGCTCCGATACGGCCAGCGATGCACGCTCCATCAGTACAAGCGACGGAATGCCGGTATGCTCAATGGTAAAACGATCTATGGCTCTTGATTCGCTGCTTCCTGCAATATATTCCATTTTACTCTCCTATGCTATGCAAAAAAGGGCTGCCTGCCAGACAGCCCTGCTTGTGCGTAACGTTTCAGTCGGAAGGTTTATCCTTCCTGCGGTTTCTGTAATTAAAAGAAAGATTCATCAGGCTCTCAGCAAGATGTACATTCTGCACGAGCACATCGTCGGAGACCTTGAGATCGATCGGTGCGAAATTCCAGATTGCCTTGATGCCGAGATCTTCCAGTCTGGTCGCCACGGCGCGCGCGTTCTTCTTCGGCACCGTCAGTGCGGCCACATCGACCTTGTTCGTCCTGAGAAAATCCTCCAGTGTATCGATCATCTGAATCTCGATGCCGCGTACCGCGAGTCCTTCCAGCCGCGGATTCACATCAAAGATTCCGATCACATTGAATCCGATCTTGCTGAAATCGTAATTGGCCAGCGCCTGCCCCAGATTGCCGGCGCCTATTATAATCATGGTCTGCTGCACATCCAGTCCCAGGATCTTGCCGATCTCATCATGCAGGTACCGGACGTTGTAGCCATATCCCTGCTGACCGAAGCCGCCGAAATTGTTAAGATCCTGTCGGATCTGCGAGGCGGTCACCTTCATCCGTATACTGAGCTCACGGGAAGAAATCCGGACCTCGCCGTTCTCGAGCAGTTCGCCGAGATAGCGGTAATAACGGGGCAGCCTTCGGATAACGGCAGACGATATTCCACGTTCTGACATTATTATCAACTCCTGCTATTGTTAAAATTCACGAACAAATTGCTAAAACTATTATATATAAACGTTATTTTGTTGTCAATCTCCGTTTTCAGCCGGGCAGGCGGCGCGGTTGCAATGAATCTGCCGAACCGGTATAATGAAAAAGTGTATGCAATAAGGAGGTAATGACATCATGATTCTGTCATGCCATGAAGTAAGTCTTTCCTTTGGCGTCAATCAGATACTGAAGGATATTTCCTTTAATATAGAAGAACATGAGAAGGTGGCGCTGATCGGCAATAACGGAGCCGGCAAATCGACGATTTTTAAGATTCTCACCGGCGAACTGGCGCCGGACAGCGGCGAGGTGACCATCAGCAAGGATACATCCATCGGCTATCTTTCGCAGCATCCGTACATGAACTCGGATGCCACCGTATACGATGAGCTGATGGACTCCAAACGCGATATTCTCCGCATTTCCGATAAGCTTCGTGAACTCGAGACGCAGATGAAAAATGCTTCCGAGGAGGAACTGCCTGAGCTGTACAGCACCTACGACCGCCTGAGCCAGCAGTTCGACCGCGAAAACGGCTACGCCGTCCAGAGTGAGGTGACCGGCGTCCTCAAGGGACTCGGGTTTGATGAGTCGGAATTCAATCTCAGCATCTCTTCTCTCTCCGGCGGACAGAAGACGCGCGTTGCGCTGGGCAAGATACTGCTCACCCGGCCGGACCTTATTCTGCTGGATGAGCCGACCAATCATCTGGATATCCACTCCATCACCTGGCTGGAAAATTTCCTTCTCAACTATCCGGGTGCCGTGCTGATTATCGCACATGATCGCTATTTCCTTGATAAAATCGTGACAAAAGTCATCGAGATCGAGAATCATAAAAGTACCGTCTACCATGGCAATTATACGGTTTTTCATGAGAAGAAGGCGCAGGTCCGTGAGGCGCAGCTGAAGGCGTGGTTCAATCAGCAGCGCGAGATCCGGCACCAGGAAGCGGTGATCGACAAGCTCAAGTCCTTTAACCGGGAGAAAAGCATCAAGCGTGCTGAAAGCCGTGAGAAGATGCTCAGCAAGATCGAGCGCATTGAAAAGCCGGAGGAACTCAATGAGTACATGCGCCTGACACTGACGCCGGATGTCGAAAGCGGCAAGGATGTGCTGCACGTAGAAGGACTCAGCAAAGGATTCGGCGGATCGATGCTCTTTGATGACATCAGCTTCGATATCCACCGCGGTGAGCGCGTTGTCCTGATCGGCGATAACGGCACCGGCAAGACTACGATGCTCAAGATCATCAATCAGATCCTGAAACCGGATAAGGGACTGATCCGGATCGGCACCAACGTGCATATCGGCTACTATGACCAGGAACAGCAGATTCTCGACCGCGACAAGACAATATTTGACGAGATATCCGACACCTGGCCTGCCCTCGACAATACGAGGATCCGCAGCATGCTGGCGGCGTTCATGTTTACCGGGGACGACGTATTCAAATACATCCGTGATCTGAGCGGCGGCGAACGTGTCCGCGTCTGCCTCGCGAAGCTGATGCTTTCGGATGCCAATTTCCTGATACTGGATGAGCCGACCAACCACCTGGATATCGCTTCCAAAGAGATTCTCGAACGGGCGGTAAGCTCCTATACCGGTACGGTTTTCTGCGTGTCGCATGACCGGTATTTTATCAATCAGATCGCCACACGCATTTTCGAACTGACGGATTCGGGACTGCATGTCTATAACGGCAATTACGACGATTATCTGGCCGATATCGACAAACCGCTGATCTCCTCTTCTACCGGCCGTTCTGTCGCGGCGCAGACGAAAAATGACAAGGCTGAGAGCGCGGCCAAGGCGGACTACCGTCTGCAGAAGGAAATGCAGGCAAAAAAGCGCAAGCATGATAATGATCTGAAGAAGACGGTGGAGGAAATTGACCGGATCGATAAGGAACTGGCATCACTGGATGAAGAGATGACGCACGAGGACGTCTATACGAACATGAGCCGTCTCGTGGAAATTCAGAAGAAAAAAGAAGAGCTCGAGGCCAGACAGCTCGAGCTCATGGAAAGATGGGAAACACTTGAAGGCGGCGGAGATTAAACCTCCGCCACTTTCATTATATTGGTGTTGCCGGATACACCGAGCGGTACTCCGGCGGTAAGCACAACTTTATCTCCCGGATTGACGATGCCTTCGATGGCGGCGATGTCGATCGCCTTGTCAAACAGCGAATCGATACTGTCCATTTTATCGATCAGGCACGGAATGACGCCCCAGGACATGGCAAGCTGCTGATAAACTTTCTGAGACATGGTGCAGGCTACGATCGGCACCTGCGGGCGGTAACGCGAAATCATACGTGCGGTATAGCCTGATTTGGTTACAGTCACGATCGCGGAAGCACCCAGATCGTTGGATGTCATGCAGCAGGCATGCGAGATCGCATTGGTAATCGAATCGACGGTACCGGCGGCCAGATTGGCATATCTCTCGGCGTAATTGATCGCCTGTTCCGTGCAGATGGCAATACGGTCCATGGTCTGCACCGCCTCAATCGGATATTCGCCGGCCGCTGTCTCACCGGAAAGCATGATGGCACTGGTACCATCATAGATCGCATTGGCCACATCGGTCGCCTCGGCTCTTGTCGGCCGCGGATTGTGCATCATGGAATCGAGCATCTGCGTCGCCGTGATCGCCACCTTGCCTGCCTCGTAAACCTTCCTGATAATCACTTTCTGCAGAATCGGCACTTCTTCAAGCGGAATCTCGACACCCATGTCGCCGCGGGCTACCATGATACCATCGGCCTCATCGATGATGCCGTCGATATTGCGGATTCCCTGCATATTCTCAATCTTCGCAATGATACGGATATTCGGTGCGTTGTATTCCTCGAGAATCTTCCTGATCTCGCGGATATCGTCGGCACTGCGTGTAAAGGATGCCGCGATGAAATCAAAATCATTCTGTGCGGCAAAAATGATGTCGCTGCGGTCCTGTTCGCTGATAAACGGCATACTCAGCTCGCAGTCCGGAACATTGACGCCCTTGTGGTTGGAAATCTCGCCGCCGTTGGCAACGCGGCAGATAATCTCCGTACCGGCCACCCGCTCGATGTCGAGTTCGACGAGACCGTCATCGATCAGGATCCGGCCGCCGGCCTTGACATCCTTCGGAAGATCCTTGTATGTAATGGATGCAATCAGGCTGTCGCCGTCGAGTTCCCTGGTTGTCAGTGTAAAACGCTGTCCCTTTTTCAGATGCACCTTACCCTCTTTGAAATTGCGAAGGCGGATCTCCGGTCCCTTGGTATCGAGCATGACAGCAACCGGCTTTCCGAGCTGGTCACGCACTCTGCGCACCTTGCCCAGTGTCTCAAGATGCGATTCATGGGTTCCATGAGAAAAGTTCAGCCGTGCGACATTCATGCCGGCATTGACGAGATTCTTGATCTTCTCTTCCGAATCAACAGCCGGTCCGAGAGTACAGACGATTTTGGTTTTTCTGATCTGCATGATAACCTCCAATATTATTCTATGATCTTATCAGAACTGCTCCGGATAAATATGCTCATTCTTCATCCGGATGATGGCTTCTTCAACCGATTTCCGGTCTTCCTTATAGGTCACGCCGAACCACTGGTCCGGTGTCGTGATGACCTGCACGGATGCTTTGTCCGCATCGATCAGCCGGCTGACAACGGTCGGCAGGAAAAATTCCTTCTTCATCGGGTCCTGCGGTACCTCTTCTCTGAAAAACTGCACGAACTGTTTCTTAAGCTCCGGCAGTATGCTCGCGGAAAAGCCCCAGAGATTCATGGATACCGTCTCTTCCGGAGAAATATCCGTAAATGTCTCTCCGTCATCCTCAGAAAAAGCGGCTCCCTGCGGTGTCTTCACGATATAGGTGAGCTCATGGATACTGCGCAGCATCCCGTTCTCATCCGTCTCGCAGATACCGCGGGATACGTGGCCGTTATCGGTCAGCGTATTGCCGAGTCTGTAGCCGATCATCGCATAGCGATACCGGTCATCATCCTGATGGGTTACGAGATAATCATAAATCAGGCGGAAAGCATGGCATCCGTAATAATCATCGGCGTTGATGACGGCGAACGGTCCGTCAACTTCATCGATGCAGCTGAGGATCGCGTGGCCTGTGCCCCACGGCTTGCGGCGGCCTTCCGGCACGGCACAGCCTTCCGGTATGTTATCCAGATCCTGGAAGACATAGGATACCTCGGCCTTGCGGCTGATGCGGTCGCCTATGCTCTCTTTGAAAAGGTCCAGATGTTCTCTTCGTATGATAAAAATAAAACGGCTGAATCCGGCTTTCATCGCATCGTAGATGGAAAAATCCATGATGATGTGGCCTTCGCGGTCTACCGGATCAATCTGCTTGAGACCGCCGTAACGGCTTCCCATGCCGGCAGCCATGATAAGTAATACTGGTTTTTTCATAAATTCCTCCACTGTGAATTATAACCCTATTTTATCACACTCTGCCCTTGAAAGATATAAATTGCATGTGATGCATCCGGACCTTCTGTCTTTATCTCATATGTCTGTATAGTCCGTCATGGAATCACGCATGATTTTATCAAGCGGAATTTCCATGACTCTCGCCAGCGCGACCATGGACGACATGGATGGCCTTGCCCCCTTTCTCTCCCAGAGATGCACGGTGTTGGCGCTCACACCAAGCAGGTCGCCGAATGCCTGCTGTGACATGTTGTGCCGGTTGCGGTACAATCTGATTTCGTAACCTAATTTTGTAGCATGAATACCTTCTTTCATATTCTACCCCCCTGTATGTTCTGCTATTACTGTAGCACAAAAAATGCAGGGACGTGTTTACTTTTAGGGACACTATCTATAATATTATAATATTTAATTGTTTTCTCTATAAAATAGAAGGTTTACGGAAAACGTCTAACTGCCTTTCCGGCAAAAATGCAAAAAAAGAGGACTGCAGAAAATCTGCAATCCTCTTAATATTCTGCTGCTTTGCATACAGCCGGTCAGTTCTTCTCTGCCTCGGCTTCTGCAATGACGGTCTGCTGTACATCAGACGGTGCCTGTTCATAGCGGGCAAATGTGTAGGAATAAATGCCGCGGCCGCCGGTCATGGATCTCAGATCGGTGGAATAGCCGTACAGGCTGGCCATCGGAATATCCGCTACAATCTCGGTCTTGCCGGATGCAACCGGATTCATACCGAGCACTCTGCCTCTTCTCTTGTTCAGATCACCCATGACATCACCGGTATAGTTATCCGGCACCTGAACGCTCAGGGATACGATCGGCTCGAGAAGAACAGGATCGGCCTGTGTAAAGCCGGACTTAAATGCCTGTCTCGCCGCTGTCTTGAATGCCATCTCGGAGGAATCTACCGGATGATAGGAACCATCATAGAGGGTGGCCTTGATGCCGACAACCGGATATCCGGCAAGCGGTCCCTTGTCAACAGATTCCGCAATACCCTTCTCTACAGCCGGGAAGTAGTTCTTCGGAACTGCACCGCCGACAACTCTCTCTTCGAAGATATATGGCTTCTCGAGATCGCCGGAAGGCTCAAATTCCATGGCAACATCGCCGTACTGGCCATGTCCGCCGGACTGTTTCTTATATTTCTCTCTTACCTGGACTTTCTTGCGGATCGTCTCACGGTAAGGAATACGCGGCTTGGACAGGACAATCTCTACCTTGTACTTGGCAAGCAGCTTGCTGGCAATGACATCGAGGTGCATATCACCCATGCCGTAGAGAAGCATCTGATGGTTTTCCTTATCGTTGAAGGAACGGATCGTGAGATCCTCTTCCATCATCTTCTGCAGGCCCTGTGCTACCTTGTCGATATCGCCCTTGTTCTTCGCGTCATAGCGCTTGTAGGTGTAAGGAACGCTGATCGGTGCCTTCTCAAATACAAGCGGATCATTCTTCAGTGAAAGCGTATCGCCTGTCTCCGTGTTGGAGAGCTTCGCAATCGCACCGATATCACCGGCATTCAGCTGCGGGATCTCGGAAGCTTCTTTGCCGCGCATGATATACAGACGGCTGAGCTTCTCTTCTGTGCTGCGCTCGTAGTTATAAATTACAGAATCGGAATTCAGTGATCCGGAGCATACCTTGATCAGAGAATAACGGCCGATGAACGGGTCCACGATTGTCTTGAAAACGTATGCGGAGAACGGACGTCTGGAATCGTAATCCACATTGTATTCCTTGTCTGTACGCGGGTCCTTGCCGAAGATCTTGATGTTGTCACGCATCGGTGACGGCAGGAACTCTACGCAGGACTTAACGAGGTTCTCAATGCTGATATTGAGAAGACCGGAGCCGCACTGTACCGGAATGATGCTGCCTTCATTGATATTGGCACGCAGTGCATCGATAATCTCATCGGTGGTAAATTCGTCGCCTTCAAAATAGCGGTCCATATATTCTTCGCTTGTCTCGGCAACGGCCTCAAGCAGTGCCTCACGGCATGGATTCAGTTCCTCACTGAGTTCCGGTGAGAGGTTGAGGTCTTCAATTGCACAGTCGTCAAACTTATTGCCGTCTTCCGTAGCCTTGCGGCCCATCATCTTAACGACATTGACATAGCCTGTGAACTTGCCGTTCTCCTTGACCGGCAGATGGAAAGGTGCAATCTTCTTGCCGTACAGCTTGCGGAGCTGATTGACAATCCGCATGTAATCGGCATTCTCATCATCTATATCAGTTACGAAGAAAATACGAGGGATTTCATACTTCTCACAGTAATCCCATGCACGCTCAGTACCGGCTTCCACGCCGGCCTTGCCGGAAATAACAATAATCGCGCCATCGGCGACAGATAATGCTTCCTCGACTTCGCCCGTGAAATCCATGAATCCAGGAGTATCCAGCAGGTTGATCTTCCAGAAGCGCCATTCGATCGGAACTACTGAGGTGCTGATTGAAATTTTTCTCTTAATCTCTTCCTTGTCGTAATCACTGATGGTGCTGCCGTCAGTTACCTTGCCCATTCTGCTGGTTACGCCGGTAACGTTGGCCATCGCTTCAACAAGAGTTGTCTTACCGCATCCGCCGTGTCCGAGAATAGCGACGTTACGTATATCCTGTGTCTTATAAACTTTCATGTTCAGCCCTCCAAAATTTACTGGCAGGTTTTTCATGGATTTTGAAAATTCATAAAAACCTACGTGTATATTTTACTAAAAATCTGCTGTTTCTTCAATAGTTTTCAGTATATTTCCACACTTTAGATAAAGAACTTTTTATCTGGTGTGTAAACTTGTTATATTGCGGCATTCCCGTGCCGCATCCGGCGTTCTCAGAAAAATATTTTTCCGCCGTATCAGGCTGCGCCGCCGGTTCGTCTGCATTTGCGGGGTGAAATTTTGCATATGAAATGTTATGATGTTAGCAGATATTTTTTTAATCGGAAGGATTGCAGATATGAAGAGATACAAACTGGGCTTTATCGGTCTCGGCCTGATCGGCGGTTCCATTGCAAGGGCCGTCCGGCGGACGATGCCGGAGACGGTTATTGTTGCCTACAACAGAACGCGCGCCAGCCTTGTACAGGCGATGCAGGACGGCGTGATCAATCTGGCCAGCGATGAGATCGGCAGCGGTTTCGCGGACTGCGACTATATTTTCCTGTGCATGCCGGTCTCCCGCAATATCGAAATGCTGCCGGCGCTGAAAGCGGTCATGGGTCCGCAGTGCATTCTGACGGACGTCGGCAGCGTCAAATCATCCATGCATAAGGCGGTGCAGGACTGCGGGCTGTCCGCGCAGTTTATCGGCGGCCATCCCATGGCAGGTTCCGAGCGGACCGGCTATGCGAATTCCAGCGACCGGATGCTCGAAAATGCCTATTACATCCTGACGCCTGGCGAGGGCACTGCGCAGGCGCGCGTGCAGGAATTTACCGACATCGTGAAGACGATCGGTGCCATCCCGATTACGGTCAGCAGCGAGGAGCACGACCGGGCGACGGCGGCGATCTCCCATCTTCCGCATATGATCGCCTATTCTCTTGTCAATTACGTCCGTGAAAATGACAATGAAGAGGGGCTGATGCGCTGTATAGCGGCCGGCGGTTTCAAGGATATCACGAGAATTGCCTCGTCCTCTCCTGCCATGTGGGAATCCATTTGCCTTGAGAATAAGGCGCAGATCCTGGATACCATCGGCGGATACCGCGAGGAACTCGACCGCCTGACCGAGGCGATCCGCGATGAAGACAGCGATTTTCTGCTCGATTTTTTCGGAAAGGCGAAGGATTACCGCGACGATATGCCGACGGTATCTTCCGGAAGCATTCTGCCTGTCTATGAACTTTATGTCGATATCATCGACGAATCCGGTGCGATTGCGATGATTGCCACGGTCCTGGCGATCAACAATATCAGCATCAAGAATATCGCGATCGTGCACAACAGGGAATTTCAGGAAGGTGTCCTGCGCGTCGAATTCTACAATGCCGATGCGGTGCATAAAGCGCGCGAACTGCTCGAGAAATTCAGCTACAAGGTCCACGAGAGATGAGAAAATCCCCGGCCGCCGGAAATGCCATCCGGCAGCCAGGGATTGATTTTTCTGGAAGGCAGTCTCTTCGACCGCGTGTATTGATTACCACTGTATGCGCATGAAATCCTCGAAACTGTGCTGCAGCATATATTCATACATGTCTGCCATCTCGCCGCAGTCGGTGCCGCGCAGCTTACCGCACTGCCACTCCTTCAGCAGATCGCAGAGGGAAACCGCATAATAGCGTGCAACCAGTTCCTTGCTCATGATTTTCGGCTTGGCAGCCGGCCTGACATAATCCTCGTCAAGCATGATCATGAACAGATCACAGAGATATTTTCTGACAATGTCCTCAAATGAGTTCTGTCCTGTAACCATGAAAGCCCGGGAATAGAATTCACTGTCGTTCTTGATGCTGGTGAAAAGCAGTTTGATGCTCTCCTTGTGCATGCCCTGCAGAAACATGGATTTGACATTCTCCACAATCTCTTCGTTGAAGATATATTCGAGAACTTCATATTTATCGCAGAAATAATTATAGAACGTCGGTCGGATTACGCCTGCTTCATCGGTGATCATCTTGATGGTGATCTTCTCGAATGGCTTTTTGCGCATGAGCACTTTGAGACTGTCGCTCAGCAATGTCTTAGTCATCTTTTTCCTGCGTTCCAAAGTTTACCCTGCTTTCCTTTCATATTCCAGTCTAAAATAACGTATTTGCGCGTCAAAAACAAGAGTTTTGAGAATCTTTGTTAATTTACCCTTAATTTCAGCTGTTTTCAAAGTGAAAGTTATTCAATATCACGGCAAAACGGTATACAATAAACCGGCTGAAGAAAACAGATTTGCTTTCTTCAGCCGGTTATTTCCGACATATCTATAGTATTTTTTATGATAGCCGATTATTTTGCGTCGTAGCTTACATATTCCGGATTGGCGTGTTTCTTCGTCTCCCAGATCTCATTTGCTACCGGTGCCCACTCCTTCGCATATTCCACAGTCTTGGCACAGAGCTCATCGGCTGTCTCCGGAGATTCCAGGTTGGTGCTCTTTGCACCGGTCTCCTTTACCAGTCTTGGCAGAACGGCCGGATTCTCGAGCATCGGGCATGGACGGTAATGATTCTTGTTGAACGGCTGTCCGTTGTGATATGCCATGAACAGCGGGCTCTGGAGAATCTGCAGGATCGTCTTGTCATGGATATTGGAATCCGAATAATGGATGAATACGCATGGCTCTGCGTCGCCGGTGGAGTTGATATGGAAGTAGTTTCTGCCTCCGGCAATGCATCCGCCGACATAGTCACCGTCGTTCTGGAAATCCATCGGATAGAACTGGATGTCGCAGTCATCCGAACGAATATAGCGGATCCGCTCGATCATCGCTTTTCTCTGCTCTACTGTCGGCATCAGGTCGACAACCGCGTTGGTGCCAACCGGCATATAGTGGAAATAGAAGCCGAAACGAGCGCCCTTGTCAGCGATCATGTTGAGGAACTCATCAGAGGTAACCGCTTCGATGTTCTGTCTTGTATAGCAGATGGAAGTTCCGAACAGAATGCCGTACTTCTTGAAGAGATCCATTGCATGCATAACAGCTGCGTAATGTCCCTCGCCTCGTCTTGCATCGTTGGTCTCCGGTGTGCCTTCGATCGAAACCAGGAAGGTCATATTGCCGAGACGGACAACTTCCTTGCAGAAGTCGTCATCGATCAGCGTAGAGTTCGTGAACATTGCGAAATAGCAGTCGTGATGCTTCTCAGCGAGCTTCAGAATATCTTTCTTGCGCACGGTCGGCTCACCGCCGGTCATCAGATAGAGATAGACGCCAAGCTCTTTGCCTTCGGTCACGATCTTGTCCATATCCTCATAGGAGAGGTTGTACTTGCGGCCGTAGGTGCCGGACCAGCATCCCTTGCAGTGCATGTTGCACGCGGAAGTCGGGTCAAACAGGATGAGCCACGGAATATTGCAGTTGTAGATCTTCCTGTTCTTACGGATCATCTTGGTTCCGCGTATAAATGCCTCATAGCCGAGGTTCAGCAGTGTCATCTTGGCAACATTGTGATCTGTCTCATCGATAACTCTGTTGACGAACTTCATCCAGCGGCTGTCCTGATTTCTTACTTTTTCTCGTGCTTTATCAAAAGTCTCCTTGGAGTAGTCGTTCTTCCAGAACTTTTCAAGCATATCTACGATCTGGACATAGTATTCTGCTCTGTCTTTGTGTTTGAGATCGTTCAGGATCTTGTCAAAAAGTAATCCTGCTGCCGCTCTCTCCGCGGAATGCTTTGCTTTTTCAATGGCTGAACTCATAATAATTCCTCCCTAAAACATTTCAATTGTTAAATCATATGTAATACTCAATGATTACACTCACAGCTGATATGAAGAACAGGATGCCTCCGCAGAAATAGGCAAAGGTTTTCTGCTCTCCCATTCGATATCCGACGTACAATGCGATGATAACGACCAATGCTGTGATGATCAGCATGGATAGCATCACATAGAAAATATTGGCGTTCATGAATCCGAATCCCATACCGGCCAGTACGGCGTCGATACAGGTAATGCAGGCAGTAATAAGTACCTCTTTATAGGTCACATCAGAAAGGCGTTCCACAAAATTGTCCTTCTTCTTGCCCTTGTAGATCATAAAGGCGCCGAGCACACTGAAAATCAGTACAGTGAAAATCTCAGCGAACGCACGGATTCCGCCAACAACATTCATAATACCTGGAATATAAGTAATGAGACGGCCGGCATAGACTGCCATGCTCTGCCAAATGCTGTAGATGATGCACATCTTGATGAGACGTGACCGCTCTATTTTCAGCAGAACAGCTCCATAACAGACTACCACTGCAAATACATCCAGTGACAGGCCGACGCATACCATAATAATTTCCGGGATTGTCATGTCTGCTCCCTACCCCCTGGGTTATGCGTTTCTTGTTTTGCATCCATTTTAATATATTGAAAAATGTCTTAAGGGTACAGCTTCATAAAAATGCAAATGTCATAAAACAAATACAAATTCCGGAAAATGTATTATCTTCCGCAGCAGAATTTATATTTTTTGCCGCTTCCGCACGGGCACGGATCGTTGCGGCCGATCTTCGGCCCTTTGCGGCGCACGATCTTGGACTGCTTCTGCTGTTTGTACAGCTCCGCCTGTCTTTCTTTGGTAATAATATTGTCCCATTCCGGCAGCTTGTAGAGCCAGTCCGCGCTGTTGGCTACCATGTTGTAGTACAGCTTCTCCGGGTCGATTTCCACTTTGACATGGGACTCGGCGGTAATCTGGTCTACCGGATTCGGCTCCTTGATGCTCTCGTTGATGCCGTCCAGAAAGGCGCCAAAATATACGGTGCTCATGCCGAACTGCTGTGCGAGCTCTTCTACGGTGCCTTCATAAACCTTCTCCGGCTCAGCAAGCATCTTCGCGTAGACTTCCTTTTCCTGTGCGTAATAATCAAGCCAGAACTGCTGTGCCATTTTTTCATTTTTGGATTTCTCAACGGCCAGCTGATCCCATTCTTCCATTAATGTCATATTGCAGTACCTTCCTTATTTGATAAACATGGCGTCGCCGAAGCTGAAAAAACGGTATTTTTCGGCAACAGCCGTATTATATGCGTTCAGAATATTTTCGCGGCCCGCCAGTGCGGAAACCAGCATGATGAGCGTTGATTCCGGCAGATGAAAATTCGTAATCAGCGCATCGATGCATTTGAATTTATAGCCCGGATAGATGAAAATCTGCGTCCATCCGCCGCAAGGCTTTACAAATCCGTTCTCGTCGGCCACGGTCTCCAGCGTACGCGTGCTGGTCGTGCCGACAGCGATGATGCGCCCGCCTTCCTGCCGCGTCTTATTGATCAGATCCGCGGCTTCGCTGGTGACCTGGTAATATTCGGAATGCATCTGATGATCTTCGATGTTCTCCGCCTTTACCGGACGGAACGTGCCGAGACCGACATGCAGCGTTATGCGGGCGATTCTGACACCCTTGTCCTCGATCGCCTGCAGCAGCTCGGGTGTGAAATGCAGACCGGCCGTCGGTGCGGCGGCACTGCCCTCATATTTCGCATAGACAGTCTGATAGCGGTTCTGGTCCTTCAGCTTATGCGTGATATACGGCGGCAGCGGCATCTCGCCGAGCCTGTCAAGAATCTCTTCAAAAATGCCGTCGTACTCAAAATGGATGAGGCGGTTGCCGTCTTCGATAACATCGACAACTTCGCATTTGAGCAGGCCGTCTCCGAAATCAATTCTTGTGCCCTTTTTCGCTTTGCGGCCGGGCTTTACCAGAGTCTCCCAGATGTCGCCTTCGCGGCGCTTAAGGAGCAGGACCTCGATATGTGCGCCCGTTTCTTCCTTGATGCCGTGCAGTCTTGCCGGAATGACCTTGGTGTCGTTGATCACGAGGCAGTCGCCGGGATTCAGAAAATCAATGATGTCCCGGAATATGTGGTGGCTTATGGCGCCGGTATTTTTATCCAGCACCATAAGTCTTGAACCTGAACGATCTTCCAGTGGATCCTGTGCGATCAGTTCTTTTGGAAGATCATAATAAAAATCACTTTTCTTCATGCCACTATCGCTTCTTTATTTTCTAAGATTGACGCCGAGTTCGGAAAGATCGCTGATGATTTTGTCCATAACGGCGTTTACTTCGCTGTCTTCAAGTGTATGATCCTGTGCGCGGAAAGTCAGCGTGTAAGCGAGGGAACGGAATCCTTCGCCGATCTGGCTGCCTTCGTAGACATCGAAAAGCTCGCAGTTTTCAAGCAGGCTGCCGCTGTCTCTGCGGATCACATTTTCTATCTGACCGGCGAGAATCGACTTCTTCGCGGTCATGCTGATGTCTCTCGTTACGGCCGGATATTTGGCAATGCCCTTGAAATGGCGCTCAAATGTCGCCTTTTCAACCAGCTTCGGCAGGTCGAGAACAGCCAGATAAGCTCTTCCCTTGATGCCGAAGGTATCGCATACATCCGGGTGTACTTCGCCGAGATAGCCGATCTTCTGTCCTTCATAGAGCATGTCTGCCTGGCGGCCCGGATGCAGGAATGGAATGCCGGCGTTCGGGTCGTAGGTCACGATATCCCGCATGCCGATGCTCTGCAGAATCTCTTCGGCAGCGCCCTTCATGGTATAGAAATCGCCCTCTCCGTAAAAGCCGAGCGTCAGCTCTTCGCGCTCATCCGGATAGTCGGTAAGCGGGAGTGCCTTCGGCAGGTATACCTTGGCAATTTCATAAAGCTTTACATTCTTGTTGCGCCGGTTGAAATTCCGGGCAAGCGAGGTGAGCATACCGTTGACCGGCAGCGTACGCATGATGCTGTAGTCCTCGCCCTGCGGATTGGCAATACGGATGGCATTGCGGTGCATATCATCCGGTGCCAGTTTCAGCATATCGAATACCTTCGGGCTCTCGAAAGAGAATGTCATGCCCTGTGAGAATCCGCAGAATTCCGCTGTTCTCTTCGCCTGATCGTGTACGATGTGCTTGAAGGAAACTCTGCCGGCCATGGCCTGTCCTGACGGCAGGGTGGAATCGATGTTGGCGTAGCCGTAGAAACGGGCTACTTCCTCTGCCAGATCGCAGGTGGCTTTCAGATCCTGACGGAAGGTCGGGATGGTGAAGACGCCGGTTTCCTCATTGTATTCAAGCTCAAGCGCAGTCAGCACTTTGATCATATAGTCCGCGGAAAGATCCGTGCCGAGCAGGCGGTTGATGCGGTCCGGCTCAAATGGAATCTGCAGCGGTTCCTTGACCTTGCTGTAGACATCTACCATACCGCCGACGACTTCGCCGCAGCCAAGCATCTCGACGAGCTGGCAGGCACGGTCGATGGCCGCCGAGGCATTATTCGGGTCGAGTCCCTTCTCAAACATGGACTGCGCATCCGTGTGCATGCCCAGTTTCCTGCCGGTCAGACGGATGTTGGTGCCGTCGAAGCAGGCTGCCTCAAACAGCACGGCATCGGCGTCTCTGGTGATCATGGAATTCTGACCGCCCATGATGCCGGCGATGCCGACCGGTTCATGATCATCGCAGATGGCCAGCATGGTGCTGTCCATGGTGTGCTCCTGGCCGTCGAGCGTCGTGAATTTCTCGCCGTCCATGAAACGGCGTACGATAATCTTATTGCCCGCAATCGTGGACAGATCGTAGGCGTGCATCGGCTGTCCGTATTCGAGCATGACGTAGTTGGTGATATCTACGATATTGTTGATCGGACGGATGCCCTGAGAAGCCAGTCTGCGCTGCATCCATTCCGGTGACGGACCGATTTTGATATTTTTGCAGATACGCGCGGTGTAGCGAGGGCACAGATCCGTATCTCTGACCTCGACATCGATGTAATCGGCTGCATTTTCGCTGTTTCCGGTCTTTGTGACTTCCGGGAGCTTGAGTTCCTTGCCGAAGGTGACAGCCGCTTCACGGGCAATGCCGATGATGCTGAAGCAGTCAACACGGTTGGATGTGATCTCGTATTCGATGACAGCGTCATCGAGACCGAGTGCCTTGACGGCGTCATCGCCCGGTTTCAGATCATCTCTGTTCTTGAAAATATAGATGCCGTTTTCCGGCGCGTCCGGATACATTTCGCGGGATGAACCCAGCTCCTCGATCGAACACATCATGCCGTAGCTGTCAACGCCGCGCAGTTTGCCTTTCTTGATCTTGATGCCGTTTTCCGGCGGCGTGCTGCCGTCGTGGCCGCCTGCTACGCGGCCGCCTGCCAGAACAACCGGCACAACAGCGCCTTCAAATACATTCGGAGCACCGGTTACGATCTGCAGCGGCTCTTCCTGACCGACATCGACCTGGCAGATGACCAGCTTATCGGCGTCCGGATGCTTTTCTATGGAAAGAATCTTTCCGATCACGATCTTCTCAAGATTTTTGTCGAGTTCTGTATAAAATTCGCCCTTGGAGCCGGAAAGTGTCATCGCATCCATGTACTCCTTCGGTCCCATGTCCGCGATGCCCGGCACAAGTGCCTTGATCCAGTTTAATGATGTTCTCATATCAGCTTACCTCCCACGATCAGAACTGCTTCAGGAAACGGATATCATTCTCATAGAGATGATGCATGTCATCAATTTCATATTTGAGCATGGCAATCCGCTCGAGGCCTACGCCAAATGCAAATCCCTGGTATTCGTTTGGGTCGATGCCGCTCATCTCGAGCACGTGCGGATGCACCATGCCGCAGCCGAGAATCTCGATCCAGCCCTCGCCCTTGCACAGGCGGCAGCCCTTGCCTCCGCATTTGAAACAGGAAACATCCACCTCTGCGCTTGGTTCTGTAAACGGGAAATGATGCGGACGGAGCTTGATTTTTGTGTCCGGTCCGAACAGCTGTTTCGCAAATTCAGCCAGTGTTCCCTTGAGGTCGGCAAATGTAATGTTCTTATCGATGACAAGTCCTTCGATCTGATGGAAGTTCGGTGAATGGGTCGCATCCAGCTCGTCGGCACGGAATACGCGTCCCGGGGAAATCATGCGGATCGGCAGCTTATGCTTTTCCATCTCGTGCACCTGTGTGCCGGAAGTCTGCGTACGCAGAAGGAACTCCTTCGTAATATAGAAGGTATCCTGCTCGTCCTTGGCCGGATGATTGGCCGGAATATTCAGTGCTTCGAAATTATAATAATCCTTCTCGATCTCCGGGCCTTCCACAACCTCATAGCCCATGCCGACGAAGATCCGCTCAACCTCTTCGAGCGCGATTTCGTTCGGATGACGATGTCCGAGTTCCATGCGGGATGCAGGAAGCGTGACATCGATGACTTCAGATTCAAGCTGTTTCTCGCGGGCCTTGGCAGCCAGCGCTGTCTTCATCTCTTCCAGCTTCTCTGTTACGTTGCTGCGTGCTTCATTGACAACCTGACCGAATACCGGCCGTTCTTCTTTCGGGAGATCACGAAGAGATTTCATCGCATTCGTGAACTGTCCTTTCTTGCCGAGGAAAGCAATACGGATCTCATTGAGCTTCGACATGTTCTCCGCTTCTCTGATCTGTCTGAGCGCCTCTTCCTCCATCTTTTTGAGTTCGTCTTTGTTCATCTCATCACCTTGTTTTTCATAAAATGCTGCGGCAAAACAAAAGCACCATCCCGCTGTAAGAGGGACGATGCTGTACCGTGTTACCACCCTGATTCCATATATATATGAAAATACATATGACACTCTTATCGCTTAACGCGCGTGTACGGATTCCGCTTCGCAGACTTCACGGAACCGGCTCCTGCGGGAAAGTCAATATACAGGTGCTGTCGGAACGGGTTTTCAGCCCAAGGCCCGTTCTCTCTGTGCCGCCCTCTGCATATCTGAAGCGGAATCGATGTCTGCATGAAATTCCGCCGCGCAATCACAGCCGCTAACGGTAATTTTATACATATTTGCCGGTATTGTCAAGATGGCTGCCGATGCCGCCGCATAACAAGATGCAGGCACCTGATAAAAAAAAGGCCTGCCGCTTGTGCGGCAGACCCGATATGCTATTACTTGTTTATTTCTGCGGATGCGGTCCTGCTTCAACGATCTCGGCAGGCATATCCGGATATTTCGCTGCAAAATTGTCGACAAACATCTTCGCCAGCTTATTCGCCTGTGCATCATAAGCTGCCTTGTCTGCCCACATGCCTCTTGCATCGAGGGATTCATCCGGTACATCCGGGCAATGTTTCGGATAATCTACATTGAAGATATCGTGATGAACAAATTCAACATCATCAAAAGACCCATTCAAAGCTGCACGAACCATCGCTCTTGTATAGCTGAGCTTCATACGCTTCGCGCCGTCAGCTGCACTGCCGCCGGCCCATCCTGTATTGACGAGGTATACTTTCGTGCCGTACTGGTCGAGCTTGTCACCCAGCATCTGCGCATAGACAGAAGCGCGCATCGGCATGAACGGCTGTCCGAACAGCGTTGAAAATGTCGGCTGCGGTTCGGTGACGCCGCGCTCTGTGCCGGCCAGCTTGGAAGTAAAGCCGGTTACAAAGTGATACATCGCCGCATTTCTGGAAAGACGGCTGATCGGAGGCAGAACGCCGAAAGCATCTGCGGTCAGGAAAATGACTGCCTTAGGAATGCCGCCGGTGCCCGGGATTTTCGCATTGTTGATGTAGTTGACAGGGTAACCTACTCTCGTGTTTTCTGTCAGTTTTCCATCATAGAAGTCGAGCTTCCGGGTATCCGGATCCATAATTACATTCTCTACAACGGAACCGAATCGGATGGCATGATAGATATCAGGCTCATTCTCCTCTGAAAGATTGATGCACTTGGCATAGCAGCCGCCCTCAAAATTGAAAATACCGTCCGGTGACCAGCCATGCTCGTCATCGCCAATCAGCAGTCTGGAAGGATCTGCGGAAAGTGTGGTCTTGCCTGTTCCGGAAAGACCGAAGAAAACAGCGGTGTCGAGTGTCTTCGGGTCCGCATTGGCCGAGCAGTGCATCGGAAGTACATTCTCCTGCGTCATGACATAATTCATGGTGGAGAATACGCTCTTCTTGATCTCACCGGCATACTGCGAACCGACGATGACAATCATGTGCGCGGCGTAATCGATCATGATCGCCGCTTCGCTGTGTGTGCCATCGACTTCCGGTACGCACTTGAAACCAGGTGCGCAGAGAATCGTGTAGTCCGGGTCGCCGTAGTTTTCCAGTTCCTCTGCTGTCGGGCGGATCAGAAGCTGGTGAATAAACAGGTTCTGGCTTGCCAGTTCATTGATGACTCTGAATTTCTTGGTATACTTCTTGTCCGCGCCGGCAAAGCCATCAAAAACATAGACATCTTTGCCGTTCAGATAAGCGGCAGCCTTGTCTCTGATTGCGTTGAATTTCTCACGGCTGATCGGGCGGTTTACCTTGCCCCAGTCGATATTATCGTGCACCTCCGGTGTGTCGACGATAAACTTATCATCCGGTGAACGTCCGGTGTATTTGCCGGTATAAACAACAAGTGCTCCGGTATCGCTGAGCTTTCCTTCTCCGGCTGCCAGCGCATGCTCTACAAGGCTCGCCGGTTCAAGGTTTCTGTAGACTTCCGCCGGGCTGGTGATACCGAGTTCTTCAAGTCCATACATGATATTCATTCCTTTCTTGTTATGATTTTATAAAATGATTTGCTCTGCAATCATAATATTCGAATTAGTTTAAGAATACCATACTCCACTGGATAATTCAACGCAGATGTCTGAATAATCTGCACGCATCTGCCTTCTGACGTGCAGATTTCTGAAAAATAAACAAAATTTACGTCTTAAAATGAAGGAGAAATGATCGAAAATTTCATTTATTGTTATTCTGCAGGATGTCGATAATCTGTCTGGTGGTGTTGATATATTCGTAGATTCGGTCACGGCCCACCGTATTGATGATCTCCTTGTAATCTTTCCTGAGTTTTGCTTCCTGCTTGTTCAGCTGTTCAATTCCGTACGGTGTCGCCTTGATGTAGGTGCCCTTCTCCCCGTAATCGTCATGCGTCCATATGATCACGCCTTCGTCCCGCATCCGGCCTATGATCTTGGACAGATGTTTCATCGGTATTTCAAAATGCTGGCTGATTTCCTTCAGATAAAGCTTCTGTTTCTTAGACGCCATGCGGAGAATCGAGTATTCAAGAATGTTGAGCTGGCTGCTGAAATCATGTCCGTTCAGGCGGTACATCAGGTAACGCTGATACAGCAGTTCATTGGTGAGATCAATGAACGTCATATCATTCGGTTTTTTCTCTGAACTCATTGCACACCCTCCTTCGCACAAATTATTATTTGAAAAATGCCTGTATAATTTAATATTATACAGACATTTCCCCATTTTTATTCAATTTTATATAAATTTAATATATTTTCGATTTTGTTTATGCGAAAGCCGAACCGGCACTGCCATGGCCGTTTCTGTCAAGCGTATCGCTCATCTCTTTGATCTTCGCCTTCTCGGACGGTGTCAGATTCTTCGGAACCTGTACCTGTACAACGACATACTGGTCGCCGTGCACCGACGGATCCTTCATCGATACGGCACCTTTGCCGCGCAGACGGATTTTGGAGCCGGACTGTGTGCCTTCCGGTATACGGCAGATGACACGGCCGTTTACGGTCGGCACGGTCGCCTTGCCGCCAAGCGCTGCAACGGAAAACGGCACATAGATGGTTGTGTAGATATCCATTCCCTTGCGCTCAAATCCTGGCCTGCCCTGTACATTGACTTTCAGCAGAATATCGCCGGGTTCGCCGCCATTGACGCCGGGACCGCCCTTGCCGCGCAGACGGATCGACTTGCCGTCTTCCATGCCTGCCGGAATTCTCACCTTCAGGGACTGGGCACGCCCGTCCGGACCGGTGTAGCTGAATACCCGTTCGCATCCGTTTATGGCATCATCAAAACCGATGGTAATCTCCGACTTGTAATCGGCGCCTTTCTGTGCATAAGATGCAGAACCGCCGCCGAAACCATTGCCGAAACCGCTGCCGTCAAATCCGCTGAAACCGGAAAATCCTCTGCCGCCTCTGCTGCGGCCGCCGTGTCCGAACATATTGCCGAAGATATCTTCGAAAATGTCCTGTGCGTCCTGCTGGTTAAAATTATATGTATAGGTGTATCCGTTTCCGTTCTGGCCGAAGCCCTGGCCGAAGTCCTGGCCGAAGCCATTCTGATCAAACGCCGCAGATCCGAATGTATCGTACTTCTTCTTCTTCTCCGGGTCGCCGAGTACGGCATACGCCTCATTGACTTCCTTGAATTTCTGCTCTGCTTCCTTGTCACCCGGGTTGGCATCCGGATGATATTTCTTGGCAAGTTTTCTGTAAGCCCGCTTTATGGTCTTATCATCTGCATTCTTCGATACGCCGAGTATATCATAGTAATCACGCATAATAACTCACCTCTGTTTCTATTTGTTCTATATGTACTATAACACATACAGATTAAGCCGTCAATTCTTTTTTTGAAGAAATTCAAAAAGCCCGGTTCTTTTTTCATCGTAATCTTTCATGCCGAGATCATACAGCTTCTGATTCTCCGCCGGATTCATGTCGTAGGTGCCGGATTTCAAAGCCTCTGACGGCCTGAGCACCATGACCGTGCCTTCCTCTTCCAGCCTCTGCAGCCTGTCCAGGGTCCGGTTGAATACGATATGTCTTGTATCGAGTTCGTGCACGACAGCCGGGTATTCCCGTAAAATGCGGCTGTAGAGAAAGCGGTGTTTCTGCGGCTGCATGCGGAATCCCTGGTATTTCGTCAGCAGGACGACGACCCTGTCACAGCCTTCCGCAAGCGCTTTGTCAATCGGAATGGAATTGCTGACGCCGCCGTCAAAATATTCATGCCGGCCGATCCGGATCGGCTTACATACAGCCGGGATCGCGCAGGATGCCATCAGCATGCGGTAATCATTGCGCTTCATCTGTTCCTTATGAAAATAGACGGTACGCCCGCTGTCGGCCCGCGTGGCGGCAATCAGAAGATCCGTCGGATTGGCCATCATGCTGTCATAGTCCAGGGGATCCGCACCGCCCTCATTTGTCATGTCACCGTAAATATGGCGCAGGCCGTAGAAACTGCCGCAGTGAAGAAAACTGCGCAGCCCGAAATAATACGGATCGGAAAGATGAATGGTATAGTAGCGCAGATTTCTGCCGTACTGCCCGGCCAGATAGGATACGGCATTGCCGGCACCGGCAGAGACACCGATACAGCAGTCAAAATCAATGATAACAAGGCAACCGAGGTTGCAACCTTTGGCAACAAAGCATTTTCAAAATCAGCAGAAAACGCTCCAACAAAAGTTGAAAATTCTCCTACAAACCCCATCGTCATAGGAATTCCGATTGATGCCAAGATGATTATACAACTTCCGAACATCAACCTTGGCATTGAATTTCCAAGTCCGGAAATTTCCTGCAAACTCTTCGTTTTTGTCGCTTGTTGAACAAGTCCTGCGACCAAAAATAATCCAGTAACAGCCATTGAATGTGCAAAAATCACAAACATTGCACCGTCAATACCCACTTTATTCAAAGACGACAACCCGATTAAGAACAATCCCATTGCAGAAATGCTCGAATATGCAATGATTTTTTTAATAGCGAGGTAACTAACGCATGTACAATATAGGAATATTATATATAGC
>OMWM01000071.1 GCA_900314775.1 uncultured Eubacteriales bacterium | reverse complement strand
TTCTGAAGGGATGTTAGAAGTGTTGCCCGAATTGTATAGCTATCCGTTTTAAGCGACTAAAAAAATTAATTTCGTGTCCAATATTTGTTGACTACTGCAAGACATACTTTGTCTTATATTTGGAAGGGTGACATTCATGAATATAAAAAAAGCTGCCGTTCTGCTTGCCGCAGCAGCGGCCGGTATCGGTGCAGCCGTTTATTTTATGAAAGATAAACAGGATCGTGAGGCCCTCTCTGAGGAATTCGGGGACGATGATTTCGACATGTCAGAGGACCTGGATGCGGACAGTCCGGAAGGATATGAACGCAGATATGTCAGTATCAATGGCAAGGGCCGCGCTGCGGCCTCTGAAGATATGTCCGACAGCATCAAGCCGTAAGACAACAGGTTATTATTATTAAAGGAGATCAGACTATGAGTGAAGAGAACAAAGAGCTCGAAGCAACTACCAACGAAGCTGCAGAGGAAACTGCTGCTCCAAAGCAGGAAGAGACAGCCAAGAAGTCTAAGCGTCAGCATAAACCGATTGATCCGGCTGTCTGGGATGAGCTGAAAGAGGACATGGATAACGGCACCATCCTCACCCTTAAGATCAATGCTGCTGTTAACAAGGGCGTGATCGCATACTTTAAGGGTGTCCGCGGATTTATCCCTGCTTCCCTTCTTTCTGTAGCATATGTAGAAGACCTTACCGAATGGGTCGGCAAGAAGATCGATGTCCGTGTTATCACGGTTGAGCCTGAGAACAGAAGACTTGTCCTTTCCGGCAAGGCTGTTGAGCAGGAGAGAAAAGCCGCTGAGCGTGCCGAGAAGATGAAGGATATCCATGAAGGTGATATCGTAGACGGCAAGGTTGAGAGAATCGCAAGCTTCGGCGCATTCGTTGAATTCAACGACGGACTTACCGGACTGGTTCACATCTCACAGATGGCTAACCGCAGAATCGAGACCCCGAATGAGGTTGTCAAGGTCGGCGACGAAGTCAAGGTTAAGATTATCGGTATCAAGGGCGACAAGATCAGCCTCAGCATGAGAGCTGTCAATGAGCCTGCTGGTTCTGGAAGAGAATATTCTCCAAGACAGAACAGAAGAAGAGGCGGCAATGAAGCTTCCTACTCCTACAAAGATGAAGGCAGCGCTACCACCAACATCGGAGATCTGCTCAAAGACATCAAACTTGATCAGTAATCCTGTTCGAGAGTCACTCGTGCAGTCTCCTCTCGAACAATAAAAAAAATAACTGCTTATGTCAAACGCATAAGCAGTTATTTTTTTATTCTGTAAGCCCTTCGTCATAGTCATATGTCACACCGGACAGCACCTTGAACGACGGGTAATACATCCACACCGCCTTGGCGACTATCTTGTCCCGGCTCACATAGGTATTCTCCCAGTACCGGGAGTCCTTGGAATTATTGCGGTTGTCTCCCAGCATGAAATAGCAGTCCTCCGGCACCTCATACGGGCCGAAATCACCGTACGGCGTCTCCGCCAGATACGGTTCATCGAGCGGTTCGCTGCTGCCGTTGATATAGACCTCGCCATCCCTGATCTCCACGGTTTCGCCCGGAAGACCGATGATCCGCTTCAGAAAGTTCTTGCTCTCATCATCGGGATATTTGAATATGACGATATCTCCCCTCTTCGGGTCAGATACGGTATAGCTCAGACGAAATCCGATCAGACGCGCATGCGTCGGAACGGTATTCTCCATGGAACCTGTCGGCACCACGGCATTCGCTATCACAAATGTATCCATAGCCAGTGCAATGGCAACCGCCAGCACGATCACCTTGATCCAGCTGAAAACAGCGGATCTCACAGAGTGATTCTGTTCATTGTTATCCTCAGTAGTCTGCTCTGTCATTTATCTTCCTGTTCCTCTTCCTTCATCCGGTTCATCACCAGGTCATAGCCATCGCTTCCGTAGTTCAATGAGCGGTTGACACGGCTGATTGTCGCTGTCGATGCTCCGGTCTTCTCTGCAATCTGCATATAGGTCTTGTTGTCCCGCAGCATCTCTGCCACCTCAAAACGCTGCGCGATAGACATGACTTCATTCACCGTACAGATGTCCTCGAAAAAATCACAGCACTCATCAATGGTCTTCAGCTGCAGAATCGCCTTGAAAACGCGCTCGGTCTGCGGCGTTCTGATCTTCTTATTCATACCCTACGTCTCCTTACCTCTTCATGCAATGCCGTCTGCATTCACTTCTGTATTTTAACACTCTAAAGTCGTGAATACCAGTCCCATTCCACAAAAATGTATAAATTCAGTGCAAAGCGTGATAAATCAGAACACCGGCTTTATTGCGGCCTGTAAGATTCGCAATGCCTTTGAGCTTCAGGCAGCCTGCTTTTTCTGCCAGCGGCCGGAAAAGATCCGGCTCCGTCGTGATGACGATCACGGCCGCCCCTTCCTGCGTCCACTCCTTCGTCTTGTTGATAAAACGGGTATAAAGAACGGCCAGGGAGTCACGGTCCATCTTCTCGGTCACGGACGGCAGCTCCGTCAGGATCTCGTCAAATTTATATTTATGGGTAAACTCCGCCATATCCCGGTTGATCAGGTACACCGGCACGCCGGCGAGCTCCGTATTCTCATGCGCGGCCCGGATTGCCTCCCCATAGATATCGACGCCGTAAAGGGCTTTGGCCCGCAGCGCCTTCTGCCGTTCAATCAGCAGCGTGGCATTGCCGCAGAAAGGATCCAGCACGGCCGCATCGTCGATCAGATAATCCCGCACAAGCTCGATGATCTCCGCTGCCCTTACCGGCGCCATCGATGTCGCCAGCGCATTCTTCCGGTAATCGAAGCGGTCATCCGGCACCGTATGCAGAATGAGGAACGGGAAATACCGTCCCTTCTTCGATTCAATCAGGCGGATCTCGCATTCATAGCCGGAAGCTGAATTAATCAGCGCACCGCCGGTCTTCTCTTCCAGTGCCGCCGCCAGCCTCTTGATATATTTCCCCTTCTCCGTAAGGTGCAGGCGCGTCTTCATATCGATACGGAAATAAAATGGTCCGCTGCCTGCATGGCGTGTCTTCAGATAGCGCAGTATGCCGGACCTTGCCAGAACGGCCGCCGCCGCATCCGGGTCGCCGGGCTTGATCTGCGCCGTTGTAAAACGGAAAAGGATCGCCTTCACGGTCCGGATGCCCAGCACAACGTTGAGCTTATCTGTCACCACTTCCACTGCCCCGTTCAGCATCCGGGCATCTTCCCTGATATAATCCGGCAGTGCATTGTATGTCAGGTGTTCAAAACCCGGACTTACCAGCAGAATCATATCCGAAACCACATTGTATCCGGTGAACACATGCTGCTTCCGCTGAGACGGGTCCGCCGTCATGTCCCGCAGCAGACGCAGTTCCTCGCTCAGATGCTTGCGGTTTTCCTCTGTCATCGGCTGCGCCTCGATCTGCCTGATCCGCTCTCGCAGCATATCTTTATATTGACTGAAATCGAACTTTCTGAGTGTTTTCAGATTAGAACTGCGGACAAATAATGTCTTCTCCTGCTGATAGGCTTCGGCGATCGCATCAAGACAGCCATCGGCGCCGGCTTCTCCCAGAATACCGACGGCATTTTTGCGCACCTTCGGGTCCTCATCCTGCATCAGCGAGGCAATCTTCTCCTCCTGCGTACGGCTCAGTCCGTGGAAGCTGCCTTCCTTCTTATCCTGTACAATCTCCTTCTTCAGCCGTGTGAGGGCGGCCCGGAGATCCTGCTGCGCATCAATTTCCCTGAAAATATCTTCGTACATATAACTCCTGTCTACTCGCATTCCGCAATGACGGTATAAACACTGTTTTCCAGTTTCACATCCTTGATCCGGCAGTGCAGGCTGTGCAGCCGCTGCTTTGCCGGAATGTTGCCGCTCATGGCGAGCGCCGGTTCGATCGTGTAATAATACATTTTTCCTGAAAGGGTGTCAAGCACCGACTCTGTCATCTCTGCTTCATCGCCCGGTTTCAGAAGATCCGGCCGCTCCATTCTGAATTCTATATCTCTCAACTTTCACGCTTCCTCTTCGCATAGCGGCGCAGAATGCCGAGAATAATCTCCACGGACTTATCCATGCCTTCTGCGCTGATAAATTCGTACGGACCGTGGCAGGCATAGCCGCCGGTGCCGAGGTTCGGACACGGCAGGCCGCGGAAGCTGAGCATGGCGCCATCCGTTCCGCCGCGCACCGGAAATGTCTTCGGCGTCAGGCCGGCATCGCGCACGGCCGCACAGGCATTTTCAATCAGATGAAAATGCGGTTTGATTTTTTCTACCATATTATAATACTGATCGTGCATGACGAGCTGCACCGTGCCTTCGCCGTACCGGTCATTGAGTACCTGCGCCGCCATCGCCATCTCTTCCTTGCGATGCTCGAACAGCGCACGGCTGTGGTCGCGGATAATATACTGCATCTTCGCCTGCTCCACGGTTCCTTGCATGGAAAGGAGATGGAAAAAGCCTTCCCTGCCCTCCGTGCAGGACGGCACTTCGGCGCCCGGCAGGAGGCTGTTGAATTCCATGGCCGTCAGCACCGCATTGACCATGATATCCTTCGCCGCACCCGGATGTACATTGACACCTCTTATGGTGACCTCGGCACCGGCCGCGTTGAAATTCTCGTATACGACCTCTCCCTCGGCATTGCCGTCTACCGTGTAGGCAAAATCCGCACCGAATGCCTGCAGGTCAAAATGATCGGTGCCGTGTCCGACTTCCTCATCCGGTGTAAAGGCGATGCAGATCCTGCCATGCGGTATGTTCTCCTGCAGAATCTTCTCCGCCGCTGTGAGGATCTCCGCGATGCCGGCTTTGTCATCCGCGCCGAGCACCGTGGTGCCGTCTGTCACAATCAGCGTTCTGCCCTTCATATCGGCAAGCACCGGGAACTGCCGCACTTCAATCGTCCGGCCGCTGCTGCCGAGCGGTATGTCACGGCCGTCATAATTCTCTATGATACGCGGATTCACATGTGCGCCGCTGAAATCCGGCACGGTATCCATATGGGAAATCAATCCGATTGCCGGTGCATCCTCGCACCCGGACGACGCCGGTATCGAGCCGTACACATAGCAGCAGTCATCGACGCGGGCATCTTCTATGCCCATCGCCTTCATCTCATCGACGAGCTCTCTGGCCAGATCGAACTGGTGCGCCGTCGTCGGCGCGGTCTCGCTGGTCTCGCTGCTCATCGTATCAAACGTCACATATTTTAATAATCTTCTGTATGCTCTCATGTTTTTCTCCATAATATCAGAGCTATTATAACACAAAAAGGGCGTGTCCGCAGACACGCCCTGTAAAGTACATATGCTCTTTGCTTACAGCAGAACGCCGATAAAGCAGGAGTAGAAAATGAGGGATACGACCGTCATCAGCTTGATCAGGATGTTGATGGACGGACCTGATGTATCCTTGAACGGATCGCCGACGGTATCGCCGACAACGGCTGCCTTATGCGCCTCGCTGCCCTTGCCGCCGTGATGTCCGGTCTCGATGTATTTCTTCGCATTATCCCATGCACCGCCTGCATTGGCCATGAAGATCGCCAGCAGGACACCGGTTACGAGAGAGCCGGCCAGCATACCGCCGACTGCTTCCGTACCGAGCAGGAAGCCGACAAGGATCGGAGAAACGACCGCCATGCAGCCAGGGATGATCATCTCATGCAGCGCTGCATTAGTGGAAATTGAAACGCAGGTCTTGTAATCCGGCTTGGATGTGCCCTGCAGGATGCCAGGATCTGCATGGAACTGGCGTCTTACTTCCTCGATCATCTTGTACGCCGCTTTGGAAACGGATTCCATGGTAAAAGCAGAGAACAGGAACGGCAGCATGCCGCCGATCAGAAGACCGATAATCGTCGTATGATTCAGAATATTGATACCGACATCGGACAGGTTGACCGCATCCGCATAGGTCATGAAAAGAGCCATTGCGGTGAGTGCTGCGGAACCGATGGCAAATCCCTTGCCCATGGCTGCTGTCGTGTTGCCGACAGAGTCGAGGGAATCCGTGATATCACGGACGGACTCATCGAGTTCAGACATCTCTGCGATACCGCCTGCATTATCTGCGATCGGACCATAGGCATCGACAGCAACCGTGATACCGGTTGTGGAAAGCATGCCGACCGCTGCGAGCGCGATGCCGTACAGGCCGCTTGCCTGGTAAGCAGCAAAAATGCCCACGCAGATCAGGATAATCGGAACGGCTGTTGAATTCATGCCGACCGCAAGACCGGAAATGATGGTTGTCGCAGCACCGGTCTCAGACTGCTGCGCAATCTTCTTGACTGACTTGTAATCTGCAGAAGTATAAACCTCTGTGACAATACCGATGACAATACCTACAATCAGGCCGGCAATAATCGCGATCGCCGGACCTGCGGAATGCAGGTACATGTTGCTGAGAATGACAGCGCCGATGACAACAATCACAGAAGCGGTATACGTACCGCGGTTGAGTGCCTTCTGCGGATTGCCGCCTTCCTTGGTTCTTACCATGAGAGTACCGATAATGGAAGCGATGATACCGATCGAGGAAAGGATCGCCGGGAATACCGCATAGGCTCTGGAAAGATCCATATCTCCATTCGCCGCTGCAATACCGAGCGTGATCGCGGAGATCAGAGAGCCGACATAGGATTCGAAAAGATCGGCACCCATTCCGGCTACATCGCCGACATTATCACCGACGTTATCTGCGATAACGGCCGGGTTTCTCGGGTCATCCTCCGGAATGCCTGCCTCGACCTTGCCGACAAGGTCAGCGCCGACATCGGCTGCCTTGGTATAGATACCGCCGCCGACACGGGCAAACAAAGCGATCGAAGATGCACCAAGGCTGAATCCGAAAAGGATATCTTCATTGCCTGTCAGTGCATAGATCAGGGAAACACCCAGAAGACCGAAGCCTGCCACGCACATACCCATGACGGTACCGCCTGAGAAAGCGACCGACAGTGCACTGGCCATTCCGCTTGTCCTGGCCGCGTTCGCTGTACGTACATTTGCTTTGGTGGCTACCGACATGCCTGCATATCCGGCCGCAATGGAAAGAGCCGAACCGCAGAGGAAACATACTGCTGTTGCCGGATTTCTGATGATGCAAAGCAGCACAAAAAGGCACGCAATAAAAATCACCAGGATTTTATACTCGGAGAAAAGAAATGCATGAGCACCTTCATCGATGGCAGAAGCAATTTCCTGCATACGATCAGTGCCCGGATCTGCTTTCTTCACCCGGGCTGCGAGCAAGAGTGCATACAGAACCGCAATCAGTCCGGCGACAACGCCGATAAACATCAAACTGTTCATAAACTACCTCCTCTAAGTTTATTGTATGTTTCATTCTTGGCCATATCCATTCCATTACGTTACACAATCAAACCTCACCTTGGTACTTACGCATGAGGTAATTAAGGCTATCCAATAACCCTTGCTGCACTCCCGTCTTGCTGCTCAATGCTGCATCCGCTCTCTCGTCCACTGTGTTAGGACAAATGAGTTTGTACACGGTAACTGGGTGCTTCTGGCCTTGGCGGTGCAATCGGGCATTTGCCTGTTGGTAGTGTTCCAGATTCCAGCCAACACCAAACCATACAATGTAGTGGCCACCTTCCTGCATATTGAGGCCATAGGCTGTTGATGCAGGGTGGGCCAACAACACGTCTATCTCCCCCTTATTCCATGCCACCAACTGCTTCTCACCCTCATACGCCTCTACACGATACCCCTTTAACTTCTTTATGATTCTGGGAATGTCATGTTTGAATTGGTAGAATACCAAAACGCTGTTGCCGTTTGCAGCCTCAACAATTTCTGCCAACTTATCCACTTTGTCATTGTGTATCTCATGCACCTCTCTGTCCTCATCGTAGATTGCACCATTGGCAAATTGGGCTAACTTATTCATCAATCCGGCTGCACTATTAGCCAGAATGTTCGACGGCTCATCCTTATGCTCTTCTGCAAACTCCAACACTTTCTCTTTCTCAAACTTCTGGTATGCTTGCATCGACAAACAAATGTCGGCAATCTTGTTTCTGATAATATCCTCACAACCTTTCTTCACGTCGCAACGCACAATAATGTTATTCCATTTGTGTGTCTCAAAATACGTCTCTCTATACTTCGTGACGTTCTTGCCCAAACGCTCGCCCATATCCAGGCAATACATCTGTGCCCAAAGGTCAATCAATCCATTTGGGGCCGGTGTACCCGTCAAACCAATAACACGCTTGACAGTCGGCACGGCAATACGCATTGCCTTGAAACGCTCACTCTTTGAACTCTTAAAGCTGGTCAATTCGTCAATCACCAAAACGTCAAATGGTAGCATCCCACCATATTTGCCAACCAACCAAACAAAGTTATCGCGTCCTGTCACGTACACATCGGCTTTGGTCTGTAATGCCATGCACCGCTGTTTCTCCGTGCCTAACACCTTAACCACTTTGAGGCTTTTGAGGTGTTCCCATTTCTGGGCCTCAGTAGTCCATGTTGTTTCGGCCACTTTCTTCGGGGCCACTACCAATGTACGGCTCACCTCGCAATCGTCCATGAGATTCTGAATGGCTGTGAGGGTGCTGACCGTCTTACCCAATCCCATGTCGAGAAATAGGCCACAACGCGGATGGTCAATAATCCATCGCATTGCTGTTTGCTGATATTCGTATGGTCTGTAAATCATAATTCGCTCATCATTAAATCCACACCTTGCTTGCTGTCTATCACATAAACCTTGTGGCCTAACTGCCTCATTGATTCAATCCGTATCACCTGCAACTTGCTGGGCTTCTTTCCTTGGCTCTTCAACTCTACCCATACAGTCACACCATTTGGCATGATGGCCACACGGTCGGGGTAGCCTGCCATGTTTGGGTTGGAATACTTCAGGCACACACCACCTGCCATCTTTACGCTATCGAACAAATAACGCTCAATGGCTTTCTCCGATACCTCGGCATGATTCACTATATTTGCAATACTCTTTTTCATCTTTCAATCTGGTTGTCAATTCTCACGCGTGCGCGTAAATCCCGTATGATTCAATAAAACGCTATTTCTAAACATACTTTTTTTATTAAACACTATTTTTTTATAATTTATAGTTGACAATTGACAATTATATATAAAGTATTGATTTTTAGGCACTTTCTTTGTCAACCAATTTGTCAACTGACTCGTCAACTCAAAAACTCGGTTGACAAAGCAACTGCACACTTTAACCAATTTTGTGCATCGTGTCAACTGAAAATTGTCAACTGAGCCATTTTTGTCAATCCTAAATATCACCCTCATTGTCAACCTCCTTTCTTACCCACGCCTTTTGTCTGCCGTACAATTTTTCTGCATGACGTGAAACGCTGACACGTTCCCACCCGTCAAACTCATCTAACAGTTTGGCAATACGTCTGGCCATGTACTTATATTCTTTATCGGCCATTGACCTGCCCATCTGCTCACAAATGAACTCAGCAACACAAACACGGTCTCTGAGGGTCACGCCCTCGGCATCCAATGGGTCGCTCTGGGTGAAATACGCACGTCGCCGCTGCAAATCCCATGACGGCCAATCTGTCGGCAATCTCTTATCCAGATACACCGCCAAAAGGCTCTTCAATGGGTCGTCGCTGTCGTCGTTATATTCCTGTTGCCTCTGTCGGGCCTCAGCCTCCAAATCTTGGGGCAAATAAAGCTGCTCACCATCACGCCACCTTTGCACGGCCTCTG
>OMWM01000004.1 GCA_900314775.1 uncultured Eubacteriales bacterium | reverse complement strand
AACGGCGCGGCGGGATTTTTCGCCACGAAGATTCTCGAGCCGCTCGGCGCGGACACAGCCGGCAGCGTCTATCTGGAGCCGGACGGCACATTCCCGAATCACATCCCGAATCCGGAAAACCGCGAGGCGATTGAGGCATGCCGCAAGGCGACGGTGGATGCCGGGGCGGATCTCGGTGTCATCTTTGACTGCGACGGCGACCGCGGCGCGGTAGTCTTCGCGGACGGAACCGAGGTCAACCGCAACACGCTGATTGCGCTGCTGGCAGCGATTGTGTCCGAGCAGCATCCGGGTTCGACTGTCGTGACAGATTCGGTTACTTCAGATGAGCTTTCGGAATTTCTGACCGGGAAGCTTGGCATGCGCCATCTGCGCTACAAGCGCGGCTACAAGAATGTCATCGACAAGGGCATCGAGCTCAACAAAGCCGGTACGGATTGTGAACTGGCGATTGAGACGTCAGGTCACGGCGCTTTCCGGGACAATTATTTTTCCGACGACGGTGCGTATATCGCCGTGCGCGTCATCTGCAAGATGGCACAGCTAAAGCGCGAGGGCAGGCGGATCGAGGACCTGATCGCGGACCTTGCGCAGCCGGCGGAGTCGGCAGAGGTGCGCTATACGATTCTGGAAGAAGATTACAAGGCGTACGGACAGAAGGTACTCGAGGAGTTTGCGGCGTTTGCGCGCAGGCAGCCGCTCTTTCATATCGTGGAGCCGAACTATGAAGGCGTCCGCGTCTCTTTTGATGATGAGCAGGTGAAGGGATGGATGCTGATCCGGCAGTCGCTGCACGATCCTGTCATGCCGATGAATATCGAGTCACGCGGAAAAGGCGGCGTACAGGTGATCATGGACAGACTGGCACCGTTTTTTGCCGATAAGGCACTCAGAAGCTGAAGACGGAGGCGGCAGGATGTCCTGGAAAGAAGAATATAAACAGAAGCTGTGCAGTCCGCAGGAGGCTGTGCGGTGCGTGCAGGACGGCGACCGCGTCTATATCGGCACATGTTCGACCGTGGCCGGCGTGCTGACCGATGCGCTTTATGCGCGGCGCGAAGAGCTGACCGATGTGACCGTGTGCAGCGGACAGATCGTGCAGGATCTGCCGATTTTCCGCTGCAGCGCAGACGGCCCGTTCCATTTCCTGAGCTATTTTACCGGCCCCGGGGAGCGGGAGGCGCAAAAGCGCGGCAACCTGCGGTATACTTCCATGTACCTTAGCAATATCGATCGTTGGTGCGAGGATTATCTGCCGGGCTGCGTGGCTTTTCTGGAGGTTTCCCCGCCGGATGAGAACGGGTACATGAGCTACGGGGCGTACGGCGTCTCATTTCACGATTATGTGCGCAAGCAGGCGCGGAAGGTCGTTCTGCAGGTGAACCGGCAGCAGCCTTACACCTGCGGGCAGCAGAACCTGATTCACATCTCGCAGGCGGATGCCGTCGTGGAGACGGATGTGCCGGACGGACAGGTGCCGGATGCACCGGCCACGCCGGAGATGAAGAAAATCGCAGAGCAGATTGTGGAGCAGGTGCCGGACGGCGCTGTCATCCAGCTGGGCCTTGGCGGCCTGTCATCGGCGATCGGCTACGGCCTGAAAGAGAAAAATGATCTCGGTATTCATTCGGAGATGCTGACCAATTCGATGATGGAACTGATCAGAAACGGCAATGTCACCAACCGCTGCAAGCAGGTGCTGCCGGGAAAGTCGGCGGCGGCCTTCGCCTTCGGTTCGGAAGAGCTCTACCGCTTTGCCGATCACAATGAAGATCTGTATTTCGCGCCGTATACCTTTATCAACAACCCGTATGTCATCGCGCGCAATGACAACGTCATCAGCATCAATACCGCGATGGCCATCGACCTGTACGGACAGGTGGCTGCGGACAATCTCGGCGGCCGGCAGCAGAGCTCTGTCGGGGGGCAGGTGGATTACGTGCGCGGCGCGCAGATGTCGAAGGGCGGCCGGTCCTATATTGCCCTGACAAGTCTGCATAAGAACAAAAAGGGCAGCAGCAGCCGGATCGTGGCCGCGTTCCCGCCGGGCACCGCGGTGACGACGAGCCGGCAGGACGTGCAGTATGTTGTGACAGAATACGGCTGCGTGAATCTGAAAAAGCTCCCGATGCCGGACCGCGCGCGTGCGCTCATCGAGCTGGCGCATCCGGACCAGCGCACGCAGCTGCGCGACCAGGCGAAAGCACTCGGACTGCTTTGAGACGGTCTTTTTTCTGTACATGCTTTACTTTGAAAATAAAGTGTCGTAGAATGTAAACCGTTTCAGGAAAAGTTGTTTTTATCAGTGAGAGGAGCTTTCAAATGGATATTGTACAGATTTGCGAGATTGCAATGCTTGTTGCTTTTGGTGCTTCATGGCCTTTTAACATCATCAAGTCATACAGGTCAAGGACAGCGAAGGGTAAGAGCGTGATATTCGAAATCATAGTTACAATCGGCTATCTGTTTGGCGTTGCCGGTAAATTCATCACCTATCATCAGACAGGCGTCCTTGCCTACTCCGTATGGTTCTATTTCATCGACATCACGATGGTAGCGATCGATATGGTTCTGTATGTGCGCAACACCGCGCTGGACAAGGCAGAAGATATGAAGAAGATGAATGAGACGGTGGAAGCTGATTAACTGAATACATAAAAGCGAAGAGCGGCAGGTCTGCATCGGCAGGCCTGCCGCTCCTCATTTATAGGGAAGAAATGAGCATCAGCCGGTATGAAACCATGCTTTCGCTGGTAAAGCAGCCGGCTGCTGGCTTTTTGTCTCATCATACATGCGCAGCTTGTAAAAAGGCGATATCTTCACGTGCTTTGAGCAGAAGAAAGCACCTTTTACGCCAAGACGCGCAAGACGGCCGAACCATTTGCGCCGTTTTCCATATTCCTTTCCAAAAATCTCACCGATTTTCTCAGAAGACTCGTCATCATAGAAATAGACGGCGGCCCGATAGAATTCCTTCTGGAGTTCCCATGGCGTCATGTTTTTCGGCTTGAAAACGACATTCATCATATCAAAATGGCTCCAGTCATCGGTGATCAGCCGCCCCTGCGCGGCCATCTGCTCGTAGACCGGGGTGCCCGGGTACGGTGTGAGAATAGCCGGCTGCAGCTGATAGGCGCCGATGTCCTTGCAGAACTTCACGCTGCGGCGGATATCCTCTTTGGAGTCGGCGTCGAGCCCGAGGACAATACTGGCGATCAGGCGGATGCCGTATTTCTGACAGGCTTTTGCCGCCGCCTTGATATCATCGATGTTCTGCCCTTTGTGGATATCATTGAGCGCCTGCTGGTTAAGCGATTCGATGCCGATCAGGACTCTCGTCAGATGGGCATCGTGCAGCAGCTGCAGCAGTTCCTCGTCCTTGGCCATATCGGTGCGGCCGAAGAAAAAGGTTTCCTTGAAAGTCAGCCCTTCGGCGATCATGCGCCGGCAGATTTCCTTGGCCCGCTCCTTGTTGGCCGTGAAGTTGTCATCTTCAAAGTTCATGTATTTGAAACCCATGTTTTTGTACATGCGGATTTCTTCTATTACATTGTCAATGCTGCGCTCGCGGTACGGCTGGTACATGCGGGAAGTCGTACAGAAGGTGCAGCGGAACGGACAGCCGCGCGTGGAAATGACGTTGGCTGCCTCAACCGGTGTCTTCAGAATGGAATAGTCCGGGTAAGGCACCTCATCCAGATTGCAGATCGGGATGCCGGTGACGATTTTGTCCTTGATTCTGCCTTCCACGACATCCAGAATGACTTTCTCTCCCTCTCCCGTGATGACCTGATCCGCGTGCTGCGCCGCCTCATCCGGCAGGGCAGTGGCATGGAAACCGCCGATCAGAACACGTGCATCCGAGTTCTCATGAATCATGTCGGCCAGTTCATATCCCCGCGGCGCGGTGGATGTCATGATGCACAGGCAGAAGACATCCGTATCCTTCAGGAGCCTTTTGTACGGGACACCGCCGTTCAGTTCCTCGTAAACGGAAACGTCATGACCGGCTCGTTTCAGAATACCGCCCAGGATCAGGGGACCTGTGATCGAATTCGGCTGACCGTAGAGCTTGCCGCCCGCCCGGTAAACCGGAAAGCGGCGCAGGCCTGTCGTCGGCGTGATAAAAACGATTTTCATGATTTTTCCTCCATCCCCATATTCAAAAGCTGAAAAAAGTGTATAATAAAAATAATTAACAGATGTAAAGTTATTTACACGAATGTTTATTGAAATTATAAAAATATGAGAAAAACGATGCAAGTACACGCAGACCGGTCTGTCAACTATCTGTACATGAATAAAGATGTGTATAAATATTTAACAGGACAATCAGGCGCATGTGTAGTGCATTGTTTGCAGAAGGGGCGTTTATGAAAGAGACAGAGGACAGACGGATCCAGCGGACCAGGCGGAGCCTCAAAGAGGCGATTGTGAAGCTGATGGAGAAGAAGTCGTTTGAGAAGATTACAGTCAAGGAAATCTGCGAGGAGGCACTCACGAGCAGGATTACCTTCTATAACTATTACAGTGATAAATATGCATTGCTGGACGAGGTGATCGAGGACCTGAACAAGGAGCTCGAGGAGCGTTTCCGGCAGCTGCAGAAGAACAACACGGATGACGACCCGGTGCTGGGCTATCAGAATCTTGCAGACTGCTTTCTGAGCATCCGCTATGCGTATGACGCGATTTTCTCAAATGTTTCCATGGAAAGCAATACGATTCTGGTGCCGGCGTACTACCGGTTTATGATCGACAGGACAGCGGATCTCGTGCGTGCCTACGCCGACCGGCTCAGACCGGCATACCCGCCGGAGCAGATCAGCACGTTTCTTGTCGGCGGCATGTACAGCTATGTCATCTATGCACGCAAGCACGGTGTCAGCTTTGAGGATATGCGCAGGCAGGTGCATGGCATGATGGTCGATCTGATCGGCAGCAATATGTATACGGCGGTCGGCACCGGGCGGGACAAGGATGAATAAATATACAGGAATCATGACTATTTTTCACCATTATGACGGATTTTGCGGGCTCGTTTTGTCGCATCGTCACAAACTTACATCAGAGTATTAACGCATTACTGCAATAGGAAATATGAAAATGACGGGAAAAACGGCTTCTTTTTATGCAAAATTGCTTTTTATGTGGTACAATACATCTATCAGTTTTTGAGAGGGTGAAAGTTATGGGTGAAAAAGCGAGCAGCAGAGCCAGTTTTTCCAGCCGTTTCGGCTATGTCATGGCGGCTGCGGGTTCAGCTGTCGGTCTGGGCAACATATGGAGGTTCCCTTATCTGGCAGCGAAGTACGGCGGCGGAGCATTTCTCGTCGTCTATCTGATACTTGTATTTACGTTCGGCTACACATTGCTGATGGCGGAGACACAGATCGGCCGGCATACGCGCAAGAGTCCGATCGGCGCATTTGAGCATTACGGTAAGAGTTTTCCGTACCGCTTCGGCGGCTGGATCAACTCCCTGGTACCGATGATTATCCTGCCGTACTACTGTGTAATCGGCGGCTGGGTGCTGGAATATCTTTCCGGCTACTTTAAGAATCAGGTACAGGAGATGGCCGGTGACAATTATTTCTCGGATTTCATCGGCAATGCTCAGTCAGAGGAATTCTGGTTCATCATTTTCGGTATCTGTACAATCGTTGTTATTATTCTGGGCGTGCAGAAAGGCGTTGAGCGTGTCTCCACGATTCTGATGCCGATTCTGATTGTGCTGACCATTGTGGTTGCCATCTATTCGATCACGAGACCGGGCGCCATGGAAGGTGTCAAGTATTTCCTGATTCCGAGTTCGACGAATTTCTCCTGGATGACAGTCGTGGCGGCGCTGGGACAGATGTTCTACTCCCTGTCCTGTGCGATGGGTATCATGATCACGTACGGTTCTTATATGAAGAGTGATGTCGACTCCGAGAAGACGACGACGCAGATCGAGTTTTTCGATACCTTTATCGCGATCATGGCCGGCCTGATGATCATTCCGGCGGTATTCGCATTTTCCGGTTCCAGCGCAGCGGACAACCTGCAGGCAGGTCCGTCACTGATGTTCATCACGATGCCTAAGGTATTCGGCAGCATGGGATTCGGCATGCCGATCGGTATTGTCTTCTTCCTGCTGGTATTCCTGGCAGCGCTGACCAGTTCGATTTCCATCGCGGAAGCCGTTGTATCGACTTTCGAGGACCAGTTCGGCTGGAAGCGGATTCCGGCTGCTCTGCTGACCGCCGCTATTCTTTTCGGTTTCGGTACGCTGTGCAGCTGCGGATTTAACGTATTATCCAATGTGACAATTCTCGGCATGGATTTCCTCGATTTCTTCGATTTCCTGTCGAACAGCATCATGATGCCGATCGCGGCGATGGCGACCTGTATCCTGGTACTGCGTAAGATCAAGCTCGATGAGTTTGCGAGACAGGTTATGGTTACATCGGAATTCAAGCGCAGAAAGATTTTCAATTTCGTAATGAAATATCTTTCCATCGGTTTCCTTGCCATTATCCTGATCAGTTCCGTACTGAATGTACTGGGTGTTATTAAAATCTGAGAAAACAGTATTTCCGCAAGAAGGCTCCGGCAGTCCGGGGCCTTCTTTTTTGGAATAAATGCTGCATAAACAGCGATGCAAAGCATAATTATGCAGGAATATACGGCAAAATCGCATTTTGCAAGGCTGTATACTTCAAATCAGGCTATTTGGTTCTGATATACCGGGTATAAATGAATGATATACTTGTCTTCTATTCATATGAATGTTAGAATACCTTATAAAGTTACAGTATACAGGGCTATGCCCTGCAGCAGTTTAAGGAAGTGAAGACATGACCGCGATTTACGATTCCGATCTTCTCGACAAGCAGAGTACCGTCAGGGATCTGCTGGCCCGTTACGGCGTGAAGTTCGGCATATATAAGAAGGATCATCTGCACGAGCAGCTGTTTCCCTTTGACCCGATTCCGCGTGTGATTGAAGCGGATGAATTCCAGAAGCTGGAAAAGGGACTGAAGCAGCGTGTGACGGCGATCAATGAATTCCTCGGCGATATTTACGGCAAGCAGCTGATTATTAAGGACGGTGTGATTCCGGAGAACTTTATTTTCGGCAACCGCGCCTTTATGAAACAGTGCGTCGGCATCGTGCCGCCGAAGAATATCCATGCGCATATTTCCGGCATCAACCTCGTACAGAACAGGCAGGGCGAATGGTTTGTCATGAATGACAATATTCATATCCCGTCCGGTGCCTCTTATCCGATGATCGCCCGTAAAATTTGCCGCCGTTCTTCACCGAAGACGTTTACGGACAATCACATCGAAGATAACCGCAATTACGGACAGCTTCTCCGGCAGACACTGGATTATGTCAATACCGGCGGTATGACGGTGATCCTGACGCCGGGCCGGCAGAGCGGTGTCTATTTTGAACATTCGTATCTGGCGGAGATGACCGGCGCGCAGCTGGTGACGGCGCGCGAGCTGACCGTGAAGGATAACACATTGTATTTTAATGAATATACGGGCAGACAGATCAAGGTCGGGGCGCTGTACACGAGGATTCGCGACTGCTATCTTGACCCGGCCAACGGCGGACAGAGTCCGCAGGTCGGTGTACCGCATATCTTCGATGCCTACCGCAGCGGCAATCTCGCGATTGTCAATGCACCGGGCAGTGCGATCGCGGACAACAAGGGAATTTACTATTACATGCCGCAGATCATCCGCTACTATCTGGATGAGGAGCCGCTGCTTAAGAATGCGCCGTCTTATCTGCCGGTCAATGAGGAGGACCGTGCCTATATCCTCGATCATTTTGACAATCTTGTCCTCAAGGATGTCGACGGCAGCGAGGGCTACGGTATGCATTTCATAAGCGGGATGGCACGGCAGGAGAAAGAACTGTTCCGTGACATCATGCTGCGCGAGCCGCAGCGTTTTATCGCGCAGGAAGTGATCGATTATCAGGAACTGGATATCATGTCGAACCGGGAACGGACGCCGCGCAAGGCGGATGTGCGTATGTTCGTGCTGATGCAGGATGAGCCGATGGTGTGGAAGAGCGGCCTGACCCGCTATGCGATGAACCCGGGTTCCTATATTGTCAACGCGTCTCAGGGAGGAGGTTTCAAGGACACATGGGTGCTCTGTCATTAGACCAGAAGGATCGCCTTTATCAGCTTGGCATGTATACCGAGCGGGTGTTCCTGATGTGCAGAAAATTTGCAGTGTGCTACGATAAGATGATTGAAACCAACGAGGAAGACTATGAGCAGTTCTGTGCGTATCTGAACGTGGTGGATACCTTCCGGTCCAGAGCGGATTTCATTCATCGATACTGTTTTGATGAGAAAAATCAGAATTCGATCATCAGCAGCCTGAAAAAGGCGTATGACTGCGCCTACGAGCTGCGGGAGATCATAACGAGTGAGGTATTTTCCTATATTCAGCTCGCTGTCTATGCGATGCGGCGCGCCGCGTATACCAACAATCCGTTTATTGAGGTGCAGCGGGTTGTCGACGACATCGCAGCGTTCTGGGGAATGGCAGGCGCCGTGATTGAAAATGAGGATGTTCGGCGGACCATCGCGGATGGACGCGAGATGGAGAAAAAACTGCAGAAATAAACAGAAAATAAAAATGAAGACCGTCGGTCTGATGCGTATATGGCGTCAGGCCGGCGGCCTTTTTTGAAGCGGATTTTCAGATCTTTTCTGTAAATGCGGCTTCTCCGTTTACCGGATTTCGGCGGCTGTAATCGATACGGAAGGTGAGGAGACCGCTGCCGAAATCAAAGGTGTGCACCGCTTCCATGCGGCGGCTGGCGCCGAAATGCAGTGCCTTGTCAAAGTCGATCCGGCTGCAGAGCGCGGCATAAAATTTTTCGTCTTTGCAGTGCTCACGGATAAAGCTTTTCATGATGTCGTATCGGCGGCGCGCCGCCGGTTTCCGGATATCGTAACCGTTCCTTGCGTAATAATCGGCCAGCTCGTCGTACAGTGCAAAAGGTGAATCAAAAAGCGTTTCGATATACGGCAGGCTGCGCCGGAAAAACAGGGAATTATAATAATCCTCCAGCATATCGCTGATCCGGCCAAGCCGCGTCAGATCATCAAAAGACATCCAGCGTGTCTTCAGCACCTGATACGGTGAGTTGGCGGAGGAGGCGATGCCGAATTCCCCGCTGCGCCGGGCCATCTCCGTACCGCGCAGCACCTTCAGAAAACCGAGCTGGAGCTGCTCCGGGCGCATCGCGTATACACGGTTGAACGATCTGCAAAAAAGGTTCATATCCTCATATGGCAGGCCGGCGATCAGATCCAGATGGATGTTGATATTGCCGGCGCGGTGCAGGCCGGCAACGGCCTGTTCGATGCGGTCGGTATCTGCCGCGCGGTTTACGGCGCGCAGTGTCGGCGGATTCACGGACTGGATGCCGATTTCCATCTGCACGAGACCGGGCCGGAGCGTGTTCAGAAAGGCAATTTCCTCCTGCGTGATCAGGCCTGCCTCGATCTCAAAATGAAAGTTTGTGACGCCGTTATCGTGCTCTGCGATATAGTGCCAGATGGCATCCGCGTGTTCGTGGCTGCAGTTGAAGGTGCGGTCGACGAACTTGACCTGCCGCACCTTGTGATCCAGGAAAAACTGCAGTTCTTTTTTCACGGTTTCGAGGCTGCGGAAACGTACGCTGCGGTCGATGCTCGAGAGGCAGTAGCTGCAGCGGTAAGGACAGCCGCGGCTGGATTCATAGTAGAGGATGCGGTTGTCGAACAGGGATAGGTCGCTGAAGAGAAAAGGGATTTTATCCATAGAGACGGGCGGCGCCGGCGGCGTGTACATGATGCGGCCGTCTGCACCCGGCAGGGCAAGCCCCGGGATATCGGACAGGTCCGGCTGCACTTTTTCTCCTGTCTGCAGGAGATGGGCGCGGTCCGCCAGATGTGTAAAAGTCTCTTCCCCCTCGCCCTGCATGCACACATCAGCAAGAGGACCGCCGCAGCCGGCGAGAAATTTCTCCGGCGCGTTGGTGCTTTCCGGTCCGCCGGCCCAGATCTGTATGCCGCCGCCGGCGATCGTGCGGATATCGCGCATCAGCTGCAGAACGCGGTCAATGTTCCAGATGTACGTGGAGAAAGCCGCGACATCCGGCTTTCTCTTCATGATATCCGCAAGGATATCCCCGTAGCGGTCATTGATGGTATATTCCGCGATTTCAATCTGCACGTCGGTATTTTTGTATCTGTCCGCGTAGGCCTTGAGACTGTAGACGGCCGGACAGGAGTGTATGTACTTGGCGTTCACGGCGATGAGAAGTATTTTCATGGTATTTTTTCCTTTGCAAAATCAGATGTTTTAACTATAGCACTAAACCGCGGGTGCAGAAAAGAAACATACCGGGATAAATTATGCTATAATAATTTTATATGTATCGAAATTCAGACCAGGACTATAAAAAATTCTATGAGAGGATAACAGCACCGTTTGCGGGACATCCCGGACGGGTCCGCGCCATGCGTGCGCTGAACCGTATTCTGACGGCGATGATGTATGCTGCGTATCCTGTTTTGCTGATCCGACTGTATACGGCGGGCAGCGAGGCATTCTGGCGGGCGGTTCTGGTGCCCGGCATCTCCTTTGTCATTCTTTCACTGGTGAGGCGGCTGATCAACCGGCCGAGGCCCTATGAGAGGTGGGAGATCAGGCCGCTGATTCACAAGAACACGCACGGGAAATCCATGCCGAGCCGCCATGTCTTCTCGACCGCCGTGATCGCCATGGTGTATCTGTATTTTTATCCGGGGGCGGGCGTTTTCTTCCTGCTCTGCGGGGCGGCCGGCGCGGTTATCCGGGTGATCGGCGGCGTCCACTATCCTTCGGATGTGATCGCCGGCTTTGCGGCCGGTGCAGCAGCCGGTATTTTCATGTTTGTCTGAGACCTGCATCGGGAATGGTGCAGGATTTATTTTAATGCAGAAAATCATTTGGGAGGTATGAAAAAGTGAAGAAATGTGCAGGAAAAGCGGCAGCTGCCGGACTGGCGGCTGCTATGGTACTGTCCATGTGTGCGTGCGGCGGGGAGAGCAGCAGCGCGGCGGCGCCGGCCGGTGAGACGCAGACGGAGGCAGCTGCCGGAGAAAGCAGAACGCTGAAGATCGGCGTCCTGAAGATCGCGGATAGTTTTCCGCTGTATGTTGCGGCGCAGGAGGGCATGTTTGCAGACCAGGGGCTCGATGTGGAGATCGTTGATTTTCAGAGCGCATCGGACCAGTCTACTGCCTGTGAAGCCGGCGAACTGGACGGCATGATGACCGATATGGTCGTCCAGAGTCTGCTTGACAAGTCCGAGGGAGACAAGGGGCAGAAGACGGTGGCGATGGCTTTCGGCGGAACCAAAGAGGAAGGAAGATTTCTGGTTGTTTCCTCGCCGGACAGCGGCATCACGAAGCCGGAAGACCTCGAAGGCGCGCGCATCGGCATTTCCGAGAATACGATGATGGAATATCTGGTGACGAGCTACCTGAAGGATCTCGGCGTGGACCTGGACAAAGTGGAACTTGTCAATATCCCGAAGCTGACGCTGCGGCTTGATTCCGTCATCGAGGGAAATGATATTCAGGCGGCGATTCTGCCTGATCCGCTGGCGATCGAGGCGGTCGAGCGCGGCTGCAATACGGTGATCGATGATACGCAGCTCGATAAAAACTATTCGCAGAGCGTCGTGACGCTCAGCAATGACCTCATCGAAAATGATCCGGAGACGGTGGAGAAATTCCTGAATGCGTACAACCAGGCGATCGAGGCGATCGACGCCGACCCGGACAGCTATGCCGATCTGTTTTATGAGAAGGCCAATGTCGCGGATGACCTGCAGGATGACTATCAGGTGCCGACGTACACGGCAGACTGCGTCCCGACCGAGGAGGAGGCAGACAGCATCGAGAACTGGATGGTCAGCAAACAGCTGCTGGATGAGCCGTTTACCTATGACGAGCTCGTGCGGCAGCCGCAGTAAGGCACGCCATGCCGGAGATAAATTCACTGATCAAGGTGCAGAATATTTCCTTTTCCTATCCGGATGCGCCGGATGTGCCGGTGCTGCGCTGTATGGACCTGGATGTGAAGGAAAAGGAGTGCATGGCGATTCTGGGCGAGTCGGGAAGCGGCAAATCGACGCTGCTGAAGATCATGTGCGGACTGCTCAGACCGGATCAGGGGACAGTGCTGTATGACGGCCAGCCGCTCACGGGGCCGACCGACAGCATTACGATGATCTTTCAGAATTACGGCCTTTTTCCATGGAAAAGGGTGCGGGACAACATTCTGCTGCCGCTGCAGCTGCGCGGGGAGAAGGAAAATCCGCAGGAGATCGACGAACTGCTCGATTATCTGGGCCTGACGCGCCATGCGGACAAATACCCGGGCGAGCTGTCCGGCGGGCAGATGCAGCGCGTGGCACTCGGCCGTGCGGTCGTCGGCCGCGCAAAGCTGATTCTGATGGATGAGCCTTTTTCGGCTCTTGATATCCGGAACCGCGAAAAACTGCAGGCTTTTATGAAAAAATTTTTCCGGGATACGGGGATGACGAGCGTGATCGTGACGCACAGCATTGATGAGGCGCTCGTCATGGGAAACCGCATTGCGGTTTTTGACCCGGATCAGGGAAATATCAAGGCGATGATCGAAAACCGCGGCAGCTGCTACGCGGCCGCGGGCACCGATCTGTATTACAGAAGAATCCGGGAAATCCGGCATCTGATGGGACTGGGAGAGCACAATGAAGCGGAAAACAGTTAATGTGATCATCAGTCTGGTCGGCGTCTTTCTGGTGTGGGAGATTGCGGCGGTGCTGCTGAACCGGTACTTTCTGCCGACGCCTTTCAAAACCTTTGCGACCATGAATGAACTGCTGGCCGGCCATGAGATCTGGATGCATATCGGCACGAGTTTCAAACGGATTGCGCTCGGCACGCTGCTCGGCCTCGGCTGTGCGCTGCCGCTGGGCATTGTCATGGGACGGTATCCGGCCGTGGACGGGGTGCTGGGCGCCTTTTTCCGGCTGATTTATCCGATCCCGAAGGTTGTTTTCATGCCGATTGTCGTTGTCATGCTCGGCATCGGCGACACGGCCAAAATATTTCTGATATTTCTGGCCGTATTTTTCCAGATCACGATTATCATACGGGACAGCGCGGCGTCGCTCGACCCGGAGCTGTCGGATGTCATGCGTTCGATGAAAGCAGGGCATCTGCAGGTGCTTCGCCACCTGATCCTGCCGGGCTGCCTGCCGGGTATTCTGACGGCGCTCAAGTCATCGCTGGGCACCTCGGTTGCCCTGCTGATGATCACGGAGGTATTTGCCTCGACATCGGGTCTGGGCTACTTTATCATGAACAGTATGGATGCCAGAAATTATCCGGAAATGTATGCCGGCATCGTGATACTGGCGCTGATGAGCGCACTGATGTATGCATTTATTGAGGTGCTGGAAAATGTGCTGTGCAGATGGCATTATACAAGGCAGTGAGGAAGGCACCGGAAAGGAACAGTATGAGACATTGTATTCTTGTAAAATATAATGAAACAGTAGATCAGGCGGCAAAAGAAAAGCTCCTGCCGGAGATTCAGAAGGTGTTTGCACCGCTCACGGAAATCGACGGCATCGAGAGCGTCCGCCTGTTTCCCTGCACCGTAGACCGGGACAACCGGTACGACCTGCTGATTCGCATCGAGATGGACCCGGCGGCGCTGCCGGCCTACGATGACAGCGAGCCGCACAGGATATGGAAACGCGACTATGCGCGCTATCTGGAGAAAAAAGCGATCTTCGATTATGAAGAGCCGGCCGCGGATCCGATAAAAAATTAAAATTTGTGGTTTACTTTTAGCGAAACTATGCTACAATCGAGTTGTTAAATCGTTGAAGAGAAGAGTAATCCGGAGGAATGCCGCAGAGAGGTGCGCGTATGGTGAAAGCGCACTGACAGGAAACCGGACGAAGACCATCTCCGAGAGGCTCCAATCAAGCCCGCTGATCACGTTATCATCATCAAAGAGAGGCTGCCGAAGGCAGCAATTAGGGTGGAACCGCGCAGATAATTCAGCGTCCCTTACGTTATTTATTAATGTAAGGGATTCTTTTTTTATGTGATAAGTCCAGTCCCTGATCGCAGCCATGCGGTCTGCTTGCAGAACCGCATGGCCGCGATCAGGGGACGACAACAGATATGAGCACGCAGGTGCGCAGCACCGCAGTGCGAATAGCTGTTGGCGGCAGGGCGAAAGCAGCGAAGCTGCGGAGCCCTGCCGGTGGACTTATACAAGTTTTGACAACAGAAATGAGTGCGAAGTCGCAGAGCGACGAAACGCAGATGCGAAGCAGATGCGGCAGGTGCGTAGCACCGCAGTGCGAATAGCTGTTGCCGGCGGGCGAAAGCAGCGAAGCTGCGGAGCCCTGCCGGTGGACTTATATAAGCCACGACAACAGATATGAGTGCGAAGGTGCGTAGCACCGCAGTGCGAATAGCTGTTGCCGGCGGGCGAAAGCAGCGAAGCTGCGGAGCCCTGCCGGTGGACTTATATAAGCCCAAATAACAGATATGAGTGCGAAGGCGCGAAGCGACGAAACGCAGATGCGAAGCAGATGCACGCAGGTGCGCAGCACCGCAGTGCGAATAGCTGTTGGCGGCAGGGCGAAAGCAGCGAAGCTGCGGAGCCCTGTCGGTGGACTTATATAAGCCACGACAACAGATATGAGTGCGAAGGCGCAGAGCGATGGAGCACGCCGGTGGACTTATACAAGTTTTGACAACAGATATGAGTGCGAAGGCGCGAAGCGACGAAACGCAGATGCGGCAGGCACGAATTTCGCTGGGCGGACTTATCACAAATGACAAAAAGAATCCCGGTTTAACCAAGGAGGCACACAAAATGGAAAGAGAAGAGTTTTTAAAGGTTTATCGCCATTCACTCTCTCACATTCTCGCCAAGGCCGTTATCGAAATTTTCGGCAAGGAGAATGTACAGTACGCAATCGGACCGCAGATCGCAGACGGCTTTTATTATGATTTCATGCTGCCGCGTCCGCTGACACAGGATGATTTCAAGCCGATTGAAGATAAGATGCATGAAATTCTGAAGAGAAAAGAGCCATGGACCCGCAAAGAGGTCAGCAAGGAAGAGGCTCTTGAGATCTTCAAGGATCAGAAATACAAGACAGAACTGATCAAAGATCTGCCGGAAGGCGAGCTCATCACAACCTACAGCACAGGCGATGACTACATCGATCTCTGCCGCGGACCGCACGTTGACAACTCCGCGGAACTGCTCGGTACAGCCTTCCAGATCAAATCAGCTTCCGGCTCCTACTGGAGAGGCGACGAGCACAATGACCAGCTGCAGCGTATCTATGTTTACGCTTTTCCGGACAAGAAGGCACTCAAAGAGCACCTTGCCTTTGTAAGAGAAGCACAGGAGCGCGACCACAAGAAACTCGGACCGCAGCTGCAGATGTTTATGTTTGTCGACACTGCACCGGGCATGCCGTACTGGCTGCCGAGAGGATGGAGAACCTACAATGCTCTCCTCGATTTCTGGAGAAAGATTCACGATCGCCACGGCTATCAGGAGATTTCCGCACCGGTTATCAACAACCAGAAACTCTGGAAGACATCCGGCCACTGGGGTCATTATAAAGAAAACATGTTCATCATTCCTGGTGTAAAGGAAGATGAGAGCGACTACTATGCGGCTAAGCCGATGAACTGCCCGAACGCCATCATGGTTTATAAAAACGACCTGCGTTCCTACAGAGATCTGCCGTTCCGTATTTCTCAGGTCGATGTCATTCACAGAAAAGAGAAATCCGGCGAGCTCAACGGTCTTTTCCGTGTACAGGAATTCCATCAGGATGACGCGCACATCCTCGTTTCCGAGGATCAGATCGCAAGCGAGATCTCCGATATCATGGATATCGCAAGCGAGATCTACGGCACATTCGGACTTTCCTACCGCGCTGAGCTTTCCACCAGACCGGATGACTATATGGGTGACATCAACGTCTGGAACAAGGCAGAAAAGGAACTCAAGGAGATCCTCGACAGCAAGTACGGCGCAGGCAATTATGAGATCAACGAAGGCGACGGCGCGTTCTACGGCCCGAAGATCGACCTGCAGATGAAGGATGCGCTCGGCCGTGAATGGCAGATGGGCACCATTCAGCTCGACTTCCAGCTGCCGCTCAACTTCGAGATGAAGTACGCGGCGCAGGACGGCAGCGTAAAACAGCCGGTTATGATCCACAGAGCAATTTTCGGCTCCATGGAGCGATTCATCGGCATCCTGATCGAGAACTACAAGGGTGCATTCCCGTTCTGGCTTTCTCCGTATCAGGTCGGCGTTGTTCCGATCCGCCAGAACCACAACGAGTATGCGCAGAAGGTTGTCGAAGCGCTGCGTGATGCAGGCATCCGCGTCGAGGTAGATTATTCCGAGAAGAATATGAACGCGAAGATCAAGAATTTCCGTACATTCATGGATCCGTACACCGTGGTTGTCGGCGACAAGGAAGCGGCAGACAATACCGTTTCTCTGACAATCCGCGGTCAGAAGAAGCAGCTGCATGATGTACCGCTTGAGAAGTTCGTCGAAGCCTGCAAAAAGATGAATAAGGAATACATGAAAGAACTGATCACAGAAATGTAATCATGCATCGATGATGATGCCGGGACCGGGGACTGCGTATTCAGTTCCCGGTTCTTTTTATATGGAAGGAGAGAAAATCATGCCTTGTACAACAATTCTTGTGGGAAAAGGAGCCAGCTATGACGGCTCGACGATGATCGCCAGAAACGACGATTCCCCGTCCGGCGTTTATACGGCCAAGAAGGTTCAGGTGACGATGCCGGCGCAGCAGCCGCGCACCTATCAGTCGGCGATTTCCCACGTAACGATCGAACTGCCGGATAATCCGATGCGCTACACCTGCGTGCCGGATGCGGTGCGCACGCAGGGAATATGGGCTGCCTGCGGTGTCAATGATGCGGAAGTCGGCATGACAGCGACCGAGACGGTAACATCCAATCCGCGGGTGCTGGGTGCGGATCCGCTTGTTTGTCTGCAGCCGGCGAAAGGAGAGCAGCCGGAGATCCCGGGCGGCATCGGCGAGGAGGACATCGTCGCGATCGTGCTGCCGTATATTCACAGTGCGCGGGAAGGCGTGCTGCGTCTTGGCGGACTGCTGGAGGAATATGGCACTTATGAGATGAACGGCATTGCCTTCTCCGACGCCGATGAGATCTGGTGGCTCGAGACGATCGGCGGCCATCACTGGATTGCAGCCCGCGTGCCGGATGATGAGGTTGTCGTGATGCCGAATCAGTTCGGCCTCGATCATTTTGACTTTGACGATGCCTTCGGCGAGCGGAAATCTTTCATGTGTTCCGCGGATCTGCGCACATTTATCGAGGAAAATCATCTTGACCTGACGCTGGACGGGGAATTCAACCCTCGTGAGGCGTTTGGCAGCCACGATGATTCCGACCATGTATATAACACGCCGCGTGCATGGTACGCATGGCGTTATTTTCTGCCGACGTCCTGCGTGTGGGACGGCCCGTATGCAGATTTCCGGCCGGACAGCGACAACATTCCGTGGTCGGCGGTGCCGGAGCGGAAGATTACGGTAGAAGATGTAAAATACATCCTTTCCGCTCATTTCCAGGGAACACCGTACGACCCGTACCGGACATGCGGCGACACCTCTATGAGCGGCGCCTATCGCTCGATCGGCGTCAACCGTACCGATCATATGGGCCTGATTCAGATCCGTCCGTATGCACCGGCAGGATGCCGCGCACTCGAGTGGATTTCCTTCGGCTCAAACGTGTTCAACGCGCCGGCGCTGCTGTACGCCAATACCGATGAAATCCCGGCTTACCTGGGCAGCACAGCGGGAAAAGTGTCGACAGATACGTATTACTGGAGCAGCCGCCTGATCGGGGCAATGGCAGATGCTTCTTTTAAGAAATGCCAGATACATATTGAACGATATCAGCAGATTGTCATGTCGAAAAATCACCGTTTTATCAAAGAATATGATAAACTGTTAACAGAGGAAACAGATTCGGAAAAGAAGAGAATAATCTGCAGAAAGGCAAATAAAGAGATGGCGGAAATGCTGCAGGAAGAGACAGATAAGCTGTTGGACCATGTCCTCTATGAAAGAAGCAATCAGATGAAAAATTCCTACGCGCGTTCAGACGCGTAGAGGTTTTTTGCCTGCATGGCAGGCAGCGGAAAGGCAGGTATGCATTATGGGGTATGACGTTGTTACCTTTGGTGACATTTTAATTGATTTCACGGATTTCGGCGACCGCGACGGCATTACTTTATTTGCCCGCAATCCGGGCGGCGCGAACGCCAACGTGGCAGCAGCTGTAGCCAGACTCGGCGGCCGGACAGCATTTATCGGCAAGGTCGGAACGGACCTGCTCGGCACCTATCTGAAGGAAGTCATGGAGAAGTACAATGTGGATGTTTCCGGACTTGTCATGGACGGGAATTATTTTACCACCATGTCCTTCGTAAAGCTGGCACCGGACGGCGAGCGCGTGTTCTCTTTCGCCCGTAAGCTCGGCGCGGACACGCAGATCCGCAAGGAGGAGCTGAACGGGGATATCCTGGACAATACGAAGATTTTCGCGACCGGTTCGCTTGCACTGACGGATGAACCGGCCAGAAGCACATGCTTTGCGGCTGTACAGGAAGCAAAGGATCACGGCAGCATCATTGCCTATGACCCGAATTACCGTGCGTCTCTGTGGCCGGACGAGAAGACAGCTGTGCAGCATATGCGCAGCATGATTCCATATGTGGATATCATGAAGATTTCTGATGAAGAGACACTTCTGATGACAGACCATCAGGACCCGGCAGAGGCAGCGAAAGTGCTGTTTGATGAGGGCGTCAAGGTCGTTGCGGTGACGCTTGATAAAGAAGGCGCCTATGTCTGCACGAAAGAGGGCGGCGCAGCGGTGCCTGCCTTCAAGGCCAACGCAGTTGACGCGACGGGCGCCGGCGATTCCTTCTGGGGCTCCTTCCTGCTGCAGGTTGCGCAGTCCGGTAAGAAGCCGGAAGACATCAGCCTTGACGATGCCATTTCGTTTGCCCGCTTTGCCAATGCGGCAGCAAGCATTTCCGTGGAGAATTACGGCGGTATTCCGTCCATGCCGACCCTTGATATGGTGGAGAAGCGCCTGAACGGCTGATCCGGAAGACTGTAAGATCGGAACGTGATAACAGATGGAGATTAGTCAGGTAAAGGGAAATACCTGGATGATAAAAAGCTGGGAGCTGATTCCGTTTTACCGGCTGGATGCACATCGTATCATTCTGCTGGATTCCGGTCAGGCGGACCAGCGCACGGAGCTGGAGGAGCTGCTGCAGAGAGAGCAGCTGGTGCCGGCGGCCGTGCTGAGTACGCATGCGCACATCGATCATGTCGGCAATAACCGGTTCCTGCGGGAGAAATACGGCGCCAGGATCGCCCTCCCGCTGGGAGAGGCCGGCACGATTGCTTCGAAGACGGGCATCATGTTTCAGAACATCCACCAGAGCTTTCAGGATGTCAACAGCGATATTCTGCGGCGGGATCTGGAATGTGTGACGGACCGGATTATTCTGCCGGAAGAGACACGCGTTGAAATCTGCGGTGTCCCTTTCGGCATTATCCATACGCCCGGGCACAGCGTCGATCATATCTGTATCCGGACACCGGATAATGTGCTGTATGCCGGCGATGCGCTGATTACCGCACGCACGCTGGAGCATGCGAAATTCCCGTATGCGGTGCATATGCAGGCCTATTTCGATTCCCTTAACGTACTGCGGCGGGAGAGGGCGGATATCTATATCGCGGCGCATGAGGGCGTCTATACGGATCTGATTCCGGAGATAGACAAAACAGAGAGAAAGATCAGAACGCTTCTGAACCGGTATCTGCTGATGCTGGAGGAGAAGATGACGGCGAATATGCTGACGGCCAGAATCTGCCGGACGTTCGGCATCGATTCGCACGAGATATTTTTCCTCGCGTACCTGGAACTTTCGGTGCAGGTATATCTGAACTATTTCAGAGAGCACGGACTGGCGGAATGCTGGGTGGAAGACAATATGATCTGGTACAGGAGAAAAGACAATGAGTGAAGACAGAAGAATGCCGGTCATCTTCGCTGGACACGGCACGCCGTTAAACGCGAAAGGTGACAACAGGGCGAATGCCAGCTGGAAGCTGCTGGGCCGCAAGATCCCGAAGCCGGACGCGGTTCTGGCTGTCTCTTCACACTGGCAGACGCTGGGAACATTTGTGAGGACACTGGATGACAACCGTAAGATCAACGATATGTACGGCTATCCGCAGGACCTGAGCGATCTGGAATATGCGCCGAAGGGCAGTCCGGCACTGGCTAAGGAAGTGCTGCAGCTGCTCGGCGACAGTGCGCAGGCCGGCAATACCTGGGGCATGGACAGTGCCATCTGGTCGGTACTGTACAATATGTACCCGGACGCAGACGTGCCGGTTGTCATGATGAGCACGGATGTGGATGCTGCGCCGGATGCGCTCTACGCGCTCGGCTCCAGGCTGCGTCCGCTTCGCAGCGAGAACGTACTGATTCTCGCGAGCGGCAATGTGGTGCACAACCTTGTTAAAAATGATTATTACACGGAAGGGGCGTTTGACTGGGCACAGCGCTTTGATGACAATATCCGCAAAGCCGTCGAGGCCGGTGACAGCAATAAGGTGATGCAGTATGCGAAGGACCCGGACGCGGCACTTGCCGTACCGTCGACGGATCATTTCAATCCGCTGCTGATTGCGATGGGCGCCGCTTTTCCGGATAATAAGGTAACGGTATTCAACAACTACTGCGAATACCGCGCAACGTCCATGACGTCCTATATCTGGGGCGAATTTCAGTAATTCTGATATCAGGTGATCAATTTGGAAATTCAGACAAATAACGGCCGGATTCTCGGAGAAGAGAAGGACGGCTTCATCCGTTTTCTCGGTATTCCTTACGGGAAAGCGACAACAGGGCGCCGGCGTTTCACACCGCCGCGCGACCCCGATATGTGGTTCGATACATTGGACTGCACAAAATGGCACAAAGGCACGATTTCTGATCCTTTTGATGAGAAATTCAAGGGAGAGGACAGCCTGCGTGTGAACGTATGGGTGCCGGCCGATGCCGGTGAGGATATACCGGTCATGGTGTGGCTGCATGGCGGCAGTTATCTGGATGACGGCATCGATACGAAATATGCCTACGGAGATGACATGCTCTATGATATGAAGACGCTCTGCAAGGATACAGGGTGTATCATCGTCGGCGTGAATTTCCGGACAAATGTCTGCGGATTCCTTGATTTTTCGCAGATCATAGACGGCTATACCAACAACAACGGCCTGCGTGATATCGTGTCCGCGCTCCGCTGGGTGCACGAGAATATCGCCTGTTTCGGCGGCGCGCCGGATAAGGTTACGGTATTCGGCGAGGGCAGCGGCGGTGCGCTCGCACTGGCGCTTCTGCAGATCGATGAGGCGCAGCCGTATTTTGCCCGCATTATCTGCCAGGACGGCGGCATGATGGGCTATACCGATCTCGGTGAGGCTAAACACCGCGGCCTGATCTGGCTCGATGGCAATATGAATCCGACGGAAGATGTACTGGTGGCGGCGACGTCGGAGTCGCTGATGCGGCTGAACGGCCGCCTGAACAGCGAGTTCAATCTCCATCAGATTGACTGCTTCTACGGTCCGGTCGTGGACGGTGACTATCTGAAGGAATACCCGATCAGGGCCGACCTGAGCGGATCCGGCAAGCAGCTGCTGATCGGCTGGAACAAGGACGCCGCGGACCAGCTGTTCGGACAGATCCGGCTTGGCATCATGTACAAGTCGCGCCGCTTCCTGAAACCGGTCATGCCGTATCAGAGCGAGTCGGTGCGGGAGACGGTCGCCGGGCAGACACCGGGCTTTCCGTCAAAGAGCGCGTATTCACAGATTCTGACGGAGCGGCAGTACGCTGTGCCGTCACTGCTGATGGCGGATGCCAATGTCCGCGGCGGCAGCGGCACCTATGTATACCGCCTGGATTACGTGCCGAAGGCGCTGGCGAAGAAGAAATACGGTGCGATGGCTTCGTCGGAGCTGCCGCTTCTTTTCGGCAATGCGGCCGTGATGAACGGCATCCGCATTGACCCGCAGGAAGACGAGGAGTCGGAGAAGATCGGACAGCAGCTGCGCCGGTACTGGGGCGCTTTTGCGCGCACCGGTGTGCCGTCTGAGGACTGGACGCCATATGATCCGGACAGGCAGCCGACCATGCTGATCGGCGGCAGCGGCCGGATGACAGAGCATCCGCTCGGCGGCAGGGAAAAATTATATCTTGAGGATAACGGAAAACTCAGTCTTGGTTTCTGACAGAGGATAACATCATGCGTGAGATCAGGCAGCAGCCGGAATCATTTGAGCACGAAGTGCTCGATACGGCTATGGATGCGGGCAATATTCTTCTTGAAAACGGCGCGGAACTGGCGCGGGTGGAGGATACGATGGACCGCATCTGCCGGCATTACGGTGTCGATGGAAGTTTTTTCATATTAAGCAATGGCATATTTACCACGGGCAGCTGCCGGATGGATCCGGGGTTTGCCCGTGTGCGCCATATTCCCGTCAACAGGGCGGATCTGAGCCGCGTTGTTGCCGTCAATCAGCTCTCCAGAGATATCGAGAAGAAGGATCTGTCTCTGGAGGAAGTGCAGGCGGAGATCATCCGGATCCGTCAGATGCCCGGCAAACGGCACTGGCTGCAGATTCTGGCGGCCGGTATCGGCAGTGCCGGGTTCTGCTATATGTTCGGCGGCTCTGCCCGTGACTGCGTGGCATCCGGCATCACCGGCCTGCTGCTGTGGATAATCTGGCTCTATATCTGCATGCCGCATCTTTCGAGAATTCTGGGGCATCTGACCGGCGGCGCGGCGGCAGCCTGTTTCTCGCTGCTGCTGTATTCGATGGGCATCGGCGATTCGCTGAGCCATATTATCATCGGTGCGGTGATACCGCTCGTGCCCGGTGTTCCGTTTACGAACGGCATCCGCGACATTGCTTCCGGTGACTATCTGGCGGGCATTGTTCGGCTGCTGGACGCCTTGCTGGTATTCATGTGCATTGCGATCGGCGTAGGCTTTGTGCTGACCGCCTATTATCGCGTGAGCGGAGGTGCGCTATGATTCACGGACTTATCATACAGGGAATCGCGGCGTTTTTCGGCACGGCTGCCTTTGCGCTTCTGTACGGCACGCCCGGCAGATATTATCCGCTTTGTGCGCTGACCGGCGGTGTAGGCTGGGTGCTGATGCTGTTTCTGCAGGAGGCTTTGCATCTGGGGGTCGGTACCTCCACGATGGCGGCGGCAGCGGCCGTGACGGCACTGGCCAGATGTCTGGCGATCTATCAGAAGTGTCCGGTGACGGTTTTCCTGATCAGCGGTATCATACCGCTTGTACCGGGCGCAGGTGTCTACTGGATGGCATATTATCTGATCATGGGTGATCTGAATCAGGCGGCGGCAAATGGCCTGTCGGCGACGAAAGCAGCAGTAGCGATCGTTCTCGGCATCAGTGTGATCAGTGAGCTGCCATATCTGCATATGAAAAAGAAACCAGACAAAAATCAAGAAAATACATGAAAAAAAGACCTGACAGGAATTCCTGTCGGGTCTTTTCGTTACATTCTATCTGATTACCAGTTGGTGGCAATATCAAGCTGATAAGCGTTGCTGGAAGCAAATCCGCCGGTGTCGCAGACAATACCTGCGCCCAGGCTGGTCTGTACGATGGTACCCTTCGGCCGGATGCTAAGGTTGGCTGCAACCATGATGTAATTGCCCAGCATCTTGCATCCATCGCTTCTTACCCAGTACGGATATTCTTCTGCACTGTAGCCGAGGCTTCGCATGATGCTGACAACGCCGCCCATGTTCAGATTATAGTAGGTCTCCTTGCCGGATGGTCCCATGACAGAGCCGCGGCTCTTTGAAAGAACCGTTCCGCTGTAGGATGAACCGCTGGAAGAAGATGTATCTGATGATGAGGAGCTCGCCGAAGATGAGCTGCCAGAGGAAGACGTCTGCGAAGAGGAACTGCTGGAAGATGTGTCTGCAGCGGATCCGGAAGACGTACTGCCTGAGGATGCGGTCGATGTGGAAACGGTCTGTGCCGCGGAAGAAGAGGAACTGCTGGCAGCAGCGGCCTTGGCTGCGCTTGCCTGTTCTTCAGCCTGTTCAGCTGAATTCAGATCCGCGAGAACGGTCTTCTGTGCATCGAGCTTATCCTGAACAGTGGAAATATCATAGTTGAGCGAATTGATCTGGTCACCCAGTGAATCCAGCTCTTCCTGTCTCTGATCAGCGATCTTCTGCAGAGAATCCATCTCTACCTGATAAGCTTCTTCCTGCTGCTCTTGGATCGCCTGCTGATTTTCAAGATCTGCTTCGTAGTCTTCGATCTGCTGGCGTGTATCCTTCAGCTGCTGAAGAAGATTGCTGTCATATGTATTAATCTGTGATACGTACTCGTAATTATTAAGTGTATCATTCAGATCGGCTTCGCCGAGGAACAACTCCAGATAATTCTGGTCGCCCGATTCATACATAGCCTGAATACGGGCTTTGAGGGCATTGTACTGTTCAGCTTCGTCGTCCTTAGCGGCCTGAAGATCAGCTTTGGTTACACTGATCTGATCGTTGGTCTCACTGATCTGCTGCTCTACGGTATCGAGCTCACTGAGATAATTATCAATCATCCCGTCAAGCTGTGAAAGATAAGCGGCTGCGTCACTCTGATTCTGCTTCAGATCGGCGAGCTGCTGCTCGAGATCATCCTGCTGATTCTGATAATCAGAGATCTGCTGCTGTACTTCTTCCTTCGTCGTATCGGCAAATGCCGGGAAAACGGAAGAAGCTGTCATCGCAGCTGCGACAGCAAGGCCAGCAATTTGTTTGCTGTGCTTCATAACGAAAATACCTCCTGAATAAAATTGATTCAGCCCCTGTTTCAATTTCATTTCTAAATTATTTCACATTTATTAAGATTTGTCAATGTCTATCACCCTGTTTACCACTTTAAAACCGGATTCGGGGCGCTTTTTGTGAAAAATGACCACAGATAATCCATATTAATCGCAAATTCCGGAGCTTGTCTCCCCATTTAAAGAAAGGCAGAAAAATATTTTCGTATGTGCTATTATATTTCTGCATGATTTTAAGAAAATGAGGTTCAAAATGATGAAAACAAAAGTATATATTGACGGACAGAGCGGAACGACCGGCCTTCAGATTTATGAGCGCATCGGCGCCCGCAGCGATCTGGAGCTTCTGCGGATTGATGAAGACAAGCGGCATGACGTGGAGGAGAGAAAGCGCTATCTGAATGCGGCGGACATCGTTTTTCTGTGCCTGCCGGACAAGGAGGCGGTCAATGCCGTTTCCCTGATCGACAATCCGGATGTGCGTGTGATCGATGCTTCGACGGCGCACAGGACCAGCGATGGATGGGTATACGGTTTTCCGGAGCTGTCGAAGGAGCAGCGCAGTGCGATTGCGGCAGGGCGGCGTGTGGCCAATCCGGGCTGCCATGCGACCGGCCTGATTTCGACGGCGGCGCCGCTTGTGCGCATGGGCATACTGCCGAAGGATTACCCGCTGACCTGCTATTCGCTGACCGGCTATTCCGGCGGCGGCAAGAAGATGATCGCCTCTTATGAAGCACCTGACCGGGCAGCTTCGCTGAGTGCGCCGGGTATCTACGGGCTCTCACTCAGACACAAACACATTCCGGAGATGCAGAAGATGACCGGACTGACGTATCCGCCGGTATTTATGCCGGTTGTGGATGATTATTACAAGGGCATGGCCGGCACGATCATGCTGCACAACCGCCTTTTAAACGGACATCCGTCGGCAGCGGATATCTGTGAGGCGCTGCATGAATATTACAGGGATGAGCATTTCGTGGAAGTGCTGCCGTTTGGTTCTAATGAAAGTACGATCTACGCGAACAGTCTTGCGGGGACGAACCGGCTGCAGATTATCGTATGCGGCCATGAAGAACAGACGAGCGTGACGGCACTGTTCGACAACCTCGGCAAGGGTGCTTCCGGTGCGGCGGTGCAGAATATGAATATCATGCTCGGTCTGGATGAGACGGCGGGACTGGAATAAGATATGAAAAACGCCGGTATAAGGGATATACCGGCGCAATTCGGGCAGGCTGGCCGTACGAAGAAGGTCTGCCATGGGGGTATGGCATATGGAAATGGCGGCCTGCCCACCCTGCAGGCCATTGGTCAACCAATGGCCTGTAAAATTTATACATCATTTGCCGTTTTATGTCAATAGAACGGCGCAGCGAGGATAAGAGGATCATGAATATTACGGTTTATCTTGGGGCGAATCCGGGGCGTTCTCCCGTTTACGGCGAGACGGCCGCAGAGCTGGGCCGCCTGATCGGCCGGCGCGGCGACACGCTTGTCTACGGCGGCAGCCGGACCGGCCTGATGGGAAAACTTGCCGACGGGGCGCTGGAAGAGGGCGCGCAGGTCATCGGCGTGGAACCGGAGATGTTTGTGCGGCGGGAGTATCAGCACGAGGGCATCAGCAGACTGATTGTGACCGAAGATATGACGCAGCGCAAACAGAAGATGCAGGAACTCGGCGATGCCTTTATCGCATTTCCGGGCGGCACGGGGACGCTCGAAGAGATCTCGGAGATCATGTCGGCCTGTGCACTGGGCATGTGGAGCAAGCCCTGCATTTTCTTTAATCTGAACGGATATTACGAGGAGATGAAAGGTCTTCTGGAGAAGATGAAGCGGGAAGGCTTTTCTGATGAGCGCCGGCAGAAGAGGATTTATTTTGCCGGCAGCCTGGAGGAGATCGGGGAAATTATCGATGAATACAGATAAGATATTTGAATTTCAGGCGATCGGCCATATATACAACGATTATACGGGCACATTCGGGATTCCGCGGCAGAGCGGCCTGGCAGCGGATCTGCTGTCCAGGATAGTGATGGAACCGCAGTGCCGGCAGGAGGAGGCCTTCCGCGGCATCAATGAATATGACCGTCTGTGGCTGATGTGGGTTTTCTCGGATCACATAGGACAGGGCTGGACGCCGACCGTGCGGCCGCCGAAACTGGGCGGCAATGTGCGCAAGGGCGTTTTTGCGACGCGGGCGCCTTTCCGACCGAACCCGATCGGGCTGTCCTGCGTGAAACTGGAGCGGTATGAGCCTGCGGGCGGTCCGGGGCCGGTCCTGTGGGTATCCGGTGCCGATCTCATGAACGGAACGCCGATTCTCGATATCAAGCCGTATGTGCCGTATGCGGATGCTTTCCCGGAGGCGCAGAAGGGGTTTTCCTCAGCCGGCGGGGATGTCCGGTGCCGCGTCGAGGCGGCGGTCCCGTATCCGGCGGAGATGACAGCGCGGCAGCGTGCGGCTCTTGATGAAATCCTCGCGCAGGACCCGAAGCCGGGCTACCAGAGCGATCCGGACCGCGTCTACGGTATGTTTTACGGACAGTGGAACGTACGTTTCCGCAGTGCAGACGGCATCGTTACCATTGTGGATTTTGAACCGCGCAGATAAAATAAAAAGTGCCCTGCAGTCCGCTATGGGAAACTGCAGAGCACAAAACAGGAGAACAAACCGGTTTACTGCTGCCATGCGGCAGGAAGACCGGTTATTTTTATTCTACGGTTACGCTCTTGGCGAGGTTTCTCGGCTTGTCGACGTCGAGACCTCTTGATACGCTGATGTAGTAAGCCAGCAGCTGCAGAGGGATAATGGCAAGACTCGGCGTGAACATCTCTTCTGTACGAGGGATATAGACCGTGAAATCGGCCACATCCTCAGTCTTGTAGTTGCCGTAGGTGGTCAGTCCGAGAACGTAGGCACCGCGGCTCTTGACCTCTTCCATATTGCTGAGCATCTTCTCGATCAGCTCATTTTGAGTGAGAATGCCGACGACGAGCGTGCCGTTCTCAATCAGACTGATGGTACCGTGCTTGAGCTCGCCGGCTGCCGTTGCTTCCGAGTGGATGTAGCTGACTTCCTTCAGCTTCAGGCTGCCTTCCATGCTGATGCCGTAGTCAAGACCGCGGCCGATGAAGAAGATGTCCTTGTCATTGGAATGCTTGGCGGCAAACCACTGGATCCGCTCCGTATCCTCGAAGATACGGGTGATCTTCTTCGGCAACGTCTGCATCTCGGTGAGCAGGGCAGTATAGCGTTCCTCATCGATTCTGCCGCGTACCAGGGCGAACTGAATCGCAATCAGGTAGGTGACGATCAGCTGTGCGCTGTATGCCTTGGTCGTCGCGACGGCGATCTCCGGGCCGGCCATCGTATAGATGACATGATCTGCCTCACGGGCGATGGTGCTGCCGACGACATTGACGATCGCAAGTGTGCTGAGTCCCTGTTCCTTCGCAAGGCGGAGCGCCGCGAGCGTATCGGCGGTCTCACCGGACTGGCTGATGACAATGAACAGCGATTCCGGATCCATCGGCATGCTGCGGTAGCGGAATTCCGATGCCAGTTCCACATGCACCGGGATTCCGGCCAGCTTCTCGATATTATAGCGCGCCGCGACACCGACGTGATAGGAAGAGCCGCAGGATACAATGTAGATGCGGTTGATCTTTCCGATGATCTCATCGGTCAGGCCGGCTTCTGTAAAATCAATCTTGTCATCCTTGACAAGAGAATTGATCGTGTCCCTTACGGCCTGCGGCTGTTCGTGAATTTCCTTGATCATGAAATGCTCGTAGCCGTTCTTCTCGGCGGCCTTCGCATCCCACTTGATCTCGACAGACTCCTTCTCCACTTCATCGCCGTCGATATTAAAGAAATGTACTTCACCCGGTGTCAGACGCGCGATTTCCAGATTATCGATGTAATAGATATTTCTCGTGTAGTTGAGAATAGCCGGTACATCGGAAGCCAGGTAGGACGCGCCGTCCTTGACGCCGATGATCATCGGGTTGTCCTTGCGGGCTGCGTAGATCTCGTTCGGATAATCCTTAAAAAGAACAGCGATCGCATAGGAGCCCCGAACGCGGACCATTGCCTTGGAAATCGCATCAATCGGTCCCATGCTGTATTTCTTATAGTAATAATCGATCAGGTTGACGAAGGCTTCCGTATCGGTCTCCGAATAGAAAGTATAATTATGTCTCGTCAGCTTGTCGCGGATTTCCTGATAGTTCTCGATGATACCGTTGTGTACGGCGACAACCGAGCTGTCGTTGCTGTGATGCGGATGCGCATTGGTGACAGACGGCTCACCGTGGGTGGCCCAGCGGGTGTGGCCGATACCGGTAGTGCCCCTGAGGGCGTCGCCGTTATTGGTCTTCTCGGCAAGCACCTTGAGACGGCCCTTGGCCTTTACGATCTCGATCGGTCTGTCATTGTCACGGACTGCGATACCGGCGGAATCGTAACCGCGGTATTCAAGCTTGGACAGTCCGTCCAGCAGGATTCTGCCGGCCTGCTGCGGTCCGACATAACCAACAATTCCACACATTTATTCATTTCCTCCATAAATTCAGAATAATAAAGAAAAACGGCAGAAATAAACGCCCTCCGGGACGTCTCTGCCACTCTCTGTTTTTATATTATGGCCTTGCGCCGGTTAATTGTCAAGTATTCCTTGCGGCAGACGGGGGCGCAAAATCGCCTTTTCCGGTTGCCTGCTGTATACAGATAGAATATAATAAAACTGAACATATCAGATGTCAGGTAATTTTATGCCGCGGCAATACCAAAGGGGGAGGCTTTCATGCTGTCTTATTCATTTGAAGATACAGGCGGTGATTCACTGTATGATTACCTTTATAAATGTATCAAAACAGATATTCTGAAGGGCAATCTGCAGGCGGATGAGAAACTGCCTTCCAAGCGTATGCTGGCGGCGCATCTGGGCGTCAGCGTGATCACGGTGGAGAATGCCTACAGTCAGCTGCTGGCGGAGGGGTATATTTACTCAAAGGCGCGCAGCGGCTATTATGTATCGCCGATCGGTCTGGCACCGAAGGCGCAGATGGATACGGCAGCGCCGGCTGAGGAGGATGATGACCAGGGACCCGCGTATTTTGCGGATTTTCTGGCGAGCGGTGCCGACGCGGATGCGTTTCCGTTCCGGATCTGGCTGAAGACAAGTCAGCAGGTCATGCGTGATAAGAAGGATGAACTGCTGAAAAAACCGGATGCGGGCGGCTGCATGATCCTGCGGCAGCAGATCAGCCGCCACCTTGCCGATTTCCGCGGACTCAAGGTCAGTCCGCGTCAGATCATCATCGGTTCCGGCACGGAATATCTGTACGGGCTTCTCGTACGTTTTTTCGGCGCAGACACGGTTGTCTGCCTGGAGGACCCGGGATATCCGAAAATAGAGAAGATCTACATGAGCAACGGCGCACGCTGCGTGCATGCGGGCATCGACCGTGACGGCATCCGGATCAGCGAACTTCGGGACGCGGATGCCTCTCTGGTCCATGTGAGTCCTTCCCACCAGTTCCCGACCGGTATCGCGATGCCGGCGAGACGGCGCTATGAACTGCTCAGCTGGGCATCTGAGGACAGTTCGCGCTATATTATCGAGGATGACTACGACAGCGAATTCCGTTTTTCAGGGCGTCCGCTGCCGTCACTGGCCAGCATGGATGCCGGCGGCAGGGTCATCTACATCAATACATTTTCCAAGAGCCTCTGCCCGACGCTTCGGCTGAGCTATATGGTCCTGCCGAAGCCCCTTTTGAAGCAGTTTTATGATAAACTGGGATTTCTGAGCTGTACGGTGTCCAATTTCGAACAGCTGACGCTGGCGGAATTTATCGAAGACGGCCATTTTGAGCGGCATCTGAACCGGATGCGTGTCTATTACCGCCGGAAACGGAAACGCTTTTTTGATGCGATCCGCGGATGCCGGGCCGCGCAGAGGATGCATATTATTGAAGAAGGCGCCGGTCTGCATTTTCTTCTGCGGATCGACACATCGCTGCCTGACAGCGAGATGAAGAAGATTTTAGCCAGACATGGCATTCATATTGCCAGCATTTCTGACTACTATGTGAAGAAAAAACCGGAGATGGAGCATGTCTTCATTGTCAATTACTCCGCCATCGACAGCAGCCGCATCGAGGAAGCGGCCGACCGGATCGCGCAGAGTATTGAAGAGGCACAGGAGACTGCCTCGCAGAGAGACTGTGCCGGTTGACGGATTGACCGATAAAATGATATTGTGACAGGAACACACGAAAAGAGGATAAAAATTAAATGGATAACAACATACTGCTGGTTTATTATTCATTCGAAGGGAATACAGAATATGTCGCCAGAAAACTGGCGGAGACAATTGATATAAAGAGAACCATCCGGCTGCACCCGCTCTCGGAGCCGCCGCACGAGGGCATTAAGAAATTCGCCATCGGCGGGAAGAGCGCGCTCCGGCATGAGAAGGTCGGTCTGCAGCAGATTGAGCTCAATTACGATGAATACGATACGATATTTATTGCCTGTCCGGTCTGGGCGGCCACTTACCCGCCTGCCGTCGGGGAATTTCTGGACACGTATCCTTTTAAGAACAAGAAGGTATATTTTATCGGCTGCAGTGCCGGCGGCAATGCCTACGGCATGATGAACAAGCTTTCCAGAAAGATTCTCGGCGACTATTCAGGCAATTCGATTGTGGCTTCTCTGAGCCTGAAGTCACCGCTGAAAAACCGCGAGGAGACGGACAGGAAGATCAGAGATTTCTGCAGCTGGTAGAGGAAAGACGGCGGATATGATGAGTACGGGTAATACAGATGGATTTCTGCCGGTGACGCGGCAGGAGATGGAGGCGCGCGGCATCTCGCAGCCGGATTTTGTCTATGTTTGCGGGGATGCCTATGTGGATCATCCGAGCTTCGGCAGTGCGATCATCAGCCGCGTGCTGGAAGACCGGGGATACAGCGTCGGCATGATCTGTCAGCCGGACTGGCATGATCCGCACAGTATCGACGTCTTCGGCACGCCGCGGCTGGCCTTTCTTGTTTCGGCCGGCAATATGGATTCGATGGTGAATCACTACACGGTTGCCGGCAAACATCGCGGCAGGGATGCGTACAGCCCGGGCGGCGCGATGGGCAGGCGGCCGGACCGCGCCGTCATCGTCTACTGCAACATGATCCGCAGGCTGCACCGGAATACACCGATCATTATCGGCGGCATCGAGGCGAGCCTGCGCCGGCTCAGCCATTATGACTACTGGGATAATAAAATACGGCGCTCGATTCTGCTGGATTCCGGCGCCGACCTGATTTCCTACGGCATGGGTGAGCGCAGCATCGTGGAGATCGCGGAGGCTTTAGACAGCGGCCTCGCCGTTTCCGATATTACATTTATCGACGGCACGGTCTATAAGACGAGAAATGAAGAGGACATATACGATGCCATCCGGCTTCCGGATTTCGAGGCTGTCCGGGACGATAAGCGGGCCTGCGCGGAGAGTGTTGGCCTGCAGTACCGCAATGCGGACCCGTATTCCGGCAGGCGCCTTTACGAGGCATATGACGGCAAGCTCTTTGTCGTGCAGAACCCGCCTTCGCGGCCGCTCACCACGATGGAGCTCGATGATGTCTACGCGCTGCCGTATACGCGCCGGGCGCACCCGATGTATGACAAAGAAGGCGGCGTACCGGCTCTGGACGAGGTAAAATTCAGCCTGACATCCAACCGGGGGTGCTTTGGCGGCTGCAGCTTCTGTGCGCTGACCTTTCACGAAGGGCGGATCGTGCAGGCGCGCAGCCATGAATCCCTGATAGAAGAGGCCAGGGGCTTCCTGCAGGATCCGGATTTCAAAGGCTATATCTCCGACGTCGGCGGACCGACGGCGGAATTCCGGCAGCCGGCATGCAAAAAGCAGCTGACTAAGGGCGCCTGCCCCGGAAGGCAGTGCCTTTTTCCGCAGCCGTGTCCGCATCTTGAGGTGGACCACAGCGATTATCTGGAGCTTCTGCGCAAGCTGCGCGCGCTGCCGGGCGTGAAGAAGGTGTTCGTGCGTTCCGGCTTCCGGTTTGATTATCTGATGGCGGATAAAAACCGGCGCTTTCTGAAAGAACTGTGCCGGTACCACGTGAGCGGTCAGCTCCGGACGGCACCGGAGCACGTATCGGACAACGTGCTGCGCCGCATGGGCAAGCCGGGCGTGAAGACATATAATGCATTCCTTCGGGAATTTGACCGGGTAAACCGGGAACTGGGGATGAATCAGTACGTGGTGCCTTATCTGATGTCCTCCCATCCGGGCAGTACGCTGCAGGATGCCATCGCGCTGGCAGAGTACGAGAAGAAGACAGGCATCAATCCAAGGCAGGTGCAGGATTTTTACCCGACACCGGGGACGATTTCCACCTGCATGTACTGGACAGGCATTGACCCGCGGGATATGTCCCGCGTCTATGTGGCCTCGGATCCGCATGAAAAGGCCATGCAGCGTGCCCTGATCCAGTTCCGGGATGAAGAGAATTATGATCTTGTGAAAGAAGCACTTCTGAGGGCAGGGAGAAAAGATCTGATCGGATTCGGCGCCGACTGTCTGATACCGCCGCGTAAAATCAGACACGGCAGGAAAAGGAGCAGGAACAGATCAAATGACAGAAAAAGATAGAAGAAAACCGCAAGTGAAAAAGGGCGTGTTCCGCTTCGTGATCTCTATTGTAATCACGATTGCGGAGATCGTGGCGATTGTCTTTGCTGTCAGCTATATCACCAGGCAGGTGTGGTGGCTGGACTATATGCTCAAGGCACTCGCCGTTGTCATGGTTCTGTGGATTTATTCCCAGCACAATACAGCCAGCATGAAAATGCCGTGGATCATTCTGATCATGGCATTTCCGCTGCCGGGCATGACGATGTACCTGCTGACCCGGTACAGTCTGTCGGAGATCAGAATGCGCCGGCGCTACCGCGATATCGATGCCGTACTGCTGCCGATGCTGCAGAACGAAGACCGCAGGAAAGACCTGGCGGATTTCAAGAAGAAATATGTACCGCTCGGCGGCACCGCTGATTATCTCGTGCATTACAGCGGCTATCCGGTCTACAGCAATTCGCGGGTGCGGTATTTCAGTTCGGCCGCCGATGAGCTCAAGGTGCAGAAGGAAGCACTCGAGCGGGCGCAGGATTTTATTTTTATTGAATACTACGCCATCGAGGAGGGCGAAATCTGGAACTCCCTGCTGGAAATCCTGAAGAGGAAAGCAGAGCAGGGCGTGGAAGTCCGTGTGATTTACGATGATATCGGCAGCATGCGGTACATGACGACCGATTTTACAAAACGTATGGAGGCCTGCGGCATCCGGTGCCGGGTATTTAATACCTTTATGCCTGGTTTCAGCGCTTTCCGCGATAACCGCGATCACAGAAAGATGATGATCACGGACGGCAAGGCGGCGTTTACCGGCGGCTATAATCTGGCCGATGAATATTTCAATATCACGCATCCTTACGGATTCTGGAAGGATACCGGTGTCGAGGTCCTCGGCGAAGCCGTAAAGAGCTTTACGGTAACGTTTCTGGAGATGTGGAATGCGGTCCGCGACAATGATATTGATGATGTCAGCTATGCACAGTATCTGCCGGAAGTGCAGCCGCTGCCGGGGGCGGACGGTTTTGTGCAGCCCTATGCGGATACGCCGATGGACAACGAACATGTCGGCGAGGAGGTCTATATCAGCCTTGCCTACAGTGCCCACCGCTATATCTGGTATGTGACACCGTATCTGATCATCACAGACGAGATGATTCACGCACTGGGTCTGGCGGCTAAGAAAGGCGTCGATGTCCGGATTATCACGCCGGGCATCCCGGATAAAAAAATCATTTACAGTGTGACGAGATCGTACTATAACAGTCTTGTAAGGAACGGTGTGAAAATCTATGAGTATACGCCGGGTTTCTGCCACTGCAAGATGTGCGTGACAGACGATACGGCGGCGGTCTGCGGGACGATCAATCTCGATTACCGGAGCCTTTACCATCACTTTGAAGACGGCTGCCTGTACGTTGGCAAAAAGGCCGTGAAGGATACGAAGGCCGATTTTGAGAATATGTTCGCCGAGTGCCGTGATGTGACGGAGACGTACAGAACAGGCCGAAGCACGCGGCTTCGGTTCGGACAGATGATTCTCCGGCTGATCGCGCAGATGCTCTGATTTATAAAAAATATACAGGAGATGAGTAGTTATGCGACTGGTAACGTATATGGATGCGGATGGCAGGGAGACAGTCGGGGCGGTCAACAGACTGAACGGAAAGATCGGCCCGATTTCGGAATTCGGTTTTCCCTGTACAGATATGAATGATCTGATCGAGCGTGCATCCCTGCGGGATCTGGACGATCTCGAGTGGCACACGGCGCAGACCGACCATCCGGCATACCGGATCGATCCGGCTTCCGTGAAGATTCTGGCGCCGATACCGGTTCCGCGGCAGGATGTGATCTGTCTGGGCCTGAATTATCGCGCCCATTCGGACGAAGCGGCCGGCTATTCCAGGGAGGCGTTTACGACAAAGGATCCGGAGTATCCGGTCTATTTTGCAAAGCGCGCGAATTACGTGCAGGGCAGCGGCGAGCCGATTCCCGCGCACGAGGATGTCACGCAGAAGCTGGATTACGAATGCGAGCTGGCGGTGATTCTGAACAGGGATATCCATAAGCTCCATCTGGATAAGCCGGAAAAGCTGAGGAAATACATTTTCGGCTATACGATCTGCAACGATGTGAGCGCGCGGGATCTGCAGACAAGGCACACGCAGTGGTACCTGGGAAAGAGCCTGGACGGCTTTACACCGATGGGACCGTGCATTATCACGGCGAAAGAGGTTGCCTATCCGCCAAAGCTTAAGCTGCAGACCTATGTGAACGGGCAGCTGCGGCAGGATTCCTGCACCGATCAGATGATTTTTGACATCAACCGGATTGTGACCGAGCTGAGCCAGGGCATGACGCTCAAGGCCGGCACGATCATCATTACCGGTACGCCGAAGGGCGTCGGCATGGGCATGGACCCGCCGACATTTCTGAAGAAAGGCGATGTCGTGGAATGCCGGATCGAGGAGATCGGCTCCCTGATCAATACAGTTGAATAAATAACAGAACCGGAAGGGCGGCTTTGTGCGACGCACAGGGCCGCCCTTTTCTGACAGGCGTCATATGCGGCCGATTGTCAATTTATCGGCGTTTTGATTTATGGTATAATTATGTAAACTTCTGACCGGGCGCAGACCGCCCGGAATCTTTACAGAAAGCGATGGTAAAATGCTTCAGCTTACCGATATATGCAAAGCCTATCGGACAGAGGCGGCTGTGCAGCAGGCACTGGATCATGTCAGCATCAGCCTGCGCGACAGCGAGTTTGTCGCGATTCTCGGGCCTTCCGGGTCCGGCAAGACGACGCTGCTGAACGTGATCGGCGGTCTGGACCGCTACGACAGCGGCGACCTGATCATCAACGGTGTTTCAACCAATGAATACACGGACCGCGACTGGGATTCCTACCGCAATCATTCGGTAGGCTTTGTTTTTCAGAGTTATAACCTGATCGAGCACCAGACGGTCTTGTCCAATGTAGAGCTGGCGCTCACGATTTCCGGCATCACCGGCAGCGAGCGCAGGCGGCGGGCAGCCGATGCGCTGGAGAGAGTCGGGCTGGGTGCGCATCTGAACAAGAAGCCGAACCAGCTCTCCGGCGGGCAGATGCAGAGAGTGGCGATTGCGCGGGCGCTCGTCAACAATCCGGAGATCCTGCTGGCCGATGAGCCGACCGGCGCGCTCGACAGCGACACGAGCCTGCAGGTCATGGAACTGCTCAAAGAAGTTTCCAAAGACCGCCTGATTGTCATGGTTACCCACAATCCGGACCTTGCCTATCAGTACGCGACCCGGATTGTCAATTTAAGGGACGGCCGGATCACCGATGATTCCGATCCCTACGAACCGGAACCGGCAGCTGAGCCGCCGCAGCACCGCAATTTCGGGCGTGCGGCCATGAATTTCGGCACGGCGCTCTCGCTCAGCTTCAACAACCTGCGCACGAAAAAAGCCCGTACGCTGCTGGTCGCCTTTGCCGGCTCGATCGGCATCATCGGCATCGCACTCGTGATGGCGCTGCAGGGCGGCGTCATGGGCTATATCGATGATTCGGAGAAGGTGGCGCTGTCATAATATCCGATCGAGCTCGACAAGACAAGCTACGACGTCTCCTCGACGATCGATGAGATCAGTGGGGAGGGGGAAGAGAGCAGGAAGGAGACAGAGGACAAGGTTCATGTCCGCAAGCTGGTCAGCAGCTACCTCAGCGACGCCTCCTTCAATGATCTGGCCTCGTTCAAAACCTTTATTGATTCGGGAAAGAGCGGCATCGAAAAACATGCGGATGCCATAGAATACAATTACAACATCACACCGCAGATCTATCAGGTGAGCGGGGATCAATACCGCCAGGTCAATCCGGATCAGATCCTCAGCAGCATGGGGATGGGCTCATCCACGACGAATTCCGGCAGCATGATTTCCATGATGGATGTCAACGTTTTTTCGGCCATGCCGCAGGACGAAGAGCTCTACCGCGACCAGTACGATGTCAAGGCAGGGCGCTGGCCGAAGAAGGCCAATGAGCTGGTTCTCGTTCTGACGCAGGATTCGGCGGTCAGCGATCTTGTCCTGTATGACATGGGCGTAAAGGACCCTGAGCAGCTGGATTCCTATATCGACGCCTATATCAATCAGCGGAATTTTACGGTTGACGATGACGATGAGACCTATGATTATGAGGATTTCCTCGGGATCACCTTTAAAATGGTCAGCAGCGCGGATTATTACACTTATGATGAGGAGCATGACCTCTGGATTTCACAGAAGGACGACGAGGAATATATGCGCTCTCTGGTTGAAAACGGGGAAGACCTGACGATTGTCGGGGTTGTGCAGCCGAAGAAAAATTCGACCGCGGCCATGCTTGGCAGCGGCATCAAATATTCTTATGATCTGAACCTGGAGGCAATACAGCAGGCGAAGAACAAAGATGCCGTACAGGCGCAGCTGTCGCAGCCGGACCGGAATATTTTTACCGGCAAGAGCTTCGGCAGCGGAGATGAGGATATTAATTTTGCCGATCTTTTTACCATCAATCAGGATGCGCTGGCCGATGCTTTTTCCCTGAATGCGGATTCGATCGACACCAGTGCGCTGACGGATGCTTTCGGCAGCATCGATCTGTCCGGGCTGAATCTCGGCGATCTGCTGAGCGCGCAGGATCTGAGTGCGGCGATGCCGTCTATGTCATCGGAGGAAATCGCGGATCTGCTGAGTCAGATCGAGGTGAATATTTCGCAGGAGGACCTGCAGACGCTGTCTGAAAATGTCATGAACGGCTATCTGGCGTATGCCGCCGCCGACCCGTCGACGGATTACCAGAATCTGCCGACAGCCGTGTCAGAGTATCTGCGGTCGTCTGATGCGCAGTCCATTGTCCGGACGCAGCTGCAGCAGATCATTTCGGAAAATGCTGACAAGCTGATTACGCAGGAGCAGCTGCAGCAGATGATGGAGCAGTTCCTTGCCGGGTTTAAGGATTATGCGGATGAGAACGGCATGACCGACCCGTCGCAGATGGGAGAGTATATGACGCAGTACCTGCAGTCACCGCAGGCACAGGCGCTTTTGGCAGCGGACCTTTCGGAGATTGAATCGAGCATTCAGAACATGCAGATCAGCGATGAACAGGCACAGGCCCTGGCGTCAGCGCTGGCCGACGGCTATACCGCCTATGCGCAGGCCAACGGGAAGCCGGATCTGACGAAGATCGGTTCTTCTTTTACGGCGTATCTGAATACGCAGGAGGGGCAGCAGCTGATCACAGACACCATCGCCAGCGCGGTCAATACGGACCGGCTGCAGCAGCAGATGCAGGATATGATCTCGCAGACCATGAGCGGTCTGGCATCTGACATCGGTTCGCAGCTGCAAAGTGCCATGACCTCTGCCATGAGCGAACTGGGCACGCAGATCACCGCGCAGATGGAGTCGGCGGTGTCTTCGATGACCGGCAGCTTTGCCGATCTTTTCGACATGGATCCGTCCGCCCTTTCTTCGCTGATCAGTACGAATCTGAGCGCGGCGCAGATCCGGTCGCTTCTGCAGCAGATCCTGAGCGGCTCCGATGAGGATTCGCTCGAAAACAATCTGGCGAAGCTGGATTATGCCGATGTCGGCGATCCGTATCAGATCCTGATTTATCCGAAGAATTTTGATGCGAAGTCGGACATCCTGCAGATCATCGCCGATTATAATGAGGATGCGGAAAAAGCCGGCGAGCCGGATAAGAAAATATCCTACAGCGACATGGTCGGCGTCCTGATGGATTCGCTGTCGACGATCGTCAATACCATCAGCAAGGTGATCATCGCCTTCGTAGCGATATCGTTGGTTGTTTCGTCGATCATGATCGGCGTCATCACCTACATCAGTGTGCTCGAGCGGCGCAAGGAGATCGGTATTCTGCGTGCGATCGGCGCCTCGAAACACAATGTGTCCGAGATTTTCAATGCGGAAACCTTTATCATCGGCCTGCTGTCCGGCTTCATGGGCGTTGGCATCACCTATGCGCTGCTGCCGCTGGTCAATGTGATCATCCGGCACGTCGCGGACGTCGAAAATATTTCCGCGTTCCTGTCGTATCCAAGGGCACTGAAGCTGATTGTACTGAGCGTCATTCTGAGCTGCGTCTCCGGTCTCTGGCCGGCTTCGAAGGCGGCAAAGAGCGATCCGGTGGCGGCGCTGCGGTCGGAATAATTGCTGTATACAGTTTAATCTATGCTATAATATATCCGCTTGTCTTCGGGCAGGCGGATTTTTTGCAGAAAAGGGGAAAGGAAAATAAGGACAGCTGGTGCAAAGGATATGACACAGGACCGATCCTTAAGGAACTGATGCTCTTTTCACTGCCGTTTCTGGTCGGAAATATTTTTCAGCAGCTGTATAACACGGTGGACAGCATTGCCGTGGGACGCTTCGTGGGTTCGGATGCCCTCGGCGCCGTCACGGGCGCCATGCCGGCGACCGTGATTGCGCAGTTTGTCTCTTCGTTTATGGGACTGTACGTGCTTTTTTGCAGTCCGGATGATTACAGCATTACCTGGAAGGAAATGAAGCTGGATCGGGCCATGACGAGGAAAATACTGGTGATCTGTATTCTGGAATTTATTTTTGCCCCGGAAGTGGTACAATTATTTAACAGCGAGGCAGCTGTTGTGGAATACGGTACGCTGTACATTCATCTGAACTGCCTGTTTGATGTGCTTTGCGCCGGCAATCAGGTATACGCCGCCGTGCTCAGCGGCATCGGTGACGCAAAGGAACCGACGTTCATCATGATCTTTTCATTTGTCGTATTCCGTCAGCTCTATCTGCTGGTGATTTCGCATATCATGTATACGGCGGAGCTGGTGTCGCTCGGCTGCCCGGCCGGCTGGCTTGTCCGCAATATCATCATGACAGTTTATCTGAAACGCAGCCGGTGGGAGAGCAAGGTGCTGCCGGAAGCGCAGGCATAACATCAGTCCTTATTAATGGAGGAAATTATATGGAATTTATCAGAAAACCTTCGGAAATGCCCATGCAGGTGGAAGAACGGAACATCCCCGTTCTCACTTTCCCGCGGCTTTCGCAGCTGGATATGATCGGCCATGCCGTGACGACGAGGCTCGGCGGCGTCAGTGAGGGGTATTTCCGTTCCCTGAATCTGAAGACGGGTCTTGGCGACCCGGATGAGAACGTACAGAAGAATTTTGAAATCACGGCGCAGGCGCTGCATGTCCGGCCGGATCAGTTTGTGCTCTCGGATCAGACGCACACCGTCAATGTGCGTACCGTGACAGAAGCGGATGCGGGCAAGGGCGTCACGAGGCCGCGTGATTACACCGATGTAGACGGTCTGGTGACCAACGTGCCGGGCCTTGTCCTTTCGATTTTCACAGCGGACTGCGTGCCGGTCTTTCTGGTAGACCCTGTGCGCCGTGCGATCGGTCTTGTGCATTCCGGCTGGAGGGGTACGGTCGGCCGGATCAGCCGTGAGGCCATCCGGAAAATGCAGGCGAACTACGGGACGGAGCCGGCGGACATGATCTGCGCCATCGCCCCGTCGATCTGTCAGGACTGCTATGAGATCAGCGAGGACGTCGCCGACCGGTTTAAAAAGGAGTTTGCCGGCCATGAAGAGGAGATCCTGATTGATAAGCACAACGGACACTATCAGCTCGATCTCTGGCAGAGCAACCGGATCGTGCTCGAGGAGGCAGGTGTGAAGCCGGAAAATATCGCGGTGACCGATATCTGCACCTGCTGCAACCCGGACCTGCTGTTTTCCCACAGAGCCAGCCACGGCAGACGCGGCGTCTTCGGCTCGTTCCTTTACCTGAAATAACCGGCGGAAAAATTTCCGCTGCCTGCGATACTTTATGGAAAAGTTCCTGCCCTGGCGGCGGGAACTTTTTTCTTGACAGATGGAAGCAGAACAGGTAGTATGTGTATATACACAGATAAGGAGGACGCAATGAAGAAGGATATGCCATGTTACTGCATCAGCATACGTAAAGCCTCCCGCCGCCTGATGGCGCTGTACGACCGGGCGCTCGAACCTGTGCAGCTTACTATCAGCCAGTTTTCCATTCTGCGCAATACAGACCGGCTCGGAAAGTGCAGTCTCAGCGATCTGTCGCAGAAGACGGATCTGGAACGGACATCGCTGGTTCGCATGCTCCGGCCGCTGGAAGAGCGGGGGCTGATCGAGGATGTGTCCGGCAAAAAGGAACGAAGCAGGATTCTGCAGCTGACGCCGGACGGGAAGAGTCTGCTGGCGCAGGCGATGCCGCTCTGGCAGCAGGCGCAGGAAGAGATTGAGGAGAAGGCAGGCAGGGACAGCATCGAGCAGGTCCTTGCGGTTTTAAACAGGCTGTGAGGAACAGACTGTTTTTCATACCCTTATGTGTGCATATACACAGATAAAGAGGTCACAGAAAGGAGTATCATGGATCAGAAAGCAGCAATTTTGCAGAAAGCACTCGAACTCGGTTATGTACGCGCCGGTGTCGCATCGGCCGATGATTTTCCGGAATATTTTCAGGATGTGACGTCCAGACCGGATTATGAATTCCTGATGCACGATAAGCGGCAGATTGTGCAGAATACGCATCTGCAGGAGAGGTATCCCGGGGCAAAGTCGATTATTTCCGTAGTATACAGCTATTCCGGCATCCATTATCCGGAAAAGCTGCTGCCTTATATCGGCCGCGCCTATCTCGGCAGGTGCTACGGACCGCCTGTGACCAATATTAACGGCGCCCGGCTGCAGCTGCTGAAGGACTATATCAAAAGTCTTGGCATCCGGATTTATGAAGAGGCGGTTCTGCCGGACAGAAGCGTCGGGCGCAGGGCCGGGACCATCACTTATGGAAGAAATAATTTTGCCTATGCCGGCCGGTACGGCTCCTTCATCATCCTGAGCTCGATTGTGACGGATGCGGACCTTGCGCCGGATAAGCCGATCCGCTTTAACGGCTGTCCCGAGGGCTGCCGGCTCTGCCTCGATGCCTGTCCGACGCAGGCCATTGCCGAACCTTTTCACCTGCATCCGCAGCGCTGCGTCGGTTTCAACAACTGGTTCAGACAGGACGAAAAGGGCGTTTCCCCGGTGATTCCGGAGGAGATCAGGCCGGCCATCGGCATGCATTTCCATGGCTGTGATATCTGCCAGGAGGTCTGCCCGCGCAACAAGGCGGCACTTGAGGATATGAAGGTGCACGGAAGGAAGGATCCGCTGCTGGAGATGATTGCGGAGAAATTTGACCCGGAAAAGCTGCTTTTCCTCGATGACGATTATTACCGGGAGACCGTACAGCCGATCATGTTCAACTATATTCACGATTACCGGTATTTCCGCAGGAATGCGGCGCTGGTCATGGGCAACAGCGGCGACCCGAAATATCTGCCGGCGCTGCACAGGGCGGAGAAAACAGAAGAAGATGAGATGGTCAGAGAAATGATCGCCTGGGCGATCGGGAGGCTGGATGCGGCGGCGCCGCAGATCAGCGCATGAAAAAAACGGCTGTTCCTTATGATAAGGAACAGCCGTAATCTTATGGCAAATATTATCTGCGGTTGCTTGGTCTCCAGAGACCCATCTTATCCGCTTCTTTGATGAGTTCATCACGGAAATCCGGATGAGCGATGCTGATCAGGCGCTCTGCACGTTCGCACAGAGAAGCACCCTTGAGGTTAACCATACCATACTCGGTAACAACATACTGTGTATTCGCACGGCAGTCAGTGCAGGTTGAACCTGGCTTGAGAGTAGGTACAATACGGGAGTGCATAACACCCTTCTTATCTTTGAAGGTAGAAGAGCAGCAAAGGAAGCTCTTACCGCCCTTGGACAGGTAAGCACCAAGAACATAGTCGAGCTGTCCGCCTGAACCGGAGATCTGACGGATACCGCTGGACTCACCGTTGACCTGACCGAAGAAGTCGATATCAACGATGTTGTTGATGGACATCATGTTGTCATGCTGTGCAATGACGAAGGCATCGTTGACATAGTCGATCGGTGCGATCATGCACTGCGGGTTGTTGTCGATGTAGTCGAACATGAACTGAGAACCGGAAGCGAAGCCGTATACCTGACGTCCCGGATTCAGTGTCTTCTTTCTGTTGGTGATGATACCTTTCTCAGCGAGCTTGACGAAAGCATCTACGTACATCTCGGTGTGAACACCAAGATCCTTGAGATCGGAATCAGCAAGCAGAGCACCTACGGTGTTCGGCATACCGCCGATACCAAGCTGGAGACATGCACCGTTCGGGATCTGCTCAACGATCTTGTTGGCGATGATCTTGTCGACTTCTGTAGCCGGCTTTGAAGGCGGCAGGCATCTTACATACGGATCCTGCATCTCAACTACGGCATCAACCTCGTCGATGCTGATGTAGTTGTCCCAGCCGCCGAGGCAGTTAGGAAGCTTGTCATTAACTTCGACGATGACGTGCTTTGCATTGTGGGTTGCAGCGTAAGCGAAAGCTGCGGACGGACCGAAGTTGAAGCAGCCGTGCTCATCCATCGGACCTACCATGCACATTGCATAGTCATATGTACCGGTGTTCTCGGAAATATAACGCGGGATTTCGGAGAAACGCTCAGGAGTGTTGATAATGAATCCCTTATCCATTACAGCACGGTCAGCCGGAGAGTAGAACCATGAATTAACAACAATGTGATCCTTGGCATTCGGAATCTTGTAGAGTTCCGGCATCTCAACGAGGATGGCATCACGGATCATGACATTATGAAGATCGTCATTGACAATCTTTCTTGCAAGTGCAGCATCGAGATCATGTACGGTTCCGACATTGAAACCGATATCGATTCTGTCGTTGGACTTTACGTCCTTAACAGCTTCATCAGCTGTTGTAAGCTTCTGCCTGTATAAATCGGTATAGTAGCTCATCTTTACACTCCTTTTCTAAAACATTGACAATAATTAAACAATCTTTATTACCTGAAGATATTTAAATATTAACATATAAATAAGGGCATGACAATAAATATTCATAGTAATCGCATGAATGTTCTGAAAAAAGTTCGACCGGCATCGGGCAATTCTGCGCCCGGATGCCGGTCACTCTGTTAATTATTTGTTATACTTTACTGTTTATGACTGTCCTGATAGTCCAGTGCCGCGCCGATGAAACCGCGGAAAAGAGGATGCGGCTTGTTCGGTCTGGACTTGAATTCCGGATGAGCCTGGGTGGCAACGAACCACGGATGATCCTTGAGTTCGACCATCTCGACGATACGACCGTCCGGTGATTTGCCGACGAGCTTCATGCCGTGCGAGGTGAGTTCGTCGCGGTAGTCGTTGTTGACCTCGTAGCGATGTCTGTGGCGTTCCTCGATCTCTGTCGTGCCGTAGAGCTGATAGGAGATCGAATCCTTGTCGAGGATGCACTTGTATGCGCCGAGGCGGAGCGTTCCGCCGAGATCCGTCACGCCGTACTGATCCGGCATGATATGAATTACCGGATGTGTCGTATTCATATCAAATTCGGCACTGTTGGCGTCCTCATAGCCGAGAACGTTGCGCGCGAATTCGATGATGGCCATCTGCAGGCCAAGGCAGAGGCCGAGATAAGGCACTTTGTGCGTACGTGCGTAGTTGATGGCGCAGATCTTGCCCTCAACGCCGCGGCTGCCGAAGCCGCCCGGTACGAGGATGCCGTCGACGTCGCCGAGAATCTTATCGACATTGTCCGCTGTGACCGTCTCGGAATCGATCCATTTGATTTTGATCGCCGCATTGTGGGCAAAGCCGCCGTGCTTGAGCGCTTCGACAACGCTGAGGTAAGCATCATGCAGCTGGATGTACTTGCCGACGAGAGCGATCCGCACCTCGCGGGTCGGGTGCTTGGCTGCATCGACCATCGCTTCCCAGTCGTGCAGGTCCGGCTCCGGACAAGGAATGCCGAGGCACTTGCAGGCAACCTGCGCGATGTGCTCCTTCTCCAGGGCAAGCGGTGCTTCGTAGAGGACATCGACATTGAGATTCTCAATAACATTCTCCACCGGCACGTTGCAGAAGAGGGAGATCTTGTTCTTGATGCCTTCGGTTAAAGGCATCTCGGAACGGCATACGATGATGTCCGGCCGCAGACCGAGTCCCTGCAGATCCTTGACGGTATTCTGCGTCGGCTTTGTCTTCAGCTCGCCTGAAGACTTCAGATACGGAATCAGCGTGACATGCACGAGCATGCAGTTCTCATGGCCGACATCATTCATGAACTGACGGATGGCCTCGAGAAACGGCTGGCTCTCGATATCGCCGACGGTACCGCCGACTTCGATGATGGCGATCTCCGTGTCCTTCGCGTCCGGATTCTTATAGAAACGGTTTTTGATTGCATTTGTGATGTGCGGAATTACCTGAACGGTATTGCCGCCGAAATCACCGCGGCGCTCACAGTTGAGTACGTCCCAGTAAACCTTGCCGCTTGTTGTATTGGAAAGACTGCTCAGCGTGCAGTCAACGAAACGTTCATAGTGTCCGAGGTCGAGATCGGTTTCCGTTCCGTCATCGGTAACGTACACTTCGCCGTGCTGATATGGATTCATCGTACCAGGGTCGACATTGAGATACGGATCAAACTTCTGCATGGTAACGAAATAACCGCGTGCCTTCAGAAGACGTCCGAGAGAAGAAGCCGTGATGCCCTTGCCAAGTCCGGAAACGACGCCGCCGGTTACGAAAATGTATTTTACTGCCATATAACCCTCCTTATGAGAAACTGACGTGAACTGCAGTGCCAGGAAAGCCGTTCCCGAAACCGTACCTGCACGGGCGGCGGGATGGCCGCGTCTGACACGAAAATGGAAATATCTGCCGCAAAGACCATGAAAGTCTTTTTGTATCTATTGATTCATAATATCACGTTTCCGCAGATAAAGCACGCTTAATTTACTCTTCATGCAGCGGTCAGGTGCGGCGCCGGATAAGCGAAAATACAGCAGAAATGCATAAAAAGCCGGCGGAAATTAATTCCACAATAAGAATATTTAGAAAAAAATAATAAAATGAGCTTCTCTGTAAGTATTGAATATAAAATCAAGTTCTCGTATAATAACGTAGACACAGTGCAGATTGAATACACCGGCGATGCCGGTTCAGGAGGATATATGGATAATAACAATTACAACAGAGACCCCGGCGGAGGCAAGCCAGGCGGAGACCGGGGCAGAGATAATATGAACAGGAACAATCTGATGGTGATGATTGTGATTGCCTTCACGATTGTCCTGCTGATTCAGATGATGAGTCAGTCCACCGCGATGCGCGATGAGAAAGAGATTTCGTACTCGGAATTTCTGCAGCAGGTGGAAGACAACGAGGTCAAATCCGTCGAATTTGACAATGACCGGATCAATATCACACCGAAGAAGAACAGTGATACAGTTTCCTATTATACGGGGTATATTCAGGACGACCGGCTCTATCAGCTGCTGGATGACCACAATGTCGAATACACCCAGAAGATCACGGAGGCGTCGAGCTATGTCTGGTCGGCGATCTTCTCCTTCGTTCTGCCGATTGTCGCGATGGTTGTCGTGATGATGCTGCTTTACCGCTATGCGATGAAGAACGGCGGCGGCAGCGGCGTGATGGGCGTCGGCAAGAGCAATGCCAAGATGTATGTGCAGAAGGCAACCGGCGTGACCTTTGCCGATGTGGCCGGAGAGGATGAGGCGAAGGAATCGCTCTCCGAGATTGTTGATTTCCTTCATCATCCGGAGCGCTACACGAAGATCGGCGCGAAGCTGCCGAAGGGCGCATTGCTGGTAGGACCTCCGGGCACCGGCAAGACGCTGCTTGCCAGAGCGGTGGCCGGCGAGGCGCATGTACCGTTTTTCAGCCTTTCCGGTTCTGATTTCGTCGAGATGTTCGTCGGCGTCGGTGCTTCCCGTGTCCGCGACCTGTTCAAGCAGGCTTCGCAGAATGCACCATGTATCATTTTCATCGATGAGCTGGATGCGATCGGCAAGAGCCGTGATTCCCGCTACGGCGGCAACGACGAGCGTGAGCAGACACTGAATCAGCTGCTGGCGGAGATGGATGGTTTCGACCCTTCCAAGGGAATCATTATTCTGGGCGCAACCAACCGTCCGGAGATTCTCGATAAGGCGCTGCTGCGTCCGGGCCGTTTTGACCGGAGAATTGTCGTGGAGCGTCCTGACCTGAAAGGACGTATCGATATCCTCAAGGTACACGCCAAGAATGTCAATATGGATGAAACCGTTGATTTCAAGGAGATCGCGCTGGCGACGAGCGGGGCGGTCGGTTCTGATCTTGCCAACATTATCAACGAAGCTGCACTGATGGCAGTTCGGAACGGCAGGAACGCGGTTTCCCAGAAGGATCTTTTCGAATCCGTCGAGGTGGTTATCGCCGGTAAGGAGAAGAAGGACCGTGTTCTGAGCGCGCAGGAGCGCCGGATCGTTTCCTATCATGAGGTCGGCCATGCCCTGACGGCTGCGCTGCAGAAGCATTCCGAACCGGTGCAGAAGATCACGATTGTACCGCGTACCATGGGTGCGCTCGGCTATACCATGCAGGTGCCTGAAGAAGAGAAGTACCTGATGAGCAAGGAAGATCTCGAGACAGAACTTGTCACGCTGCTGGGCGGCCGCGCGGCTGAGGAGCTTGTTTTCGACAGCATCACGACAGGTGCTTCCAATGATATCGAGCGGGCAACCAATATTGCCAAGGCGATGATCACGCAGTACGGCATGTCGGATAAATTCGGCCTGATGAGTCTTTCGACGGTCGAGGATCAGTATCTGGGCGGCAGGAACGTGCTCAACTGCGGTGAGGAGACAGCTTCACAGATCGATGAGGAAGTCATGAAGATGCTTCGTGCGGCTTATGAGAAGTCGAAGGAGCTGCTTCGCGGACACCGCGAGGCACTGGACAAAATCGCTGCCTACCTGATTGAGAGAGAGACCATCACAGGTAAGGAATTCATGCAGATTCTGGAGCAGGTGGAAGGTGAGGACGTCTGGAAGAAGACGACCGATCCGGAAATCGGCAAAGAAGCACAGGATGCGGTGCCATCTGACGCGGCGGACGCTGCGCCGGAGCCGGAAGCGGGTGCGAACCGGACCGATGAGGACGGTGCGGCGCAGGCCGGCGGCACAGACGGCTGGGAAGATGTTTCTTTTCATGACGATACGCCAGAGCAGTAATCCATAGAAACAAGATCAATGCGGTGCTGACGCAAAGTGGATTTCATTTTGCAGCAGTACCGCTTTTGCTGTCCCGCGGTGCGGGATGAGGAGGCATAAAAGCCGGATATGTTTGATATCAAGGAAGAAGTAAAGAAGCTCCCGCTCAAGCCGGGCGTCTATATCATGCACGATGCGCATGACGACATCATCTACGTCGGCAAGGCGGTGAAGCTGAAAAACCGCGTGAGTCAGTATTTTCAGAAAAATAAAAATCATACGCCGAAGATCCGGCAGATGGTGGCGCACGTCGCGCGGTTTGAATATATTGTGACGGATTCGGAGATGGAGGCTCTTGTCCTCGAGAACAACCTGATCAAGACGCATCGGCCGAAGTACAACACGATGCTCAAGGACGATAAGACCTATCCTTATATCAAGGTCACGACGAACGAGGATTATCCGCGCGTTCTGCTCGTGCGGCGGATGAAAAAAGACGGCGCGCGCTATTTCGGCCCGTTCACGAGTGCGCAGTCGGTCCGCGATACGATCGACCTGATTCAGAAAATATTCATGATACGCAATTGCAGCAAACAGCTGCCGCGGGATATCGGCAAGGACAGACCGTGTCTGTACTATCATATGGGACAGTGCGAGGCGCCGTGCACCGGCCGGGTTTCCAAAGAGGAGTACCGACGGCATACGGACGAGGCACTGAAATTTCTGGAAGGAAACTGCGAACCGGTGATCGAGGACCTGACGGCGCGCATGAACGAAGCCGCGGCGAGCCTGGAATTTGAGAAGGCGGCCGGCTACCGCGATCTGATCGAGAGCGTGCGGCGGATCGACCAGAAACAGAAAATCACGAGCAGCGAGATGGATGACCGCGATCTGATCGCCTTTGCGCGGGATAAGGATGAAGCCGTCGTGCAGGTATTCTTTATCCGCAGCGGCAGAATTATCGGGCGTGAGCATTTTTATGTGACCGGTGTGGAAAATGAACCGGACGGCCTTGTCATCGGCGCGTTTGCGCAGCAGTACTACGCGTCGGCACCTTTTATCCCGGGTACGCTGATGATGCAGTATGAACCGGCGGACAAGGAGCTGATCGAGCAGTGGCTCACGCAGGCATCCGGTCACAAGGTGAAGATCGTCGTGCCTGTCCGCGGGCAGAAGGAGAAGCTGATCCAGCTGGCGTATGAAAACGCGCAGATCGTGCTGAACAAGGACCGCGAGAAAATCCGCCTCGAGGAGGCGCGCACGACGGGAGCCGTGCGGGAACTGGCCGGGATGCTCGGCATCGCGGAAGGCATTCATCGAATGGAAGCCTTCGATATTTCCAATACGAGCGGTGTGGAGTCGGTCGGCTCGATGATTGTCTACGAGGACGGCCGGCCGAAACGGAATGCCTACCGGAAATTTAAAATCCGCACGGTCAAGGGACCGGATGACTATAAGAGCATGGAAGAGGTGCTGACGCGCCGTTTCACGCACGGGCTGCAGGAGCGCAGCGAAGGTGCGCAGCAGGCAAAATTTGCCGAGTTTCCGGATGTCATCATGATGGATGGCGGCCGCGGACAGGTCAACGTGGCGCTGCGCGTGCTCGAGAATCTGGGCCTTGCCATTCCTGTGTGCGGCATGGTCAAGGATGACCGCCACAACACGCGCGGTCTGTATTACAACAACCAGGAACTGCCGATTGACCGGCATTCCGAACTGTTCAAGCTGATCACGCGGATGCAGGACGAGGCACATCGTTTTGCCATCGAATATCACCGCAGCCTGCGCGGTAAGGCGCAGATCCATTCGGTGCTCGATGACATTCCGGGCATCGGTCCGGCAAGGCGGCGGTCGCTGATGCAGCATTTCGGCGATATCAGCAAAATACGCACGGCCAGCGCCGAAGAGCTGGCGCAGGCAGACGGCATGACGAGGAAGAGCGCGGAGGCGGTCTACAACTATTTCCATTGAAGCGGTTCCGGTTATGTGATACTATCAAAACAGAAAAAACGGGACTTTACATTTCGATGGGAGGATCTGTAAATTGATCGAAGACAAGGGAAAATTAAAATACAAGGTGAAGCTCAGCAAGATCATAGAACGTTTCCATCTTGAAAACCTCACCACCGAAGTCGATGCTTCGAAGATCTACGTGAAGGTGCCGGATGTCAACCGCCCGGCGCTCCAGTTTGCGGGATATTTCAAGGATTTTGATCCATACCGTATTCAGCTGGTCGGCAATGTCGAGTACGGCTTCCTTGAGATGCATGAGGACGAGTTCATCCGGGAGATGACGACCCGCATGTTCGAGTACAGGATTCCCTGTATGATTTTCTGCCGCGGGCAGAAACCGAACGATATGTTCACGAAGCTCGGCAATCAGTACGGCGTGGCCGTGCTGGGGACGAAGGAGCCGACTTCTTCTTTCATGGCGGAGCTGATCCGTTATCTGAAGATCGAGCTGGCACCGCGTATTTCCATACACGGCGTCCTGGTGGATGTTTTCGGAGAGGGCGTGCTGATCACCGGCGAGAGCGGCATCGGCAAGAGCGAAGCGGCACTCGAACTGGTCAAGAGAGGACACCGTCTTGTTTCCGACGATGTCGTACTGATCAAGAAGCTCAATGAAGAGGAGCTGATCGGCATGGCACCGGATGTCACGCGGTATTTTATCGAACTGCGCGGCATCGGCATCATCGATGTCAAGACGCTGTACGGTGTGCAGAGTGTTGAGGATTCACGCAAGATTGATCTTGTCATCAAGCTGGAGGACTGGGACCGCGAGCGTGAATACGACCGTCTCGGTCTGACTGAGGAATATGAGGAAATCCTCGGCAACAAGATCGTCTGCCATTCCATTCCGGTGCGGCCGGGCCGTAATCTGGCGATTATCACAGAAGCGGCCGCCATCAATCACCGGCAGAAGGAGATGGGCTACAACGCGGCACAGGAGCTGTACCGCCGTGTGACAGACAATCTGAACCGCAAGGATGATGATGACGAGAATGATTAAAATTTACCGGGAGGAATCATGATTTACAGCAATCGGTTCTGTTTCGGCGTGGACCTGGGCGGTACCACGACGAAGATGGGCATTTTTACCAGTGAAGGACAGCTGATTGAGAAATGGGAGATACCGACCGACGTCAGCGACGGCGGCTCCCATATACTGGATGATATTGCCGACTCGATTCTGGAGAAGGCGCGTGTCAATCAGCTCAAGGAGAATGATATCAAGGGCATCGGCATCGGTGTGCCGGGACCTGTGCGCCGCATGAGCATCGTGGATGGCTGTGTCAACCTGGGCTGGGGCAGAGTGGATGTCGCCGGTATCATGGAGAACAAGACGCAGCTGTGGACCTGCGTGGCCAATGACGCGAATGTGGCGGCGCTCGGAGAGCTCTGGCAGGGCAACGGACGCGGCTGCCGCAATCTCATGCTTGTGACGATCGGCACCGGTATCGGCTGCGGCATCGTCATCGACGGGCATATTATTGAGGGCTCCAACGGTGCGGCCGGCGAGCTCGGCCACATGACGGTGCTGGACGAGGAAGATATTATCGGTACGTGCGGCTGCGGCCGGCGGGGCTGTCTTGAACAGGCGGCGTCCGCGTACGGCATTGTCCGGCTGACCGAGAAGAAACTGGCGCAGACACAGCAGGAGAGCGTTCTGCGCGGTATGGATAAGATTACCGCGAAGGATGTTTTCGATGCGGCCAAGGCGGGCGATCAGCTGGCTGCCGGCATTACCGACAAGGTTATGTATTATATCGGCAAGGCAATCGCCAATGCTTCGGTTGTCCTGAATCCGCAGACAGTCATCCTTGCCGGCGGTGTTTCGCTGGCAGGCGAATATCTGCGTGCCGGCATCGAGAAGTATTTCAACGAACTTTGTTTCAAGGCCTGCGATACCACGCAGTTCAGACTGGCAGCAATGGGGGCTGATTCCGGTATCTACGGAGCAGCCAGAATGATGATCGATATGAATGATGAGTGAGGCATACATGGATTTTGATAACAAGATGGCAGAAGCTGTAGGAGCAGACAATGTGCTGCGGGGGGAATCCATGGCTGACCATACGACTTTCCGGATCGGCGGAAAGGCGGATTATTTTATTACGGTAACAGACGAAAATATGCTGCGGGACGGCATTCGTGTCTGCCGGGAGGAGGATGTGCCCTTTTACGTAACCGGCAAGGGCAGCAATCTGCTGGTCGGAGACGGCGGGTTCCGCGGTGTGATTTTCAATATTTTCGGGAAGATGGACAGGACGGATTTCACCGAGGAGGACGGACAGCTTGCGGTTGTCTGCGAGGCCGGTGAACTGCTGTCTCACCTGGCGCGGTCTGTCTGTGAGAAGGGCTACACCGGCATGGAATATGCGGTCGGCATTCCCGGCACGGTCGGCGGCGGCGCCGCCATGAACGCCGGTGCCTACGGCGGCCAGATCTCCGACAACATCTGCTGGGCGGATGTGATGGACAGTCAGGGAAATGTGCTTCATCTGACGGCTGACGAACTGGAACTCGGCTATCGGCGGAGCATCATCCTGCAGAACAATTATATCGTCCTGCGGGCCGGATTCCGGTTCCAGCCGGGCGACCCGGAGAAGATCAGCGCGCGGGTGCAGGAGATTTCAGCATCCCGGCGCGAGAAGCAGCCGCTCGAATATCCGAGCGCGGGCAGCACCTTCAAACGGCCGGATGGCTATTACAGCGGCAAGCTGATTCAGGACTGCGGCCTTAAGGGATACCGGATCGGCGGCGCCGAAGTCTCCACGAAGCACAGCGGCTTTGTGATCAATGTGGACCATGCGACGGCGGATGATGTGGTGCAGCTGATCGCCCACATCCGGTCGGAGGTCATGCGCCGTTTTAATGTCAATATAGAACCCGAGGTGCGTTTTATCGGTGAATTTACCGGAAAGGTGGACATTTAAGTGCGTTTTCTGATTGTGACGGGTATGTCGGGAGCCGGGAAGAGTTCGGTGCTCGATATGCTGGAGGATAACGGGTATTTCTGTGTGGACAATCTGCCGGTGCCGTATCTGGAGAATTTCGTGCAGATGAGCTGGCAGGAGAGAAATACAGTTTCCAAAGTGGCGGTCGTCATTGACGTGCGCAGCCGGAAAAATCTGGCGAAGCTCGAAGGTATTCTCGGCTCGCTGCGGGAAAAGGGATATGAGTATCAGATCCTTTTCCTCGACTGCCGGGACAATGTCCTGATCCGCCGCTACAAGGAGACCAGGCGGAATCATCCGCTTGCCGGCGAGGCCGTCAGCATACGCAGTGCGATCAGCATGGAGCGCAAGGCGCTGACCTATATGCGCACGCATGCCGATTACATCATCGATACCAGCACAATGCTCGTCAGAGATCTGAAGATGGAGCTGAACCGGGTTCTGTCCGGGAATCCGTACAATAATTTCTACCTGACCTTTATCGCTTTCGGCTACAAATACGGCATACCGTCGGAGGCGGATCTGGTATTCGATGTCCGTTTCCTGCCGAACCCGTTTTATGTGGAAGGCATGCGCTATCGGACAGGTATGGATCAGGATGTCTTCAATTATGTCATGGACAATGAAGATGCCCGGACATTTCTGCAGAAAACAGGGGATCTTCTGGAATTTCTGATTCCGCTGTACATCCGGGAGGGCAAGAACGGCCTCGTGACAGCCATCGGATGCACCGGCGGTCAGCACCGCTCCGTCGCGGTGACACGCGCGCTGACAGAAGCATTCCGCGAGAAGAGGATCAGCGCGAAGGCGGAATTCAGGGACGTGGACAAACACGTCTGATAAACAGGGAGGTTTTGCGGATGTCATTTTCCGCGGAAGTCAAAGAGGAACTGGCCCGGAAAAACGATGACGCACGCCACTGCAATGTTGCGGAGATTACGGCGATCGTCTGTCTTGGCGGCCGGCTTTCAGAAAATGAGCAGCATGAACCGGTCATGACTTTTCAGACCGAGAATGCCGCTGTCGCAAGAAAATACTTTACATTATTAAAAAAAACATATAGAATTAATGCGGATGTTAAGATCCTTCAGCATGGCAGCACCGGCAGGAACAGAATCTGTATTCTGACTGTCGAGGGGAGAGAGAATATAGATAAGCTGCTGTCTAACTGCATATTGGAGGACGGTACGGACACGGGAACCGCGGACGGCCTGGTACTTCGCAGAGAATGCTGCAGACGGGCGTTTATCAGAGGTGCCTTTATTTCTTCAGGTTCTGTCAGTGATCCCAACAAGGCTTATCACTTTGAGATCGTCTGTGCATCGCCGGCGAAGGCGGCGCAGATCGAGAGAGTGATCGGAACTTTCGATATTCGTGCAAGAACAGTGCAGCGCAAGAAATCCTACGTCGTCTACGTGAAGGATGGCTCACAGGTTGTGGATCTGTTTAATATCATGGGTGCCCATGAGGCACTGATGAATATGGAGAATATCCGTATCATGAAAGAGATGCGCAATAATGTGAACCGCAGCGTCAACTGCGAGATGGCGAATATCAACAAAACAGTCAGTGCTGCTTCGCAGCAGCTGGAAGACATCAATTTTATTATTGAGCGCGGAGAATTCGGCTCGATGTCCGAATCTCTGCAGGAACTGGCGCAGCTGCGGCTTGAAAATCCTGAAGCGACACTGTCGGAACTGGGTGATATGCTCCCGAAGCATGTGAGCAAGTCCGGTGTGAACCGGCGCTTTGGCAAGATCAGCATGCTGGCAGATGAGCTGCGTAACAGACAATAATTATGTAAGGATGGTTGAGGGTATGATTTCCAAGGATATTACAATTAACATTTCTCCTAACAATAATGCTGTACAGCCTGTCGCACTTCTGGTGCAGGTAGCAAATCAGTTTGAGAGCAGTGTATATGTTGAGGTGGAAGATAAGAAAGTCAATGCCAAGAGCATCATGGGCATGATGAGCATCCGGGTAAGTGATGGCGAGCAGGTCAGGATTACAGCGAATGGTTCTGATGAGGAATCCGCGATGCGTAAGATTGAAGAGTATCTGACAGAGAACGCTTAATCGAAAATCACGGCCTGTTTCTCAATCATGAGAAACAGGCCGCTTTTTTTAATTTACAGATAAAGGATCGGAACAGAATGAATTTTACACATTTACACGTTCATACACAGTACAGTCTTCTCGATGGTTCCAACAAGATCACGGATCTTGTCACCCGTGTCAGGGAACTCGGCATGGACAGCGTTGCCATTACCGATCATGGTGTGATGTACGGCGTGATTGATTTTTACAGGGAATGTAAGAAGGCCGGCATACATCCCGTCATCGGCTGTGAGGTGTACGTTGCGCCGGGGTCCCGGTTTGACAAGTCCGGCAGCGCAAGCAGTACGCGCTACAACCATCTCGTCCTGCTGGCGGAGAACAACACGGGCTATCACAATCTGGTGAAGATCGTCTCGCACGGTTTTACGGAGGGCTTTTACTATAAGCCCCGTGTCGACAAGGAGCTCCTGCGGCAGTACCACGAGGGCATCATCGCCCTGAGCGCCTGTCTCGCCGGAGAGATCCCGGAGGCGCTGCGCACCGGCCGCTATCAGACGGCCCTGAAGGCAGCGCGGGAATATGAGGAGATATTCGGAAAGGATCATTTCTACCTGGAACTGCAGGACCATGGCATTCCGGAACAGAAGGCGGTCAATCAGGGCCTTGTCCGTCTGAGCACGGAGACCGGCATTGAACTGGTGTGCACGAACGATGTTCACTATACCTACGCGGACGATGCGAAGGCACATGATGTGCTCTTATGCATCCAGACAAATAAAAAAGTATCGGATACGGACCGCATGCGGTACGAGGGCGGTCAGTACTATGTGAAGTCTCCGGAGGAGATGGCGGCGCTTTTTCCGTACGCGCCGCAGGCACTGGAAAATACGCACAAGATCGCGGAGCGCTGCAACGTGGAGATCCGGTTCGGCGAATACAAGGTGCCGGTCTTCGATGTGCCGGAAGGTTATGATTCCTGGCAGTATCTGCAGAAGCTGGCAGAGGACGGTTTCCGGGAGCGCTACGGCGAAGGCGATGAGAAGACGCGCAGCCGCCTGCGCTATGAGCTGGATACGATTCACCAGATGGGCTTTGTCGATTATTTCCTCATCGTGCGTGACTTTGTGAATTACGCGAAATCGCATGGCATCATGGTCGGACCGGGCCGTGGCTCGGCAGCCGGCAGCATGGTTGCCTACTGCCTGAATATCACGACGCTGGACCCGATCCGCTATGACCTTCTTTTCGAGCGTTTCCTGAACCCGCGCCGTGTGACGATGCCCGATATTGATGTGGACTTTGCCCCGGACAGGCGGCAGGAGGTCATCGACTACTGCGTGCGCAAATACGGCAAGGACCACGTTGTGCAGATTATCACGTTCGGTACGCTGCTGGCGCGCGGCGTCATTCGCGACGTCGGCCGTGTCATGGACCTGCCGTATTCGCTCTGCGATAAAATCGCGAAGATGATTCCGGCGGAGCTTGGCATGACGATCGATCGGGCCATGCAGCAAAACAGCGAACTGCGTGAGATCTATGAAAAGGACGCGCAGGTGCATGAACTGATCGATATGGCCAGGAAGCTTGAGGGACTGCCGCGGCATGCCTCGGTGCACGCCTCGGGCGTCGTGATCAGCCCGAAACCGGTGGAAGAATTTATTCCGCTCTCCCGCGGCGCCGATGATACGATCACGACCCAGTACACGAAGGACACGGTCGAGGAACTGGGCCTTCTGAAGATGGACTTCCTGGGCCTGCGTACACTGACGGTGATCGAAAATGCCGTCGAACTGGCCAATCGCCGGCCGGATACGGATATCGACATCAACAAAATCGACTATGAAGACCCGAAAGTCTACAGCCTGATTGCAAGCGGCAATACGGAAGGCGTGTTCCAGCTCGAGAGCAAGGGCATGCGCAGTTTCATGAAAGAGCTGCAGCCGCATCAGCTCACCGATCTGATTGACGGCATTTCGCTTTACCGTCCGGGTCCGATGGAATTTATTCCGCAGTATATCCGGGGCAAGAACGACCCGTCTTCGGTGACTTATGAGATCCCGCAGCTCGAGGAGATCCTGAAACCGACCCGCGGTTGCATCGTCTATCAGGAGCAGGTCATGCAGATTGTCATGAAGCTGGCCGGCTATGATTACGGACGAAGCGATCTGGTGCGCCGTGTTATGGCGAAGAAGAAGCCGAAGGAGATGGAAAAGGAACGGAAGAATTTCGTTTACGGCAATCCGGATCTTGGCGTACCGGGCTGCGTCGGCAACGGGATCGACGCGGCGACGGCCAATCATATTTTCGATGAGATGGCGGATTTCGCCAGTTATGCCTACAACAAGTCGCATGCGGCCGCGTATACGATGATTACGTATCAGACCGCCTGGCTGAAGACCTATTATCCGCTCGAATTCATGGCGGCTGCCATGACGACGGTCATCGACAATTCGACGAAGGTGGCAGAATACATCCGTGTCTGCCGCCGCATGGGCATTGAGGTCAGTGCGCCGGATATCAATGAAGGACTCAGCGGCTTCAATGTAATGGATGGCCGCATTATCTACGGCCTTTCCGCTGTCCGCGGCATCGGACAGCAGGTCAGCGACAGCATTGTGCGGGAACGTGAGGAGCACGGCCGGTACAAATCGCTGAAGGATTTCATTGACCGTATGACAGGGCAGGACCTGAACAAACGGGCAGTGGAGAACTTCATCAAGGCAGGTGCCTTTGACTGCTTCGGCTATACGCGCAAGCAGCAGATGATGGTCTACATGAAGCTGATGGACCAGGCCGCCTCTGATAAGAAGAAGACGATCAGCGGCCAGATGACGCTGTTCGATTTCATGGATGACAAAGAGAAGAAAAGTTATGAGGTGCAGTATCCGGATGTCGGCGAATACGACCGCGCCACGCTGCTCGCCTTTGAAAAGGATGTCCTCTGGATCTATGTGAGCGGTCACCCGCTCGATGAGTACGCTGAAGATATGAAGCGGAATACGACGGCGGTCACGACTGATTTTTATCTGGATGAAGAGACGAAGAAGGCGGCGCTGCCGGATCAGAAACAGGTGACGGTCGGCGGCATGATTACCGGCGTTTCGGTCAAGACAACAAGGAACAACAAGATGATGGCCTTTATCACGCTCGAGGATCTTGTCGGCACGCTAGAGATCATCGTTTTTCCGAATGATTACGAGAAAAACCGTTCGCTCCTCAATGAAAATGAGCGAATCTACGTGACCGGACGTGTATCGGTTTCGGATGAAGAAAATGCCAAGCTGATCGCCCAGCGAATCGTCCGTTTTGCGGATGTCCCGAAGGAAGTCTGGCTGCAGTATCCGGACAAACAGACTTTCCTGGATGACCAGAACGATCTGTACGCACTGCTCGGCCGGCATCCGGGCCATGACCGCGTGATCGTCTACTGCCGCGCGGAGAAGATGATCAAACGTCTGCCGGCAGCGGCCGGAATCCAGGCAGACCATGAGATCACAGACGCGCTGAACAAAAAACTTGGTGAAGGCAACGTAATAATCAGGGAAACACTGTTGACAAATCGATGAAAATGATAGAATAATTGATAAGTATTGAATTGAGCTATCTTAGATTCGTAGGAGGAACATACATGAGTGATGAGATCAGAACCATCGGTGTGCTTACCAGCGGCGGCGATGCGCCGGGCATGAATGCAGCGATTCGTGCCGTTGTCAGAACATCCTTAGCATATGGACGCAAGGTCAAGGGAATCCGCAAGGGATATTCCGGCCTTCTGAAGAATGATATCATCGATCTGGATTCCCGCAGCGTAACCGATATCATCGGTGTCGGCGGAACCTTTCTCTATACCTCGAGAAGTGCGAAATTCAGAACGCCGGAGGGACAGAAGCAGGCGGCGCAGATCTGCCGTGACAACGGCATCGACGGCATCGTCATTATCGGCGGCGATGGTTCTTTCCGCGGCGCGAAAGCCCTTTCCAAATACGGAATCAATGTTGTCGGCGTTCCGGGCACGATTGACCTGGATATTGCCTGCACAGATTATACAATCGGCTTCGATACGGCTGTCAACACGGCGATGGAAGCCATCGATAAGGTGAGAGATACCTCTACCTCGCATGAGCGCTGCAGTATTATTGAGGTTATGGGCCGCAACTGCGGCTATATCGCAATCGGCTGCGGCATTGCCAACGGTGCGGAAGAGATCATTCTGCCGGAGTACTATAATTATGATGAGGAGCGCATTGTAGAGCATATCATCGAGAGCCGTCAGAACGGCAAGCGCCATTATATCATCATCAACGCCGAAGGCATCGGCCATTCGACCAGTATGGCAAGGCGCATTGAGGCGGCGACCGGCATCGAGACGAGAGCGACGATTCTCGGCTATCTGCAGCGCGGCGGATGTCCGACAGCGCGTGACAGAGTGATGGCTTCGATGATGGGCGCCTATGCCGTCAATATTCTCGTGGCCGGCAAGACAGACCGCGTAGTGGCGTATAAGAATGGTGATCTCTGTGACTTTGATATCGATGAAGCACTGAACATGACCAAGTCGATCGACAGTCTGGAGTACAGTGTAGCGAATATTCTGTCCAGATAACAGGGGATGCGGCGCTGCAGGACGGAGTTCCGGCAGTCTGCCCTCTGTGATCCGTTTATTATTTATTATTTATTATGGAAGATATTGTTATAACCAGCAGCTCAAATCAGCAGATCAAGAAGATCCGGGAACTGCTGACACGATCGAAAGCCCGCTCGGAAAGTGGGCTTTTTATCGCCGAAGGCATTCGTATGGTGGCGGAGACACCGCCGCAGAGACTGGAGAAGATTTATATTTCGGAAAGCTTCCGCAGCAATCCGCCGGATATGCGCGGTCTTGTCCTGCAGAATCCGACGGTCGTGAAGGACAGCGTTTTCAGAGCCGTCTCCGGCACGCAGCACCCGCAGGGGATCATGGCGGTTGTCAGGCAGACGTCATATGACGCAGATGAGATTCTGCAGGCGGAAGACCCGCTGATCGTTTTTCTGGAAAATATTCAGGACCCGGGCAATCTCGGCACGATTATCCGGACGGCGGAATGTGCCGGCGTGACCGGGATCATCATGAGTCCGGGCTGCGCGGACCTCTACAATCCGAAAACCGTCCGGGCGACCATGGGTTCGCTTTACCGGATGAAACTGGCCAGAGCGGAGAATTTTACCGGCTGTCTGGAGACGGCCGGCCGCCGCGGCATCACCGTGTACGCGGCGCATCTGGAAGGCAGCCACAGTCTGTATGCGGAAGATTTCCGCGGGCCGAGCGGCATTCTGATCGGCAATGAAGGAAACGGCCTTACGGCACAGGCCGTGCAGGCGGCCGGCCGGGCAATCCGCATTCCGATGGCAGGACAGGCGGAATCGCTGAACGCTTCCGTGGCGGCGGCGGTGATCATGTACGAGGCGGCGCGGCAGAGAATACAAAGCTGATCCCGCCGAACAGACGGTCAATTGGATAATAGACATGGGAAATGGTACATGATATACTTTGGGCAGACGGGAAATCTATAAGGAGATGATGAAGAATGGTGAATATGAGTGTACCGATGATATGGATGCTGATTATGATCGTATTGCTTGTCATTGAGCTGCTCACACTGGGGCTTACGACGATCTGGTTTGCGGCCGGCGCGCTGTGTGCGCTGATTGCCTCGATCGCCGATGCATCTTTTACTGTTCAGATTGTCCTTTTCTTTGCGGTTTCCATTGTCATGCTGCTGATTACGCGGCCGTGGGCCATACGCTACCTGAACAGCCGGACGACGAAGACCAACGCTGAGGCTTTGATCGGCAGGGTTGTCCGCGTGACAAAGGACATCAACAATCTCCGCGACGAAGGGCAGGTTGTGGTGGACGGCATGGAATGGGCGGCCCGCAGCTCAGACAGCACAGTAACATTCCGGAAGGACGAGTTTGTCGTCGTCGATCGAATCGAAGGCGTCAAGATGATCGTCAGCAAAAGCAATGAGGAAGGAAACAACATATGCCACAGATGATTATTGTAATTGTGCTGATTATTGTACTGCTTATTATTCTTGCTTCCAGTCTGCGCATTGTACCGCAGGCACATGCCTATGTCATTGAGCGGCTCGGTGCGTACAAGTGCACGTGGTCCGTCGGTTTTCATGCCAAGGTGCCGATTATCGATAAGGTTGCCAAGCGTGTCGTCCTCAAAGAGCAGGTTATCGATTTTCCGCCGCAGCCGGTTATCACCAAGGATAACGTTACCATGCAGATTGATACCGTAATTTTCTATCAGATTACGGATCCGAAATCCTATACCTATAACATTCAGAACCCGATCGTGGCGATTGAGAATCTGACAGCGACGACGCTCCGTAATATCATCGGCGATCTGGAACTGGATGAGACACTCACATCGCGTGAGATTATCAATACGAAGATGCGTGCCACATTGGATGTGGCGACCGACCCGTGGGGCATCAAGGTCAACCGGGTTGAACTGAAGAATATCATTCCGCCGACTGCGATCCGTGATGCCATGGAGAAGCAGATGAAGGCAGAGCGAGAGCGGCGTGAGCAGATCCTGATCGCCGAGGGCGAGAAGAAATCCTCCATCCTCAAGGCGGAAGGTCTCAAACAGTCCATGATTCTTCGTGCAGAGGCGGACAAGCAGTCGCAGATTCTGCGTGCGCAGGCGGTCAAGGAAGCGAAGATCGTGGAGGCCGAAGGTGAGGCGGAAGCGATTATCAAAGTACAGAAGGCCAATGCCGACGGTCTTCGTTATCTGAAGGAAGCCGGTGCCGACGAGGCGGTGCTGAAGCTGAAAAGCTACGAGGCCTTTACCGCGGCGGCCAACGGAAAAGCGACGAAGATTATTGTACCGTCAGAGATTCAGAGCCTTGCGGGGCTGGCTGAGGCCGTCGTGGAATCAGTCAAGGATCCGCAGCCGGAGAAAAGTGAGCCGGAGAGCACGGAGACAAAGTAAAGAAAAAAATGCGTAAGCTGGAACAGTTTCTTGAAGAAAAACCACTGTTATTCATGGCATGTTTTGCCGCAGTGTACTGGGTGTGGTTCACACTGCTGGAGAAATATGCCGATCCGATTGTCACGATTTACACCAGACTGGATGATATGATCCCGTTCTGCCGGTATTTTATCATCCCCTACGATCTGTGGTTTCTGTACATCGGCGTGTCCTTCCTGTGGATGATACTGTTTGACAGGAAGAACCTGATCAATATGGAGCGGTATATGTTTGCCGGTATGATCACCGCCCTGGTGATCTACACATTTATTCCGAACGGGCTGGACATCCGTCCTTCTTCCCTCGGAGATGATTTTTTCTCGCAGCTGATTGCGAAGCTGTACGCGTCGGACACGGCGACCAACGTCTGTCCTTCGCTGCACGTTTTCAACAGCATAGCGGCCAATACCATCATCTGGAAGTCGGACACATTCAGGCACCGCAAGGCAGTGCGGGCAGGTTCGCTGACGCTGATCATTCTGATCATCCTGGCGACGATGATGATCAAGCAGCATTCGATCATCGATGTCGTCTGCGGCATCCTGATGGCGGCAGTGCTTTACCCGCTTTCATACAAGCCGGTTTTTATCGGAGAAACTGACAGCAGATGGCATATCAGGAACAATAAAATATAATCAGAGGCGGTAAGAGAACTGCGGTCAAAGCGGTTCTCTTACTTTCCCTATGGAGTAAAAAGATTCTGCCGGGAGGAGACAGTTGATGCAGAACAGTAAGGTGGTGCTTTGCGCGGCAAGTGCATATGAGCAGAAATATTATTTTAATCCCGATTTCAGTTCTCTTCCGAAAGCGATACAGGATGAACTGAAGATTTCCTGCGTCCTTTTTACGGAAGAGACGGGCGGCGTGATCTATATGCAGTTTGACCAGGATGGCACGCTGCAGATCGTGACGCAGGCGGCCGACAATGATTTCGATTACGATGAGATCGACAGCGGACTTCGGATCAAAAAGCTGCGCGAGGAAAAGCAGGAGCTTTTTGAGGAGCTGGAGCTGTACTATAAGGTGGTATTTCTTGGAAAGAAGGTTGATCTGTGATGCTTCTGGCAATTGATATCAGCAATAAAGATACGACACTGGCTACGTTCAAGGGCGAGAAACTGCGCAAATTATACCGTGTGACGACGAAGACGCCGCGCACAACCGATGAGTACGGCGTCCTTTTCATGGACATCATCCGGCTGTCCAATGCGAGGGCGGAAGATGTGGAAGGCATCATCATCGCCTCGGTTGTCCCGTCCGTGATGTACCCGGTCACCAATGCGTGCCGCCGCTATTTTCATGTCAGACCGCTGGTCGTCGGACCGGGTGTGAAGACGGGCGTCAAGGTGCGGGCCAACAATCCGCGCGAGACAGGCGCCGACCTGATCGTGAACTGTGCGGCGGCCGTGGAGCTGTACGGCGGACCGGCCATTATCGTGGATTACGGGACGGCGACATCGTTTACCCTGATGCTCGAAGACGGGACGCTGGATTCGGTGATCATCGCGCCGGGCATCCAGACGAGCCTTACCTCGCTGTCCACCCAGGCTTCGATGATTACGGATGTGGAGATCCGCAAGCCGAAGCATGTACTGCCGCATGAGACCTCCGAGTGCATACAGGCAGGCATTGTCTACAGCACGGTCGGCTCGACGCAGTACATCGTCCGCAAGATGAAGGAGGCGTCCGGCCTGCACAATGTCAAAGTCATCGCCACCGGCGGTTTCGGCAAGATGTTTGCAGATGAGATCGACGAGATCGACTTTTTCGACGCGCTCCTGCCGCAGCACGGCCTGCGCATTATTTACGAGAAAAACTGCGGCTGAAGAATATGATGAAGGGATTCGATATTGGAAATGTCCGCGTGGACGTGCCGGTGATTCTGGCCCCGATGGCCGGCGTCACGAGCACTGCCTTCCGCACGCTCTGCCGCCGGCAGGGCTGCGGGATGGTCTGCACCGAAATGGTGAGTGCACGCGCGATTACATACAGAAATAAGAAGACATATCTGCTGACAGCGACGGCTGCAGAGGAACATCCGGTTTCACTGCAGCTTTTCGGCTCTGATGAGAATGTGATGGCGGAAGCCGCTCGCATGATTGACGATGAGGATTTTGATATCCTCGATATCAACATGGGCTGCCCGGTGCCGAAGATTGCCGGCAACGGAGAAGGGGCCGCTCTTATGAAAGATGTCAGCAAGGCCGCCCGGATCATCGAGCATGTCGTAAAGGCATCCAGCCATCCGGTGACCGTGAAAATCCGCAAGGGCTTTGACGATGAGCACGTCAATGCACCGGAACTGGCATGGGCCGCGCAGGAAAGCGGCGCGAGCGCCGTGGCGGTGCACGGCCGGACCCGCCAGCAGTACTACAGCGGCAGGGCGGACTGGGAGATTATCCGGCGCGTCAAGGAGACGGTGCATATCCCGGTCATCGGCAACGGCGACATTTTTACGCCGGAAGATGCCGGGCGCATGTTTGCCCGGACAGGCTGCGACGGCGTCATGGTGGCGCGCGGCGCCCGCGGCAATCCGTGGATTTTCAGAGATATCATCGACTATATGAATACAGGCAGCTATCGCGGCAAACCCGCAGCGCAGGAGGTCGCCGACATGATTCTCCTGCACGCCCGCATGAATATCGCGCTCAAAGGCGATTACACCGGCATCCGGGAGATGCGCAAGCATGTCGCCTGGTATACGGCCGGCATGCGCGGCAGCTCCGCACTGCGCGGACGCGTCAATGAGATTGTGGATTATGCTTCTCTCGAGCATCTCCTGGCGCAGTGGACCGCGGAATCGGCGGAAAACGATGTCTGTCCTGAATGATGATATTGACAAAAAAAGGCATGAAAGATAAGATTAAGAATAGTGTTTTTACAGCGTATAAAGCATTTGGATTATAAATGAGGAGGATATTGACATGGCTGAAGAAAAGAAATTCATCATGACCCGTGAAGGCCTTAAAGCCCGTGAGGAAGAGCTGGCTGATCTCAAGGTCAACAAACGCCGTGAAGTCGCAGAAGAAATCAAGGAAGCCAGAGCACAGGGCGACCTTTCCGAGAACGCGGAGTATGATGCAGCCAAGGATAAACAGAGACACCTCGAGGCCAGAATCGCAGAACTCGAGAATGAGATCGAGAATGCCGATGTTGTCGATGAGAATACACTGACATCGGACAGTGTCACGATCGGCAAGACCGTCAAGGTGCTTGATATCGAATATAATGAGGAAGATACCTTTGCCATGGTCGGCAGCGGCGACGCAGACAGCCTGAACGGCAGGATTTCCAATGACAGCCCGCTGGGACAGGCACTGATGGGTGCCAAGGTAGGCGATACCGTTTCCGTAGAAGCGCCGGCCGGCGTATTTAAGTACAAGGTACTGGAGATCACCATCACAGGTGCCTGATAGAGAAGAAGGAGAGCAGGAAAATTGGGGCAGAATCAGAATAACAACAAGGGCGGCAGGCAGATGCCTGACGAGAATGAACAGATCCGGAACAGAGTTGACAAGCTGAAGGCGCTGCAGGCTGAGGGCAGAGACCCGTATCAGATTACGAAATTCGATGTGACGCATCACAGCCAGGACATCAAGGATCATTTTGACGAACTGGAGAATACAGAGGTCACCGTTGCCGGCCGTATGATGCAGAAGCGTGTCATGGGTAAGGCTTCCTTCTGTAATGTACAGGATCTCAAGGGCAATATCCAGGCCTATGTGGCAAGAGATGAAATCGGTGCTGATTCCTATCAGCATTTCAAGAAGTTTGATATCGGCGATCTGATCGGTGTCCGCGGCAAGGTATTCAAGACCAAGACCGGTGAGATTTCCGTTCACGCAGAGGAGGTTACGCTCCTTTCCAAGAGTCTGCGTCCGCTGCCGGAGAAGTTCCACGGCCTGACCAATACGGATATCCGCTATCGTCAGCGCTACGTCGATCTGATCATGAATCCGGATGTGAAGGAGACTTTCATCAAGCGCTCACAGATTATCAGTGAGATCCGCAGCTTCCTCGCAGGCCGCAATTTCATGGAGGTCGAGACACCGATGCTGGTGCACAATGCCGGCGGTGCGGCGGCGAAGCCATTTGAGACACATTACAATTCCCTGGATGAGGACGTCAGACTCCGTATTTCTCTGGAGCTTTATCTCAAGCGCCTCATTGTCGGCGGACTCGAGCGCGTATTTGAGATCGGCCGTGTATTCCGCAACGAGGGAATCGATACAAAGCACAATCCGGAGTTCACTCTGATGGAACTCTATCAGGCATACACCGACTACAACGGCATGATGGAACTGACAGAGAGTATGTACCGCGATGTCGCGGAGAAGGTGAACGGCACGACCGTTGTCACCTATGGCGATCAGGTGATCGATCTCGGCAAGCCGTTTGCGAAGATGACGATGATCGATGCCATCCGCAAATACGCCGGTGTGGATTTCGATGAGATCAAGACACTGGAAGATGCACGTAAAGTGGCGGATGAACATCATATTCAGTACGAACCGCATCATAAGTGGGGCGATATTGTCAATCTGTTCTTCGATGAATATTGTGAGGACAAGCTGATTCAGCCGACCTTCATCATCGATCATCCGGTTGACATTTCACCGCTGACCAAGCGCAAGCCGGACCGTCCGGATCTTGTCGAGCGTTTTGAGCTCTACATCAACGGCTGGGAGATGTGCAACGCGTATTCCGAGCTGAACGACCCGATCGATCAGAGAGAACGTTTCAAGGCGCAGGATGAGCTCGCTGCAGCGGGTGATGAAGAGGCCAACCATACCGATGAAGATTTCCTGCGTGCAATGGAGATCGGCATGCCGCCTACAGGCGGAATCGGCTACGGTATTGACCGTCTTGTCATGCTGCTTACGAATTCCGAATCCATCCGTGATGTAATCCTCTTCCCGACGCTGAAGACACTCGGCGGCAAGGGCAGTGAGGCATCAGAAGAGGATAAGTCCGCACAGGAGAGCCAGACCGGTTTCTTCACGCCGAACAGCAAGATCGACTTCTCGAAGGTGAAGGTAGAGGATTTCCTCGAAGAGCAGGTCGATTTTGATACTTTCTGCAAGTCGGATTTCCGTGCCGTGAAGGTAAAGGACTGCAAGGCCGTTCCGAAGAGCAAGAAGCTTCTTCAGTTCACACTGGATGACGGAACCGGCACAGACCGCACGATTTTAAGCGGTATCCATGCATATTATGAGCCGGAAGAGCTGATCGGCAAGACGCTGATTGCGATTGTCAATCTGCCGCCGAGAGCCATGATGGGCATTGATTCCTGCGGTATGCTGCTGTCTGCAGTGCATGAAGAAGAGGGCGAAGAGAAACTTCACCTGATCATGGTGGACAATCATATCCCGGCAGGCGCAAAGCTCTGCTGAATAAAAAATACAAACAGATGGCACTTCCCTGAAGACAGCGGGGAAGTGCTTTTTTTATTTTACGCTGGCCGCATCTAGGCACAGCGGAATCGGGATATCGACCGCCGGCATTTGCGGCGTCTGCGGCAGGATGGTATACTCAGGATAAGAGCAGATTATCTGATAAGAAAGCAATTTTCTGCCAAAAATGATCTGCCGTTTATAATTGATTAATGCGAGGTGAGTGATTATGCCATTTACGCTGGTTCGCCAGGACATTACCAGAATGAAAACCGATGCCATTGTGAATGCGGCCAATACGCAGCTGCTCATGGGCGGCGGCGTCTGCGGCGCCATTTTCCGGGCGGCGGGGCCGGAACAGATGCAGGAAGCATGCAGCAGGCTGTCGCCGATCCGAACCGGCGAAGCCGTAATCACGCCAGGATTTAATCTTCCGGCAAAGTATGTGATTCATACGGCCGGCCCGGTCTATGACCGGCAAAATCCGCAGAAATGTGAGAGGCTTCTGCGCAGCTCTTATACGGCGTCCTTGCAGCTGGCATCGCAGTATCACTGCGAGAGCATTGCTTTTCCGCTGATTTCCAGCGGCATTTACGGATATCCGAAGAATAAGGCACTGCAGACGGCGATTTCCGCGATCCGGGATTACCTCAGTGAGCACGATATGGACGTGTATCTGGCTGTTTTTGACAGGGATGCCTGCAGCATCAGTGAAGAACTGCTCGGCGGCATGGAAGCTTTTATTGACCAGAATTATGTGGACGCGCACACGTATAAGCGCAGGCTGCCGGAGGAAGCAGCCCAAGGTGCGGTCATGCAGATGCCCGATGCGGCAGCCTCTGCCAGCCGCCAGCCGCAGGAACTGGATGATTTTGTCCGCCATCTGGATGAGCCGTTTAATGAAACGCTTATGCGGCTGATCGATGCCAGGGGCATGAAGGACCCGGAGGTTTACAGGAAGGCCAATATAGATCGGAAGCTCTTTTCCCAGGAAGGCCAATATAGATCGGAAGCTCTTTTCCAAAATCCGGACCGGGAAGGGATATACACCGGGCAAAAAGACGATCCTTGCGCTTTGCATAGCGCTTGAGCTGAACATGGAAGAGACGGAGGATCTCCTGGAAAAAGCCGGCTATGCGCTCTCGGGCAGCCGCCTCGGCGATGTGATTGTCACCTATTTCATCGAAAACGGGGAATACGATATCTATGAGATCAATGAGGCACTGTTCAGATATAATCAGCCGCTTCTCGGCGCCGGCTGATGGCAGCGGCAGACATGAAAAAAACGGAGAGGAATCTCCGTTTTTCGTGGTGCGCCCGGCGGGCGCACGTTTCTAACCGGTGAAAGTCCGGAATCCGCCCGGTAGTGGGAAGGATATAGCCGAAGGCAAGGGTGTCCATCGTGA
>OMWM01000094.1 GCA_900314775.1 uncultured Eubacteriales bacterium | reverse complement strand
TGACGCCATTGTCACCTGATTTTAATCTGTCATCCTTCGCACCGGTTTTGTATACAAAAATACAAACAGCAAAAATACGAGGATAAGGATACTACAACCGCCGGCTTCTGTAAAGACGCAGATCGTCAAAGGTCCGCGCGGAATCAGATCATCCGGGCCCGCGCGGGCGGCCCCTTCTCCTTTTGCTCAAACGGGTCAGAGGCGGTTTACGATAACTTTCCCGTCCTTGACAACTGCCGCAAGTGAGAGAGTGCTGTCTTTGCGAAGCAGCACCACATCCGCCTTCTTCCCGGCCTCAATCGAGCCGTACCGGCCGTCTATCCCGATTGCTCTCGCGGGATTGATGCTGGCGCAGCGGACCGCCGTCTCCAGCGGTATCTTCATTTCCAGAACAGCCGTGCGCATGCAGTCCGCGAGGTTGGAAACTGAGCCGGCAAGATTTCCCTCCTTTTTCAGCGTGCAGTGTCTACCCTGCTTCACGACCGTCTGGCCGCCGAGCAGATAGTCGCCGTCCGGCATTCCCGTGCAGCGGAGGCTGTCGCTGATCAGGACCATCCGTTCCTCACCGTTCATCCGGAAAGCTGCCCGGACAGCAGCGGGATGCACATGAATCCCGTCGGTAATGATCTCCGCGAAAACAGAGGGGCTGTCCGAAACCGCACCGACAACGCCGGGTTCTCTGTGATTGAAACCGCTCATTGCGTTGTACAGGTGCACCGCGTGGGAAGCGCCGGCGGAGAAAGCCTGCATCGCCGTGTCATAATCGGCATTGGTGTGTGCCAGGGAAACCCTCATCTTCTTTCGTACATTCCGGATAAAAGCCGCGTAGCCGGGATTTTCTTCGGGCGCCAGTCCGATGATTTTCAAAAGTCCGCCCGAGGCCTGATAAAACCGCTCCGCCGTCTGAACGTCACACTGTCTGATATACTTCTCGTTCTGCGCGCCTTTCTTCACGCGGCTGATGAACGGACCTTCCATGTTGAAGCCGACAAGATCCGCTCCCGGATGCGGGGAGGCGGCAAAAGCAGCGCCCAGCGACAGCACATGCTCCAGCGCCGGAACCGGCAGTGTCAGCGTTGCCGGGCAGATTGCCGTAACGCCGGCAGACGCTTCGTAAACCGCAATCTTCTCAAAAACAGCCGGGTCCTCATCGCAGACATCGGCATTTAACGCGCCATGGAAATGGATATCGATCAGCCCCGGAATGGCGTAGCAGTCGTCCGCGTGAAGAACGGTTTCTTTCTCCTCGCATGCGCTTGCGTTTTCCGGCTTTACGCTTTCATCCGAAGGCGCAAATATCCCGTCACTGATCCTGATGTCTTCATCATGAAATTGCAGGTCCGCTCCGAATACAGAAGCTCCACAGATCTTCACAATATACCTCCTGCGGTCAGCCGCCCGTTTCTTTGCAGGTACAATTAACCGTGTATCTGCCGGAAATGATAATACGCGCCGAGCATGCCCGCTTCATTCCCGTATTTTGCCATTTTCAATTCTGTATGCTGCGCAATCACCGGTTTCAGATTCCTGTCGATCGCGGCGCGGATTCTGGGATAAAGATACGCTTTTCTTGCCATGATGCCGCCGCCAAGAACGACAAGCTCCGGATTCAGAACATAACAGATGTTCGCGATGCCGACGCCGAGAACGCTGCACATTTCGTCAATGGCTTCCCGGCAGATCCTGTCTCCTTCGTCCGCTTCCCTGAAAACCCTGATCCCGTCCCAGTGTTCCGGCGTATCGCCTTTGCGCCGTGCAACCTTCTGACACATGTACCCGGTCGAGCCGAGCATCTGAAAATCCGAGTCACCCATGTGCATGTATCCGACTTCGCACGCGCTGCCGGTCGCGCCGTGCAGCACCTTGCCGTCAATGATCGCGCAGCCTCCGATGCCGGTTCCGACCGTCAGGCAGAGCATACTGCTGCTGCCCGCTCCCGCGCCGGATGTATACTCCGCAAGGCCTGCGCAGTTGACATCATTTTCCATTTCGAACGGAATGCCGAAGGCTTTCTCGAACACCGGCTTGAATTTTGTGCCGGTATAATTCGGCACCGTCTCTCCGGAATAGAAGATCTCGCCTTTCAAGGTATCGACCATGCCGGTCGACGAGACGCAGATGCCGGCAAACGGCGGGTCTGTTTTGCCGGAAGAAGGCGTAAAACCCGCATCCGCAAGATAGGTTTCTACGATCTCCATTGCCTTCCCGCGGATATGTTCACCGCCAAGCTCCGCGCCGGTCGGCGTACTCTTTCGTTCCAGCACTTTTCCGTCACTGCTAATCAGTCCG
>OMWM01000013.1 GCA_900314775.1 uncultured Eubacteriales bacterium | reverse complement strand
TCGGTATTATGTTGATGTCGTGATTACCATTATACCTAAAGGCTGAGCCGTTGGCTCTTTTCAATTTTTCGAATTTACACCATTATATGGGCTTTACCGAATTATCTCTGGAGATCAGCTATCTGCCGCATACAAAACACGTGATGGATATTGATAATTGACATTTTGATAAGCTGTTTCATAATAATATTATTGGTTACACAGAACTTTTGCAGGGCAGTGTCAGGTAAGATATGAAAACCCGGCCGAAAAAAGGCCCGCAGACCTTTGAAACTGCAGATAAAAGTATTTGGAAACAAAGGTTTATACACTGGTTTTCATGCATTGTGCATGCCGAGGCATGCGAGATACAGGAAAGAGAGAAATGGAATTTGAGAAAATAAGTCCTGCGCAGATTGAAACGCGCAGTTTTGCAATCATAGAATCGGAGATGAAGCATCCGGACATACCGGAGCCGGAAAAATCGGTGCTGATGCGTGTGATTCACACGACGGCGGATTTTGATTATGAAGAGAACCTTGTTTTCACGCCGGGTGCGGCATCGCGCGCCATAGAACTGCTGCGGCAGGGCACGGATATCGTGACCGACACGAACATGGCCAGGGCGGGCATCCACAAAGCGTCTCTGGCAAAGCTGGGCGCTTCGGTGCACTGCTTTATGGGCGATGCGGATGTGGCAGCGGCGGCGAAGGCACGCGGCTGCACGCGGTCGGCTGTCTGCATGGAGAAGGCCGCCGCACTTGGAAAGCCGCTGATCTTCGCCATCGGCAACGCGCCGACGGCCCTGATCCGCCTGAGCGAGCTGATGCAGGAAGGACGCCTCAAGCCGGCACTGGTGATCGGCGTCCCGGTCGGTTTTGTCAACGCGGCGCAGTCGAAGGAACTGATTCTGCAGTCGGGTGCGGACTGCATCGTCGCCCGCGGGCGCAAAGGCGGCAGCAATGTGGCGGCCGCGATCTGCAATGCACTGATTTACAAAGCGACAGGAGAGAGATAGATGAAAGATCTGTATGTGGTCGGTCTCGGACCGGGACGCAGGGACATGATGACGCAGCAGGCGGCAGAGGTGCTGTCCGGCGTCGATGTGATTATCGGCTATATCACCTATATCGAAATTATCCGCAGCTTCTTTCCGGAAAAGAAATTCATGGCGACGCCGATGCGGCAGGAGATCGACCGGTGCCGCCTGGCGCTCGAAGAGGCGGACAAAGGGGAAAATGTTGCCATTGTGTCGGGCGGCGATGCGGGAATTTACGGCATGGCCGGCCTGATTTACGAGCTGAGCCCCGAGCATCCCGAGGTGCAGATTCATGTGATTCCCGGCATCACCGCCGCGGTAAGCGGCGCGGCGCTGCTCGGCGCCCCGCTGATGCATGATTTCTGTGTGATCAGCCTGAGCGATCTGCTGACACCGTGGCGGCAGATTGAAAGCCGCCTCACGGCCGCGGCCAATGCCGATTTCGTGATCGTGCTCTACAACCCGGCAAGCCGCCGCCGCAGTGACTACCTGAAAAAAGCCTGCTTCCTGCTGATGGACTGCGGGCTGCCGGATGACCGTGTCTGCGGGATGGTCTCCAACATCGCGCGTGCCGGGGAAAGTACGCATGTCTGCACGCTGCGGGAGCTCGCCGAAACGCCGGCCGACATGTTTACGACAGTCTTCATCGGCAATTCCGCGACCCGTCTGATCGACGGCTGGATGGTGACGCCGCGCGGCTACCGGATTCTTCATGACGAAAACCGAAAAGAGGACTGAAACGGTATTGACGGCAGAACCTGATCGGAATAGAATGGTTGTGTAATTTTAAATGGTTTGAAAAAGGAGTATGCATTATGAAGCTTTTTATTGATGATGCGCATCTGGACGCGATCAGAAAAATTTACGATTTATATCCGGTTGACGGTGTCACCACCAATCCGTCGATCCTCAAGAAAGCCGGCGGCAACCCGATCGAGGTACTGAAATCCATCCGCGAATTCATCGGCGATGACATCCTTTTCGCTCAGGCCAATGATGAGACGGCGGAAGGCCTCGTCGAGGACGCACATTTTCTGATTGATCTGCTCGGCAAAGAGCATACAGTCATCAAGGTGCCGTCTGTGCCGGAAGGCTTCAAGGCGATCCGCATGCTGCATGCGGAAGGCATCCGTACCTGCGGAACGATCGTATATTCACCGATGCAGGCATATATGGCGGGCAAATCCGGTGCGGAATATGTGGCTCCTTATGTCAATCGTGTAGATAACCTGGGCTACGACGGCGTGGCGGTTACAGAATCGATTGAGGCTATTCTTGAGGTGAATGATCTGCCGACAGAGGTTCTTGCCGCTTCCTTCCATACTTCACAGCAGGTTCTTGACCTGTGTGCTTATGGAATCGGCAATGCCACCTGTTCGCCGGATATCATCGAAGGCCTCGTAAAGAGCGCATCGGTAGAGCAGGCAGCGGCCGCTTTCACCAGCGATCTCGAGGCACTGACCGGCAGGAAAACCATGCGGGAGATCTGATTTCCCCTTGCCGCGGAATAAAAAACGCGCTTTCTGTTTTGCAAAGGCAAAGCAGAGAGCGCGTTTTTATTTATTGACAGAATCAAAGCGGGAGCGCGCCTTCCGGTTTTCATGACAGAATCGAAGCGAAAGCGCCTTCCGGTTTTCATGACAGAATCAAAGCAGGAGCGCCCCTTCCGGTTTTCATGTCAGAATGCCGGAAACAGCGGTTTCAGCGCCGGGTAGAGGCTGTGATAAACCTTGTATTTTTCATCATAGAGCGCGGCCGTCTCCGGATCCGGGAGAATGCGGTCGGTCGTTCTGATCAGTGTGTCCGCGGCCGTTTTCACATCAGGATAAGCGCCGGCTGCCACGGCCGCCAGGATGGCGCCGCCGTAGCCCGGTCCCTGCTCGGTTTCCGGTACGGTAAGCTCGATATTCAGCACATCGGCGACGATCGCCTTCCAGAGCGTGCTCTTAGCACCGCCGCCGCAGATCATGCTGGATGTGACCTGCAGTCCCAGTTTTTTCGCCGCTTCCAGACTGTCGCGGATGCCGAAGGCGACGCCCTCGAGAACCGCCTGCGTCATGTCCTCGCGCGTGGTGTCCATCGTCATGCCGAGGAAACAGCTGCGCGCCATCGCATCATTATGCGGTGCCCGTTCTCCCATCAGGTACGGCAGGTAGTAGACGTGGCTGCGGCCAAGCCGTTCCGGCAGGATGCCGCTCTGTTCGCCGGTGTAGTCGGCGGAGCGCAGGATGTCATCCATCCACCATTTATTGCAGGAAGCCGCAGAGAGCATGCAGCCCATCAGATGCCAGCCGCCGTCCGCATGGGCGAAAGAATGCAGCGCATGCGAAGGGTCGGGCAGGAAATGATCGCTGGAGATGAAAATTGTGCCCGACGTGCCGAGAGAAATGTTGCAGCCGCCGCTGCCGACGACGCCCGTTCCCACGGCTGCCGCGGCGTTGTCTCCGGCACCCGCTGCGACGATGACGCTGCGCGGCAGGCCGAGCGCTTCGGCGGCTTTTTCCGTCAGTGTGCCGACCGGCGCGCTGCTCTCGAAAAGCTGCGGCATCTGCCGCTCGCTCAGGCCGACGATCTCCAGCATCTCCGGACTCCAGCGCTTGTTCTGCACATCCAGCAGGAGCGTGCCGGATGCATCGGAATAATCCGTGCAGTGCACACCGGTCAGCCGGTAGTTGATATAATCCTTCGGCAGCATGATTTTATCGATCTGCCGGAAATTTTCAGGCTCATTTTCCCGCATCCAAAGGAGTTTCGGTGCCGTAAAGCCGGCAAAGGCAATATTGCCGGTGCATTGCATCAGCTGCTCGCGGCCGATGGATTCGTTGAGCCAGTCGGTTTCCTTCTGGGTGCGCCCGTCGTTCCAGAGAATAGCCGGGCGGATGACGCGGCCGCTGCGGTCCAGAGCGACAAGTCCGTGCATCTGTCCGCCGGCGCCGATGCCGCGCACCTGCGCCGCATCGATATCGCTGACCAGTTCGAGAATGCCGTCCGTGCAGGCCGCAATCCAGTCCTCCGGGTTCTGTTCAGACCAGCCCGGATGCGGGAAGGAAAGCGGATATTCCCGTGAAACAATTCTGCGGATACTGCCGTCTTCTTCCATCAGAAGGAGCTTTACGGCCGATGTTCCAAGGTCTATGCCGATATAATACATACAGATACCTCCGATCAAATTGTCCGTTCTTTTGATAATATGCTTATTATAGCAGGTATCGCGGCCCCTCTCAATCGGTGCGGCGGCATGAAAAAAGCCGCGGCGGCCCGGCAGTCCTGTGCGGCGGCATGAAAAAAACCGCGGCGGCCCGGCAGTCCCGCGCGGCGGCATGAAAAGCCGCGGCGGCCCGGCAGTCCTGTGCGGCGGCATGAAAAAAGCCGCGGCGGCCCGGCAGTCCCGTGCGGCGGCATGAAAAAACCTCCGGCGCAGGCCGGAGGCGCTTTTCATATTTATCCCGCAGCGCGGTCAGCCCTGCGAGGTGAGGTCCAGCGGTTCGTAAGGCTGGAGCTTGGCAAGAAAGCCCAGTTCCCAGATCCGGTTTTCGATCATGTCCAGTGTGGCTTCATCTTTGGCGAGAATGGTGTGGTAGTGGTAGCCGGCCGTAATCTCCGAGAGAAGGCTGGATTTTCCCGAATGAATTTTCTCGACGAAATTCTGCACATCGAGCCGTGAACGGACGTTCAGTGTGCCGCGGACGACGCCGTAGGCTTTATGGTAGACAAAAATATCCTTGATCGTACCGCCCAGATCGACGATGGCATTCATCTCTGTCTCCACATCATCTTTGTTGTGGCAGACTTTGATGACGCGGCTGCAGGCCGCCGGCCTGCTGAGCACGTAGCCGCGCGAAGTCGGCATGATCTCATTGCCGGCAGCGCGCAGTATGGCGATGTCGTTGACGATGACCTGACGGCTCACGCCCAGCTCTCTGGCCAGCGCGGAGCCGGACAGCGGTGCCTCGGCATTTTCCAGCCGATCGATCAGCAGTTTTCTCCGTTCTTCACTCTTCATGGCATTTCCTCAGTTCTGACCGCCGACCGGATGCAGATGCTTCATGGACAGATCCAGGATCGGAGCGGAATGCGTCAGCGCTCCGCTGGAAATGTAGTCGACATCAAGGTCACGGATGCCGGCTATGCTGCCTTGTGTTACGTTGCCGGAGATCTCGATGTCGGCTCTGCCGCCGATGATCTCGCAGGCTTTCTGCATCGTATCGTGGTCCATATTATCGAGCATGATGATATCCGCGCCGGCCTCCACGGCCTCGCGCACCATATCGAGGTTTTCCGTCTCCACCTCGATCCGGCGGACGAAAGGCGCATGTTCGCGTGCCAGGGCGACGGCTTTCGTGATGCCGCCGGCGGCGCTGATATGGTTGTCCTTGAGCAGTACGCCGTCAGACAGGCCGAGACGGTGGTTGTAACCGCCGCCGACGGTGACAGCGTATTTTTCAAATATCCGGTTGTTCGGCGTCGTTTTACGTGTATCCAGGAGACGGATTTTCGTCCCCCTGAGCAGCTCTGCGGTCTTTTTCGTGCAGGTCGCAATGCCGCTCATTCTCTGCAGATAATTCAGTGCGGTGCGCTCGCCCTCGAGCAGAACGCGCATATCCCCGTGCACCTCGCCGATCTTCTCGCCGCAGCGGACCGCATCGCCGTCCTTCTTCGTAAAAACGGTCTCGGTGTCCGGGTCGAGCAGAGTGAAGACGCGGGCAAAGATCTGCAGACCGCAGATAATGCCGTCTTCCTTGACAAGCAGGTCAACGCTGCCCGGCACCGCTTCCTGCAGGATGCTGCAGGTGCTTACGTCCTCGCTTGTAATGTCCTCCCGCAGCGCGCCAAGCAGCAGCGGGTCGATATGCAGACGCATGGTTGTCTCATCAAACATTGCCGGCCTCCTCTAAAAACGCAGTCCGCGCGAGACGGCTGCTGTCATTGCCCTGCGCCGGTGCCATCATGCTGTTGGCACGGCGGATTTCATCTTCAACAAGCTTCGCATATTCTCTCTGCAGCGCTTCGGCGTCCTGGTAGCCGTCTGCGGCATAATCCTCGACGGCCCGCACACGGTCGCTTTCGCTGCAGCTTTCTTCATCTGTATAAGGCGCGTCTGCATTTTCCTGTGCATATGCCTTCAGCGTATCGGCATCGAGGCCGCTTTTCGCCGCCAGTGCCGGGTTGTCGGCCAGCATGCTGTGTGCCGCGCGTCTTGCGAAGACGAGACTTTCCAGCAGGGAGTTGCTGGCCAGGCGGTTGCGCCCGTGCACGCCGTTGCAGGCCGCCTCGCCGATCGTATAGAGACGGTGCATCGAGGTGCGGCTTTCGTGGTCGACCCATACGCCGCCCATATAGTAATGCTGCGCCGGTACAACCGGGATGCACTCTCTTGTTACATCATATCCCATTTCGCGGCAGTGTTCCACAATATTCGGAAAATGTTCCCGCAGCTGGTCCTCCGGGATCGGGCGCAGATCTTCCCAGACGAAATCCGTCCCGTCTTTTGCCATCTGTGCATAGATGGCATCGGTCAGCAGATCGCGCGGCAGCAGCTCGTTGACAAAACGGTGCATATGTTTGTCGTAGAGCTTCGCCCCCTCGCCGCGGACGGATTCGGAGATCAGAAAGCTCCGGTCCTCCTTGTTCGGAGAGTAGAAGGTGGTCGGGTGGATCTGGATATAATTGACGTTTTTCAGGCGCATCCCATGGCGGATCGCAATCGCGACCGCGTCGCCGGTGAGCTGGCGGAAATTCGTGGAGTGCACGTAGAGACCGCCTATGCCGCCGGTCGCCAGCACAACCTCCTGCGCGGCGATTTTCTCGATCGATCCGTCCTTCATGCGGACAACGGCGCCGGCGCATTCGCCGCTGCCGTCTTCGATGATGTCGAGCAGCGTCGTATATTCCATCATGACGACGTTCGGCAGTTTCTTTACCTGTTCCAGAATGCTGCTGGTGATTTCTTTGCCGGTGACATCTTCATGATAGATGATCCGGCGGTGCCGGTGCGCGCCCTCGCGGGTAAAGGACAGCGAGCCGTCCGGTTCGCGGTGAAAACGGGCGCCGTAGGAGATCAGATCCTGCACGACCGGTCTGGAGGAGCGGATCATGATTTCCACGGAACGGCGGTCATTTTCCTCATGGCCCGCCCGCATCGTATCTTCAAAATAACTCTGATAGTCGGACTCATCCTTGAGCATGCACATGCCGCCCTGCGCGAGGTAGGAATCGGAGCTTTCCAGATCGGCCTTGGTGACCATCAGAATGTGCAGGCTGCGCGGCAGATTCATCGCGCAGTAGAGACCGGCGCAGCCGCAGCCGGCAATCAGAACATCGGTTTTGATCATATAAAACCCCTTCTTTCTCAGGATTCAGCCAGCTCGATCATACGCTGCAGCGGTTTCAGCGCGGCCGCGGCGATATCCTCCGGCACGAAAACTTCATTGGAATGATTTACCAGTGCGTCGAGCACTTTGTCAGCGGTAACCCGTTTCATGTTGACGCAGATCTGGTTCGGATGCACGGTGTAAAATGTCTTTCCCGGACACTGCCGGTGCAGTTCGCAGAGCACGCCGCATTCGGTGGCGATGATGAACCCCTGATCCGGCATCGTGCGCGCCGCGTCGATAATGCCTTTGGTGCTGCCGATGTAATCGGCTTCATTTAAAATATCCGCCGGACATTCCGGGTGCGCGAGCAGCTTTGCCTGCGGATGCGCGATCCTGGCCTTCTCGACATCGTGGATCGTGATGGCGGCGTGGACGAGGCAGTAGCCCTTCCACGGGATCACGTTCTTCTCCGGACACTGCTCCTTGATGTAGTGTCCGAGGTTGCCGTCCGGGATAAAGAAAATGTTCTTACCCGGGAGCTTTTTCACGATTTTCAGCGCGTTGGAGCTGGTGACGCAGACGTCAGAGAGCGCCTTGATCTCCGCTGTGGAATTGACGTAGCAGACAACCGTGAGGTCGTCATAGCGGCTCCGCATCTCCTTGATCGCATCGGCGGTGATCATGTGCGCCATCGGGCAGCTGGCCTGCGCGCTTGGCAGGAAGACGCGCCGCGTCGGGTTCAGAATCTTGGCACTCTGGCCCATGAAATCGACACCGCAGAAAATGATCTCGTCGGCATCCACCTGCGTGGCAAGCTTTGCCAGACCGTAGGAATCGCCGATATAGTCCGCCAGTGCCTGTACGTCATCCGGCACGTAGTAGTGGGCGAGAATCACGGCGTTCTGTTCTTTCTTGAGTTTTTCAACCCGCGTTTTCAGTTCATTAAAATTATATTCCATGATAAACTCCTTGTCTGATTCGGATTTGTCAGCGATCAGTATACACCCGTTTTTGTCAGTTGACAAGACACCTGACAAATGAACGTGTAAATATACATGCCGCCATTTTTTCCTTCCGGAACTTGCAGATGGCGCAGGAATATATATAATGAGAAGTGCACGCCAAAAACAGCAGACAGGAGAGATTGCAATATGAAGAAAATATTTATGGCTGCTTTATGCAGCCTGGTGCTGACATTTTCCGCGGCCTGCGGCGCATCGTCGTCCTCGCAGGCGCAGACGGATACAAACGGAATGCAGATTCCGGATCCTTTTACAGAATACGCCAGTCTGGAGGATGCGCAGAGGGACGCAGGCTTTGACATCACACTGCCGGAGACGGTGGCCGGCTCGGACAGCTGCGTGTACCGCGTGCTGCAGGATGAAGAAAACGGCAGCATGCTCGAGGTGATTTATCAGAGCAGCGGCCAGGAGACGGGAAGAATCCGCAAGGCCGAAGGGAGCGGCGATATCAGCGGCGATTACAATGAATACGATGAGGTAAAGCAGGAAAATGAGGGCGGCATGGATGTCACGCTGAGCGGCGGCAGCGATGGATATGTGCTCGCCGTCTGGGAAAATGATGACTGCACATACGCCATTTCCCTGCGCGAGGGAGTGACGCAGGAGGAGATGAATGCCCTGATCGGCCAGGTCAGGTAGAGACGGATCCCGTTCCGGCAGAGCGCAATGCTCTGCACGGAGCGGGATTTTTCTGCATAGAAATTACCGATTGCCAGCATAAAGGATTTTAACTTGCATTTTTACAGCATACTGGTACAATAATGTATGTGAGTCCGCACTTTAAAGCATTAAAGTTTAAAGCGTTAAAGTGCGGACAGGTATGAATTCTTATGGAGGGGTATTATGAAAATCAGTAAGAAGGTAATTTCCGCGGCGCTGGCAGCAGCACTGGCAGCGGCCATGATGACAGGATGCGGCGGCTCTGCACCGTCAGGCAATGCATCCGAGACAGAGAAGACGACGGAAGCCGCATCCGCGGCAGACAATACGGACGGCAAGGTCTATCGCATCGGTATCTGCCAGCTCGTGCAGCACGATGCACTCGACCGTGCGACACAGGGCTTTGAGGATGCGCTGACCGAGAAGCTCGGTGACAATGTCGAATTTGATTATCAGAACGCGCAGGGCGATTCACCGACATGTGCGACGATCGCGAACCAGTTCGTATCCGACGGCGATGATCTGATCATGGCGAATGCGACACCGGCCATTCAGGCCTGCTCCAACGCGACGACCGACATTCCTGTTGTCGGCACATCCTGCACGAGCTTCGCGTCCGCGCTGAATATTGAACTCGATGACAATAACTGCACCGGCATGAACGTAACGGGCACCGATGACCTTGCACCGCTCGATGAGCAGGCACAGATGGTCAAGGATCTTTTCCCGGATGCCAGCCAGGTCGGCATTCTCTACTGCTCGGCGGAAGTCAATTCCGTATATCAGGCAGAGAACATCGAGAAAGCATTTGACGATCTCGGCATCGCCTACAAGGAATACACATTCTCCGATTCCAACGATCTGCAGTCTGTCTGCACGACAGCGGTTTCCGAGAGCGATGTTCTCTACACACCGACCGATAACATCGTGGCAGCCAATACAGAGCTGATCGATTCCATTGCACGGCCGGCGAAGGTGCCGATCGTAGCCGGCGAGGAGAGCCAGTGCATCGAGGCAGGTCTTTGCTCTCTGTCCATCGACTTCTATGATATCGGATACCGTGCCGGTGAGATGGCCTATGACATTCTCGTAAACGGCGAAGATCCGGCCACAATGCCGATCGAGGACCCGCAGACAGTCAAGAAGGTCTACAATCCGGAGATCGCGGAAGATCTCGGTATCACGATGCCGGATGATTATGAAGCGATCGATCTCAGCAGCAAATCAGAATAAAATGACAGAAAGTCTTCAGGGATGTGCGCCGCACATCCCTTTTTTATGTTACAATAGCCTTTGGTATAAAAATATTTTATGAATAAGATAGAAGGCTTTGAATTATGAAGAACAGAAAAATCGGTATTATCGGTATTGGTGCGGTCGGCAAGAACTGTGCCTACGCACTTCTTCTGCAGGGACTCGCCGATGAGCTGCTGCTCGTCGATGCAGATCAGAAGAGAGTGGCGGCGGAGTGTCAGGACCTGAAGGATGCCATGACCTACTGCCCGTATTCGGCAAAGGTCAGTGTGGCGGATTACAGCGAACTTGGTGACTGCGATATCGTCGTGACGGCGGTCGGGAACATGAATATGCTGCTGAAGACGCTGAACCGCGTGGACGAGCTCGATTTCAACATCGAACAGGTGAATGACTTTGTCCCGAAGGTCATGGCCGGCGGCTTCCACGGCATCTGGATCAATGTTTCCAACCCGTGCGATATCATCACGCACCAGATCTGGAAGCTTTCCGGACTGCCGCGCGGACACGTATTCGGCACCGGCACCGGCCTGGACAGCTCCCGTCTGACGGCGCTGCTTTCCGCGCAGACAGGTATTGCCCACCGCTCGATCAACGCCTGCATGATGGGCGAGCACGGCGCGGCGATCATGGTGCCGTGGTCCCACGTGACCTTCCATGGACAGCCGCTTGCCGAGCTGGAGAAGGAGGACCCGCGTTTTCAGTTCGATCACTGGGCGTTCCGCAAGAAGGCGGAGGAGAACGCCTATATGGTCCTGACGGGCAAGCACCGCACCGAGTACGGTATCTGCACGACACTGATGCACGATGTCAGCCTGGTGCTGCATGACGAGAAGGCCATCATGCCGGCCAGCATGTCGCTGGACGGTGCCTACGGCGAGACCGGCCTTTTTGCCGGCGTACCGTGCATCATCGGCCGGGACGGCGTCGAGGAGATCATCGAATTTGATCTGCCGGACAAGGAGAAACAGGAATTCCATGAATGCTGCAGCAGCATCCGCCATAATATGACGCTCAATGACACCGTGATCCATTAACCCCATATCATTTATTACAAATTATTATAAATACCCCTCTGTTCATGAACCAGATATTGTTGTAATATAGAAATTGCACACTATATATGGTATTGAACGGAGGGGTATTTTTAAATGGATCTGGAAACATGGCTGGGAGAGGACAACCAGCTTGGTATAGATATCTGGAAGAGAAAATACTGTTTTGAGGAGGAATCCTTTGACCAGTGGCTGGATCGCATCAGCGCCGGCGATGAGAAGATCGCACAGCTGATTCAGGACAAGAAATTCCTGTTCGGCGGCCGTATTCTCGCTAACCGCGGCCTCGAAAACCACAACAGGAAGATCACCTTGTCCAACTGCTATGTGGTGGCACCGCCGCAGGATAATCTGGAAGATATTTTCGACACGGCCAAGAAGCTGGCGCGCACCTACAGCTACGGCGGCGGCTGCGGCGTCGACATGTCCGGGCTGAGCCCGCGCGGCGCGCATATCAACAATGCGGCGAAGGAGACGAGCGGCGCGGTATCTTTTATGGATCTTTTCGCCCTGACGACGGCGCTGATCGGCCAGAACGGCCGGCGCGGCGCGCTGATGATCTCGATGGACTGTTCGCATCCGGATATCGAGGAATTCATCAAGCTGAAGACGGATCTCGACAAGGTCACCAAGGCCAATATTTCCGTGCGCATTCATGATGATTTCATGCAGGCGGTCAAGGAGGGCGGCACTTACAAGCTGCACTACACGCGCGAGGCGACCGGTGAGAAGATCGAGCGCGAGGTGGATGCAAGGGAGCTGTTCAGGCTGATTGCGCACGTCAACTGGGACTATGCGGAGCCGGGCGCGCTTTTCTGGGACAGAATTTCCAACTGGAATCTGCTCAGCGAAGTGCCTGATTTTTCGTATGCGGGCGTCAATCCGTGCGCCGAGGAACCGCTTCCGGCGGGCGGCAGCTGCCTGCTGGGCAGTCTGAATCTGTCCGAATTCGTCCGGGATCCTTTTACGCCGCAGGCGCAATTCGATTATGAAGATTTCAAGGAAGCCGTGCGTGTCTGCGTGCGCGGCATGAACGATGTGCTGGATGAGGGCATGCCGCTGCATCCGCTTGCGGAGCAGCGCGAGAGCGTCAGGAAGTGGCGCCAGATCGGCCTCGGCATCATGGGACTGGCCGACATGCTGATCAAGCTGCAGATTACCTACGGCAGCGAGGAAGCTGTACAGCTGTGCGACCGGATCGGTTTTGCGATGGCCGATACGGCGATCGCGGCGTCGGCGCAGCTGGCCGCCGAACACGGCGCTTTCCCGGCATGCGACAAGGAAGAGATCATGGCTTCCGCCTATTTCAAGGAAAATACGACAGAGGAGACCAAGCAGCTCGTGGCGAAATACGGCCTGCGCAATTCGCAGCTGCTGACAATCGCACCGACCGGCACGCTTTCCACGATGCTCGGCATTTCCGGCGGCATCGAGCCGATCTATGCCAATTATTATGAGCGGCGCACGCAGTCTCTGCACGGCCACGACGTTTTCTATAAGGTTTATACGAAGATTGTCGGCGATTACATGAAGGATAACGGCATCAAGGATGACGCGCAGCTGCCGTCGTTTTTCGTGACGGCGATGACGCTGCATTACCGCGAGCGTATCAATATGCAGTCGATCTGGCAGAAGCACGTCGATGCCTCGATTTCCTCCACGGTCAATGTGCCGAATGATTTCACGGAGGAAGAGACCGAAAAGCTCTACATGTACGCGTATGACAAGGGCCTCAAGGGCATCACGATCTACCGCGACGGCTGCCGCCGCAGCGGCGTCCTGATGACAGACAGCAGCCGGAAAAACAGCACGCCGGTTGCCGGGGAAGGCCTCGGACGCGGGGAAATTCTGCAGGTTACCGATGATGTCATCGGCAAGAAACGCCGTCTGATCACCGGCTGCGGCACGCTGCACTGCATCGCGCTGTTCGACCCGGATTCCGGCGCACTGGTCGAGGCTTATCTGAGCAAGGGCTCTCAGGGCGGCTGCAACAATTTCATGATCGGCCTGTCCAGAATGATTTCCATGTGCGCGCGCGGCGGCATCGACATCTATACGATCGTCGATCAGCTCAATTCCTGCGGCTCCTGCCCGTCATACGCGGTGCGCAGCGCGACCAGGAAAGATACCAGCCGCGGAGCCTGCTGTCCGATGGCGGTCGGCAATGCGCTGCTGGAGATGTACAACGAGGTGCAGCGTGAGATTCAGGAGCGCAGCGGAGAGGAGCCGGCGCCGAAGAAGCCGAAGAAGATCGCGGTGCCGAAGGCTGTCGAGGATGTCAGAAGCAAGGTCCTCTGTCCGGAATGCGGTGAGCCGCTGACCTTCGAGGGCGGCTGCAACATCTGCCGGAACTGCGGCTGGAGCAAATGCTTTTGATCAATATGAACAAAAAAACGGCTGATTTCGCCGCGGATTTCGAAAAATCCTATACAGAATCAACATTTGGAAAAAAAATATTGATAATATATTAACAAGATGCTATAATTACGATAACGGGTAATTTTAATTATTATTTACTATGGAGGGTTATATTATGTCAGGTAGAAAAGTAGTCATTGCTGGTTCCAACAGAACTGCTATCGGCAAGATGGGCGGTGCCCTCAAGGATACACCGTCAAATGTACTTGGTACACTTGTTATCAAGGAAGCTCTTAAGAGATCAGGCGTTCCTGCTGACCAGATCGATTACGTTTACATGGGCTGCGTTCTGCAGACAGGCCTTGGCCAGAATGTTGCAAGACAGTGCACACTCAATGCAGGCATCCCGGTTAAGACTCCGGCCGTTACACTTAACGTTGTCTGCGGTTCAGGTCTTCAGGCTATTAACATCGGATCCAGACTGATCGCTTGCGGCGAAGCTGATGTTGTTATCGCCGGCGGTGTTGAGAACATGTCCATGGCTCCGTATTATCTGCGCAAAGCTCGTTTCGGTTATCGTATGAATGCCGGCACCCTTGAGGACAGCTTCATCAACGATGCACTGACCGATGCGTTCAACCATTATCATATGGGTATCACAGCTGAGAACGTTGCTGAGCAGTGGGGTATCACAAGACAGGATCTTGATGAGTTCTCCGCAGAGAGCCAGCGCAAGGCAGCTGAGGCTCAGGCAGCAGGCAGATTCAAGGATGAGATTCTTCCTGTAGAAGTAAAGCAGAAGAAGAAGACCGTCATCTTCGATCAGGATGAGGGTGTAAGAGCAGGCACAACTGTTGAGGTTCTTTCCAAGCTTCGTCCTGCTTTCAAGCCGGACGGCATCGTAACAGCCGGCAACTCTTCAGGTATCAATGATGCAGCTGCAGCTGTTGTTCTTCTCAGCGAAGACAAGGCTAAAGAGCTCGGCGTTAAGCCGGAAGCTTACTGGATCGACGGCGACATCGCAGGATGCGAGCCAAGCATCATGGGTGTTGGACCGATCTACGCATCCAGAAAGGTATTTGACAAGACTGGATTCACTATTGATGATATGGATCTCTATGAAGCTAACGAAGCATTCGCAGCTCAGTCAATCGCTGTAGGCAGAGAGCTTCACTTCGATCCTGATAAGCTGAATGTTAACGGCGGTGCTATCGCACTCGGCCATCCGGTAGGATGCTCAGGTGCCCGTATCCTCGTAACTCTGATCCATGCTCTTAAGCAGAAGAACGCTCACAGAGGTCTTGCTACTCTCTGCGTAGGCGGCGGCATGGGTGTTGCAGCTATCATCGAGAACGCAGACTGATGAACTGCCGCAAGGCAATTCATGAAGAAGCATGTTGATTGCAGGGGCTCGGAATGTTCCGGGCCCCTTTTGTTATTATTTCTGCAAAGATAACGCGCAGAAGAAAGGGAAATATCATGCCGGATTCGGTTTTAATGATAAACGCCTGTGTGCGTCCGGCGTCGAGAACGCGGCAGCTGGCAGAGCAGGTGCTTCGTGAGATCGGCGGAGATGTCACGGAGGTCAATCTGGAGAAGGAGGCAATAGCGCCGCTGAACCGCGAGCGCCTGGAACGGCGTGACCGCGTGCTTGCGGAGGGCAGGCTGGATGATCCGATGCTGCGGTATGCGCTGCAGCTGCGTGATGCAGACCAGATCGTGATGGCGGCGCCGTACTGGGACGGCTCCTTTCCGTCTCTGCTGAAGATCTATATGGAAGCGGTGACGGTCTGCGGCGTGACCTTCCGCTACAGCGAAGAGGGCGTACCGATCGGCCTGTGCCGGGCGAAGCGGCTGATTTACGTGACGACATCCGGCGGCCCGCTTGTATACGACGCGGCGGGATACGGGTATATCCGCCATCTGTGCACGGAATTTTACGGCATTCAGGATGTCCGGCTTGTGAAAGCCGAGGGACTCGATATTGTTGGCGCCGATGTGCAGGCCATTATGGCGGATGCGGAAAACCAGGTGAAGCAGATACTGAGGTGAATGATGGATAAACTGGTGATGGTTCTGGTGGATGCCTGTCGGTATGATGCGGCACTGCGCAATTTCGGCATGCTGGAGCATCTGACAGATTACGGACAGTGCGCCCGATATAAAGTAAAAGGAGAGCTGCCGTCTCTTTCAAGACCTATGTATGCGACGCTGATGACCGGCCTGCCGGCCTGCAGCCACGGCGTATACTGCAATGAGATGGACCTGCAGCCCGATGCGCCGTCTGTATTTTCTCTGTGCCGCGCGGCGGGAGGCGTGACGGCGGCGGCCGCATGGAAATGGATGGCGCAGCTGTTTGCGCGCCCGGGATTTTCGCTGAACGCGGATCGTTTTCAGATCGGCACGGATGCCGCCATTGAGAACGGCATTTACTATGAGGACGACGATTATCCGGATCAGTACGTGCTGGCCGACGGCGAATATATGCGCCGCGCATATCATCCGGATTTTATTCTCTATCACACGATGGCGGTCGACAACGCCGGACACCTGTACGGGGCGGACAGCCTGCAGTATGAACAGGCAGTCAGCAATATCAGCCGCCTGCTGTCGCCGCTTGTGCCGCAGTGGCTGGCGGAGGGTTATCAGGTAGTAGTGACGGCAGACCACGGTATGAACGAGCATCATCTGCACGGCGGAACGACGGACGGGCAGCGCGATGTACCGCTGTATATCCTGAGCCCGAAAGTCATGCCGGGCCGCTATGAGGACGGATGCCTTTCCGAACTGACGATCGCACCGCTCCTTTGCCGCCTGCTGGATATTGCACCATCCGAACAGATGCGGGAGGTCATCGGCGTGCAGTTTGCAGAGAAAATCTGAGATGTTTACATAGGAGTAACATTAAAAACGGTTAAAGTTAACATGCGCATAACATACAGAGGTTGAGAGGCCTCTGTATTTTTAATATTATTTTTATGTAAAGATAAACAAAACAGAACATTAAGTACAGGAGAATAATCATGAATGATACGGTGCAGATGATATTCGGACTGCTTGGCGGTCTGGCACTCTTCCTGTTCGGCATGAACATGATGAGCGAGAGCCTACAGAAAGCAGCCGGCGATCGGATGCGAAGCGTACTTGCCTTTCTTACCAAGAACCCGGTCATGGGCGTCATATCCGGTGCGCTGGTGACGGCAGTCCTGCAGAGTTCAAGTGCCACCACGGTTATGGCGATCGGCTTTGTCAGCGCAGGGCTGATGACACTGCCGCAGGCCATTTCCATTATTTTCGGTGCCAACATCGGTACGACCATCACGGCGCAGATCATCGCCTTTAATCTGAGTGACTACATTTACATTATCATCTTCGCCGGTTTCATCATTGATTTTGTGGCCAAGAAGCAGAATCTCAAATACATCGGCCGCACGATTCTTGCGTTCGGCCTTCTCTTTGAGGGTATCGACATCATGGGATCGGCCATGGCGCCGCTCGCGCAGAGCCAGGTATTTGCCGACATGATCGGCAAGGTAGCCGACAACCGCTTCCTCGGTCTTGTGACCGGTATGCTGATGACGCTTGTCGTGCAGAGTTCCTCTGCCACGATTGCCGTGCTGCAGAATATCGCGTCGCAGGCGGGACCGGACGGCGTCACGAGTATCATCGGACTGACGGGCGCTATTCCTGTGCTGCTCGGCGACAACATCGGTACGACGATCACCGCGATCCTGGCCAGCATCGGCCAGAGCCGCAACGCGAAGCGGACAGCGCTTGCCCACTGTATTTTCAATCTGAGCGGCAGCCTCCTTTTCATCTGGTTTGTCGGTCCGTATGCCCGCTTCATCGAGTGGATTTCGCCGAAGGGCAATGAGATCGATGTGATATCGAGGCAGATTGCCAATGCCCACACCGGATTCAACATCACGATGACGCTGATCTGGACACCGCTGATCTACGTCATGGTTAAGATTGTCATGAAGCTGATTCCGGACGACAAGAAGACAATCGGCGATCTCATGCAGCCGAAATATCTCGATTATCATCTGATCGGACAGCCGGTATCCGCACTGCATATGGCATCCCGAGAGGTGCTTCACTGTGCGCATATCGTACAGGATATGCTCGCAAATGCGGAAAAGGTCACCGGTGAGACCAGTGCGCAGACACTGGAAGTTGTGAAGAAGGATGCGGATGCGGTGACGAATCTGAGCCGCAGCATCAACGACTACCTGGCCGCCATCTTTGCCAGCGGTACATTGACGGAGGACCAGGCATCGAAGGCCACCGGCGCGCTGCTGATGCAGAATGACGTGGACCGCGTCAGTGAGCTGTGCGCATCCATCATCAACAATATCGCGGTGACACAGACGCAGAAGAAGCATTATTCCGAGGATGCGATCGCGGACATGCGCAAATCTCTCCACATCGTCCGGGAAATGTTTGACGAGATCCTGCGTATCACGATAGAGGGTACGAATGATGAGACGGAAATTCTTCGCAAAGACAGAGACAAGATCATGAATCTGGACGAGAAGCTGCGCAAGAAGCATATGAAGCGTGTCGCCAAGAAGAACTGCGATGCCAAGCTCACCGTGCAGTTCAACGAACTGCTGCACGATCTCGACCGCATCGGTTCCTGCTGTCTGAACCTCTCCGACACAGCCATGTCGGATATGAACTTCAGAGAGCTGATCAAGGGCGAACCGCAGCCTGGCCAGTCTGGTCTGGCACCGGCAGCCAATATAGAGTAAAGACAGCCAAAAGGCCTTCTGACTTCGGGTCAGAAGGCCTTTTGCATTTCTTATATGAGAATTTCAGCGTTTTCACACCTGTTCGGCAATTTCATAGATGAGCTGTTCGGATTTCTCCCAGCCGAGGCACGGGTCCGTGATCGACTTGCCGAAGACACCGTCGCCGATCTTCTGCGCGCCGTCTTCGAGATAGCTCTCGATCATCAGTCCTTTGACCATCCTGCGGATGTGATCGTTGTGGCTTCTGCTGTGCAGAACCTCTTTGGCGATGCGGATCTGCTGCAGGTATCGCTTGCCGGAATTCGAATGGTTGGTGTCGACGATGCAGGCCATGTTCTGCAGCCCCTTTTCGCTGTAGCGTTCATACAGACGGTCGAGGTCCTCAAAATGATAATTCGGGAAGGTGACGCCGTCCTGGTTGACGCGGCCGCGCAGTATGGCATGGGCGAGCGGGTTGCCGTTGGTCTTGACTTCCCATCCCCTGTAGACGAACATCTGCCGGCTCTGTGCCGCCTCGATTGAATTGAGCATGACGGAAATATCGCCGCTGGTCGGATTCTTCATGCCGCACGGGATGCCGATGCCGCTGGCGGTAAGCCGGTGGATCTGGTCCTCGACGGAACGGGCGCCGACGGCGACGTAGCCGAGCAGATCCGAGAGATAGCGGTGGTTTTCCGGATAGAGCATCTCATCGGCACAGGAAAAACCGCACTCTGTCAGCGCACGGGTGTGGAGCCTTCGGATGGCGATCAGTCCCTCGAGCAGATCCGGGTCCTTCTCCGGGTCAGGCTGATGCAGCATGCCCTTGTATCCCTTGCCGGTCGTACGCGGCTTGTTCGTATAAATACGCGGGATGATGATGATTCTGTCCGCCACCTTGTCCTGCACCTTGCGGAGCCGGTGGATATATTCCATGACGGGTTCCTCACTGTCCGCCGAGCACGGTCCGATGATCAGAATAAATTTGTCGGATTCGCCGGTGAAAACCTTGCGGATTTCTTCATCGCGGGCCGCCTTGACGGCAGCAACCTCATCGGAAATCGGGAATTCCTCTTTGATCTTCTCAGGAATCGGGAGTCTGCGGATGAAGTTCATCTGCATTTTTTCTTTGTCCATAATCTATCTCCTTGGTGTTCATTAAATAATCATTGCATTTTTACCAGTATAGCATAAAAAACGGCAATTTATCACATTAAAGTGATAAAATATAAAAAATCATGCCGAGAAGGCAAGGCACGGGATTTTCGTGCTATACTGTGTATTATAAAGTTTCAGAAGAGGTATCAGTCATGTATAAAAGTATTTCCAAACTGCTTGTCTACGGCGATATGCCGAAAGACAGCATTCTCATGCAGCTCGGCGGCATTTTCAAGGATTTCGATGAGGGAAGAGGCACCAGAGATGAGCTGGTCTCCCGCATTTTCACGCAGATCAAGCATCTGCTGGCGGTGGCGACGGATTACGGGTTCGACGACAACCTGTGGCACAATTACCTGACGTTTCTGCTGATCACCGAGGAGAATCCTTTTGCCCTGACATGTGAGAAGGTCGGCGCCGGCAATGGCACGGTCAACAATTTCGTGCGCAGCGATTACTGCGCTTTCATGGAGCTTTTCGATTTCGATTTCGGACCGATCGAGGAGGCACTCGGCATCGACTGCTTCACGCAGATCAGCCACTACAAGGCGATCGGCAAGAAGGATCTGATGTACAACAAGAATGTCAGCGAGAAGGTGCGCGCGCTCAGCAAAAAGCTTGAGAAAGCCGCCGATGTCGATGAATTCTTTGACTGCGTGACCGGCTTCTACCGCGACTACGGTGTCGGCATGTTCGGCCTCAACAAGGCATTCCGTTTCAAGAGCGAGAACGGCAGAATCAGATTTCTGCCGATCAACAACATGGATACGGTTATGCTCGATGATTTAATCGGCTACGAGATTCAGAAGAAGAAGCTGATCGACAATACAGAGGCCTTCGTGCAGGGACGCAGCGCCAACAACGTGCTGCTGTTCGGCGACAGCGGCACCGGCAAATCGACCAGCATCAAGGCGATCGTCAACCAGTATTACGACCAGGGCCTGCGGATGATCGAGATCTACAAGTACCAGTTTGTCGATCTTTCCAATGTCATCGCCAGCATCAAGAACAGAAATTACCGTTTCATTATATATATGGATGATCTTTCTTTCGAGGCGGATGAATCCGAGTACAAGTTCCTCAAAGCAGTCATCGAGGGCGGCGTCGAGACGAAGCCGGAGAATATCCTGATCTATGCGACCTCCAACCGCCGCCACCTGATCAAAGAGGAGTGGGGCGACCGCAATGACATGGAATACACCGCGGATGTGCACCGCTCGGATACCATGGAGGAGAAGATGTCGCTGGTCAACCGTTTCGGTGTACAGATCAGCTACATCAAGCCGTCGAAGAAGGAGTACAACAGCATCGTTGTCGGACTGGCACGCCGCAGCGGCATTACAGAGGAAATGATGACCGACGAGGAACTGTGCGCGAAGGCCAATGTATGGGAACTTTCGCACGGCGGCGTTTCCGGCCGTACAGCGCAGCAGTTCATCAATTATGTGAAAGGTACGCTTGAATACGGAGACTGATTTATGCTTTACAGAATAACCGATGGCACGCTGGCGGCCGGCGGGCGCGATATCCTGCGGCATTTCGATTTCGAAATCCGGGGAAATGAGAAGGCAGCGCTCATCGGGCCGAACGGGTGCGGCAAGACGACGCTGCTGCGGTATATCAACGGCGAGATCGAACTCGAACGGGATGACCGCCGCAAGGCGCCGCCGCTTGTCACAGACGGGCAGATCAGAATCGGAATGCTCCGGCAGCAGCTGCCGCAGCATTCCGATTATTCTGTCCGGGAGGAAATCCGGCGCATCTGTCCGGTAAAGGACACGGAAAGCCGTGATTACGCGGCGTTTGCGGCGCGCTATGCCCGGTATTTTATGAACATGGGCTTTGCGGAAGATGAACTGGACCGGCCTCTTGATGAATTTTCGGGCGGCCAGCGCATGCGGATTGAACTGATCCGGCTGATCATGGAAAATCCGGATCTTATGCTGCTCGATGAGCCGACCAACAATCTGGACCTTGACGGCATCGAATACCTAGAACATTTTCTGCGGCACTGGCAGGGGGCGGCGGTGATTGTGTCCCACGACCGCTATTTTCTCGACCGGACGGTGCAGATCGTCTACGAGATCACGGGCGGCCGGCTGGTGCGCTATACCGGCGGCTACACGCAGTTTTGCCGGCAGAAAGCGGAGAATATCCGCATTCAGAGCAGGCGGTATGCGCAGGCCGAGGCGGAGAGGGAGCGCCTTGAGAAGACGGCGGCGCGGTTTCGCGGCCGCTCGTCGAAGGATTCCTTTGCCAGAGCCAAATTAAAACAGGCCGCGCGTATTCCGAAGGTCGAAAGGCCCGAGACAGATGACCTGCCGGTGAAAATGGGCGCGATTGTGCCTGCGGGGCCGGGCCCGAAGGTCGTGCTTGAATGCGAGAAAATGACAATCGGCCGTGACCGGGCGCTTCTGCAGCTGAGTTTCCGGCTGCGGCGCGGCAGAAAGATCGGTGTGATCGGCGCAAACGGAACCGGCAAGACGACGCTCCTGCAGACCATCATGGGAGAGCTGGCGCCGCTTTCCGGCAAGCTGCGCATCGGTGAACATGTACAGATCGGATATTTCGACCAGAACAGCGGCGCACTGCATTCGCCGCTTACGGTTATAGAGCATTTCCGGCAGAAATATCCGGGCATGCGGGAAGAGGAGATCCGGCATTACCTTGCCCGGTACCGTTTCCGCGGCGCAGATGTATACAAGCAGATCGAGGCGCTGTCCGGCGGCGAGCGGGCACGGCTGGTGCTGGCGGAGATTTTGCAGGCAGGGCCGAATCTGCTGATTCTGGATGAGCCGACCAACCATCTGGACATCCGAACGCGGGAAGTGCTCGAGGCGGCGTTTGCGGCCTATCAGGGTACAATTCTGGCCGTCTCGCATGATCGCTATTTTATTGATAAGATTGCGGACTCCCTGCTGGTCTTTGAAAACGGCGCGGCCTATTATTACCCGTTTGGATACAGCCATTACATGCAGCGGCGGGAGGCGTCGGCGCGCTTCGGAAAGGACCTTTCTCTTCTCGTGGAAGCGGAAAATCAGGCACTGATCGACGGCCTGCGCAGCGTGCCGGAGAAATCCAGCCTGCTCGGCGGGCGGGTCAGCGAGGAACAGCTCTACGAGGAGTGGCGCCTGGAGCCGGCGGCTGCGCAGATGCACGCGGCCGGGGAGGCGTATGCGAAGGCAGAGGAGGAACAGGAGATGAGGCGCAGGCAGCAGCGGGAAGAGGCGCTGCGGCGGTTCGCCGGGGGAGAAGATGCCGGCGAAGAAGAGGCGGCGGAAAAAACGGAGGCAGAGCCGGCAGCAGAAGTGTCCGCGGCGGCGGAAAAACCGGAGGCAGAGCCGGCAGCAGAAGTGTCCGCAGCGGCGGCAAAACCAGAGGCAGAGCCGGCAGAAGATTCCGCAGCGGCGGCAAAACCGGAGACAGAGCCGGCAGCAGAAGTGTCCGCAGCGGCGGAAAAACCAGAGGCAGAGAACCCTGCCGCGGCCGCATTTGCCCGCTATCACGAAGCCTGTCTTGCCTGGTACGCCGTCTGGTGCGACCTCCATCCGTGACCAAAGAGCAGTGCGTCTTGCACTGCTCCTGATTTTATTTTACAATAGATGAAATGCGGCAATAACCGAAAGGAGAGGGGATACATATGCCAACACCACATATTGAAGCTAAGTCAGATGAAATTGCGAGAGTTGTTCTGATGCCGGGTGACCCGGCGCGTGCGCAGTGGATCGCGGAGAAATATCTGGAAAATCCGCGCCTTGTCAGCAATGTGCGCAGAATCTGCTGTTATACCGGTACCTATCAGGGACAGACGGTTTCTGTCATGGCATCCGGAATGGGCATGCCTTCCATCGGTATTTATTCCTATGAGCTTTTCAGCCGGTACGGCACGGAGGCAATCATCCGCATTGGCTCGGCAGGTGCCTATACCGGGGACCTGAAGCTGCGGGATGTTTTCCTCGCGCAGGCTGCATGGACGCAGTCGTCTTTTGCCAGAGAGCAGAATCTGGACAGCAGCAGCTGGTTTTACCCGTCCGAACATCTGAATCAGGTGATCATGCGGGCATCAGCGGCAGACGGCATCCGGCCGGTGTGTGGCGCATTGCACTCGAGCGATGTGTTTTATCATGAGGCGGCGGCCGATGCGGAACTGAAAAAGCTGGTGCAGGAAAATCACCTGCTCTGCGTGGAGATGGAATCGGCGGCGCTTTTTCATAATGCGGCCGTGCTCGGCAGGGAAGCTGCCTGTCTGGTGACGATTTCGGATGACGCGGAAGGCGGTAAGATGACGCCGCAGGAACGGGAGACTTCTTTTGACGATATGGCCCGTCTTGCACTGGATGCGGCGGCCATGTATCTGCAGGAAGAGGAGCAGAAAACGGGGAAATGAGTACAATCAGACAGAGAATCAGCCGTTTGCGGGCGGTTATGCAGGAAAACGGCGTGGATATGTATCTGATCGAGACAGATGATTTCCACTGCTCGGAATATACGGGAGCGTATTTCAAGTGCCGGGAATACATTTCCGGTTTTACCGGCTCGGCCGGCACCGTCGTCGTGACTGCCGATGCGGCCGGCCTCTGGACAGACGGGCGCTATTTTATCGCGGCCGCGCAGCAGCTGGAGGATACCGGCATCCGTCTCTATAAGATGGGGCAGCCGGGCGTCCCGACGGTGCAGCAGTACATCGTGAATACGATCAGAGAAGGGCAGTGCCTCGGCTTTGACGGCCGTACGGTGAATGCCCGGGCCGGCCGGGCACTGGTGCGTGCCCTGGAGGCCAAAGGCGCGCATGTCAACGCGAAGCTGGACCTGGTCGGTGAGATCTGGGAGGATCGCCCGCCGCTTTCACATGAGCCGGCCTGGATCCTGGATAAAGCTTACGCGGGGCGCTCCCGCGAGGACAAGATTGACCTGATCCGCCGCATCCTGAAGGAGCGCGGCCGCGATATGCTCGTCGTGACGGCGCTGGATGATATCGGCTGGCTCCTTAACATCCGGGGAAATGATATCGCCTATACGCCGGTCGTGCTGGCATATATGCTGATCGGGCAGGAAATGCTGCGCCTTTATATCAATCCGGATGTCCTCAGCGAGGAGGTGCGGACGGCCCTGGAGAGCGCCGGCGTGGAACTGGCGCCTTATGACGGTATTTATGCGGATATGGGGCGGATCCCGGCGGGGACGCAGGTCATCTGCGACGGCACGCAGGTCAGTTATGCCATTGTCTGCAGTGCGGCCGGGGGCGTCCGGATCTGCGATGAAACCGATCCGATACAAAAGCCCAAGGCAATCAAAAACCGCACCGAGATTGCCAATATCCGCAATGCGCATCTGAAGGACGGCATTGCGCAGACGAAATTCATGTGCTGGCTCAAGCAGAATGCCGGCAAGGTGCCGATGACGGAGATCAGCGTATCGGAGAAGCTGGAAGAGCTGCGCCGGCAGCAGCCGGATTATATAGAAGCGAGTTTTGCGCCGATCAGCGCCTACGGCCCGCATGCGGCCATTGTACACTATGAGGCATCGCCGGAGACTGATATTCCGGTGGAGGCGCACGGCCTTCTGCTGATGGATACCGGTGCGCATTACCTTGATGGCACGACAGATGTCACGCGGACTTACGTGATGGGCGCGCTGACGGACCGGGAGAGATTTTATTTTACCCAGGTGCTGCGCGGCAGCCTGCATCTGGCCAGTGCGAAGTTCCGCTACGGCTGCACGGGCTATTCGCTTGATTATACGGCGCGTGAGCCGCTCTGGCAGCTCGGCGTCGATTACAATCACGGGACAGGACACGGCGTCGGCTATCTGCTGAATGTCCATGAGGGACCGAATGTCATTCGCTGGCGGCAGCTGCCGGGGAGAAATGAAGGCGCCATTATGGAGCCCGGTATGGTAACCTCGGATGAGCCAGGTGTCTATTTTGAAAACGAATTCGGCATCCGCCATGAAAGCCTGCTGCTGTGCAGGAAGGCGGAGAAGAACCGGTGCGGGCAGTTCATGGAATTTGAGACGCTTACGCTGGTGCCGTATGATCTGGACGGCGTGGATCCGTCGCTGCTGACGGAGGAGGAACGGCATTTTCTGAACGATTACCACAGAAAGGTTTTCGAGAGCCTCGCACCGTTTATGACCGCGGATGAACTCGAGTGGCTTGCACACGCCACCCGCCGGATCTGAGCGGCCTTTGGAAGAGAAAATATTTCCGGCATCTCTGGTGCCGGGCTTAGGAGGATACAGGGATGGAATTTAAATTTGCAGACCGGATGGATGATTTCGAAGAGGGCATTTTCGCCGCGCTCAATGAGAAGAAGCTCGAACTGCAGAAGCAGGGCCGGAAGGTCTATAACATGTCAGTCGGCACGCCGGATTTCAAGCCGGCGCAGCACATCATGGATGCCGTGAGCAAGGCGGCGCAGGACCCGGAAAATTACAAATATGCGCTGATTGATCTGCCGGAGCTTTTGGATGCGGTGCGCGGACACTATGCGCAGCGCTACGGTGTGACGGACCTGAAGAGAAGCGAGATCATGTCTTTATATGGTACGCAGGAGGGCATGGCGCATGTGGCGCTTCCGCTCTGCAATCCCGGTGAGACGATACTCGTGCCGAATCCCGGCTATCCGGTCTTTTCAATCGGACCGTCACTGTCCGGGGCACATGTGGAGACCTATGATCTTCGCGAGGAAAACGGCTACCTGATTGATTTTGATCATTTCGACAAAGAGAAGGCAAAACGGGCGAAGTTCATGATCGTGTCCTATCCGCTGAATCCGGTATGCGTGGCCGCTCCGGACGAATTTTATGAGCGGCTGATCGACTTTGCGAACGAGAACGATATTATCATTCTGCACGATAATGCGTACTCGGATATCATTTACGGCGGCAGAACCGGACGTTCCTTCCTGTCTTTTGAAGGCGCGAAGGAGGTCGGCATCGAGTTCTATTCCCTGTCCAAATCCTATAATTACACGGGCGCCCGCATGTCCTTTGCGGTCGGCAATGAGAAGATCATCGAGGCGTTCCGCCGCGTCCGCTCACAGATCGATTACGGCATTTTCCTGCCGGTGCAGTACGGCGCCATTGCGGCGCTGACCGGCCCGCAGGACATGGTCCGTAAGCAGTGCCGGGAATACGAACGCCGCAGCATTGCGCTTTCCGAGAGCATGACGGCGGCCGGCTGGAAGGTGCCGAAGAGTCAGGGCACGATGTTTGCCTGGGCGCCGATTCCGGAGAAGTTCAGCAGCTCCGTGGAATTCACGATGGAGCTGATGGAGAAGACAGGCCTGATCGTGACGCCGGGCAGCAGCTTCGGCAGCCTCGGCGAAGGACATGTACGTTTTGCACTGGTGCTGGATCCGGATACGATCCGCGAAGCGGCAGCGGCTGTCAGAGACAGCGGTATTCTTGATTGATATATGGCAGGAGATGATCTTTAATGCATGATGAACTGACACAGGGCGATATTGACAAGATGGAGAAGGAGATCGGCTACCGATCTACTGTTAAGAGAAATGAACTGCTGCAGGCTCTCAAAGAGGCGAGAGCCCAGGGAGATCTGAGCGAGAATTTCGAGTATTCGATGGCAAAGCGTGAGAACAACCGCAACAACAGCCGGATCCGCTATCTGAAAAACATGATCAAGACGGCGAAGATCGTCTCCGATCATTCGGCGGCGGACGAGGTCGGCCTCGACAATACGGTTACGGTTTACTATCCGGACGATGATCAGGAGGAGACGTTCCGCATCGTCACGACCATCCGCGGAGATTCCCTGAACGGTCTCATCTCTAAAGAGTCGCCGCTCGGCAGGGCTGTACTTGGCAGCAAGGTCGGGGAGACAGTGCATGTCACCGTCAATGAACAGGTCGGCTATGACGTGAAGATTCTCAGAATAGATAAGTCTTCCGACGACTCCCAGGACGAGATAGCAAGCTACTGAATATATGAAAAGACATGAAAAAACAGCTCCGGTTCTGTTATACAGAATCGGAGCTGTTTGCATTTACATTTTCAGCCGCTTCCTTTAGTACGCGGTGACGTCATCCCCGGTGTCTTCTCCGTCCTGATTGGGAGATTCACCGGTATTTTCGCCGCCGGTATCTTCGCTGCCTCCGGTGTCGGTGCCGGTGCCGGTTCCGGTATCCGTGCCGGAACTGCTGCTGTCTGTATCGGTCGAGCTTCCGCTTGTTGAATTGGTAAGCTTGCTTTCGTCAACATCCTGGCAGTAGCTCTGCGGGATATCCGAATAGTCACTGTAATATTTCGTGACGATGTAAGAATCCGGTGTCAGGCTGGTAGCCAGCAGACCGCAGTGAGAACAGATCTGCACGGAGTAGCCGGAAGAACTTGAACCGCCGTATTCCGTACATTTCTTGGTCGGTATATCATCCTTCGCGAAATATTCCGTAATCGTCGGGCATCCGTATCCCGGCAGAAGACCGGTATTCTTGCAGACCGTAGCCTTCTCGACCGAATCCGGCATCGTAAAGTCCGCGTCGTCGTATCCCGCCAGAATATCGCTCATGATATTCGACCAGAGTATCTTGTGCTCGATCTGCGAGTAAGCAATTCTGCCTTCCATGGAAATCGAGTTATCATAGCCAAGCCATATGCCGGCCGTGAAATACGGTGTATAGCCGACAAACCAGAGATCGTGCGAATTCTCTGTCGTACCGGTCTTGCCGGCCTCGGCAATACCGGTCTCGGAGATCTGTGCCGGTGTACCGGTACCCTTCGAAACAACATCCTCCATGGCGCTTGTCAGCAGCCATGCCGTGGATTCACGCATCGCCCGGTGTTCTTCCGGAACGTTATCAATCAGGACGTTGCCGTCGCTGTCGAGAATCTTCGAATACATGATCGGCTCGATATAGGTGCCGCCGTTGGCGATCGCCGCGTAGGCAGCCGTCAGTTCGAGATTCGTGACACCGTTATAGATACCGCCGAGTGCCAGCGGAGCATAGGCATCGTGTTCCTTATCAATGGTTGTGAAACCAAGATTATCAAGATAATCGATGGCAACTTCCGGTGTGACATCCTCTACCATGAACTTTACGGTAACCACGTTGATGGAGTTCGTGATAGCCTCACGTACCGTTGTCGTGCCGCGGTAGGTACCCGTCGCATTATGCGGATTGTAGCCATCCGGCGATGTATACGGGGCATCGACTTTGGTGGAAGCCAGCGACATGCCGCAGGAATCGATACCCGGCAGGTATGTCGTCAGGATCTTGAAAACAGAACCCGGCTGCCGCGTCGAATCTGTGGCACGGTTGAAGCTTCGGTTCGCCGTCTTCTCACCGCGTCCGCCGCTGATCGCCAGAACCTCGCCGGTGTGCTGATCCATCAGGACAAAGGATGACTGTACCTGTACAGTCGGATTGAACTTCTCGGCGAGAATGCTGTCATCCGTGATGCCGAGATCGGCTTTGTACTGATCAACGAGCGCCTGGGCACTATCTGTCGAGGAGAACAGCATATCCGTTTCGTCGAGACCGTAGTAGGACTGAATGGAATACTGGTCCGCGTTGACCTCCTGCCCGTTGGCATCCGTATAGGTGATTGACCAATACGGATAATATTCCGTCGTCGTGAAATTGGAACTGTCGTTGTAGTAGCTGTCGACGATATCCTGCATCTCCTTGTTCTCTGTCAGATAGATCTGCAGACCGCCGCTGTAGACCATATTGACCGCTTCCTTATAGGAATAGCCGAGCTTATCCTGCAGATCGTCGATGACCTGACTGATGGTCGCATCCTCGAACCAGGTATAGATCGTCTCCTGATCCGATACGGAAGAGTTGACATCCAGAACACGGGCATAGACATCGTCTGCCATGGCCTCATCGTACTGTGACTGCGTGATATAGCCGAGCTTCAGCATATTGTCGAGCACCTCGGTACGCCTCTGCGCATTGGCCTCCTGCCCGGTGACCGGGTTGTCATAGGTCGGCGAATTGACGATCGCCGCCAGACACGCGGACTCGGAAAGCGTCAGCTCGCTGCAGTGCTTGTTGAAATAGCGCTCGGCCGCTGCCTCCACGCCGTATGCACCGCATCCGAAGTTAACCGTGTTGAGGTAGGCTTCCAGAATCTCGTCCTTGGACATCTGCTTTTCCAGTTCAAGTGCCAGATGCCATTCCTGGAATTTACGCTTGAAACGTTCGGCATTCGTCGCCTCCGCACCGCCGTTGAAGATCGTGATCTTGATCAGCTGCTGCGTAATGGTACTTGCGCCCTGTGAAAAATCTCCGTTCGTCAGACCGACAAACAGGGCTCGCATGATACCTTTCGGATCAATTCCGTTGTGTTCGTAAAAACGTTCATCCTCGATTGCAATAAAAGCATGCTGCAGATCTGTCGGCATCTCGTCAATCGAAATGACAGTCCTGTTGGACTGCGCGCCGACAAGCTCAACAGCTTCCGATCCATCGGAATAGTACATCGTGGATTTCAGCCTGCTCGGTTTGACATCGTCCGCTGTAATCTCGGGCGCATCTGCAATAACGCCCCGGTAGCCGCCAACCAGTGCGGCGATGCCGCAGGCGATGACAATCAGAAGTGCAATGATGAAAAACCGGAATACATTGAAACCGGTTGAATTCTTGACTTTAGAAGAGCGGGAGCGTATGTCTTTACATGTCTTTTCGATATTACGTTCGCTGTAATCCATTCATATTTCCTCCTATTCGTTCATTATAGCAAATTATGGGTATTTGTAAAACGGTTCTTGCCCTGCGGGATGCAGGAAAACGCTTGTCTTTTTCATTGTGCGTGATATAATGTTTTGGACAATTAAATAATGAGAGGAATATTACAGACGAGGGGTATACAATTATGAAAAAGAAATCTGCAAAGATTCTTTCTGCAATAATGGTGCTCGGACTTTCAGCAGCACTCTGCGCATGCGGAGGCGGTTCAGGTTCGACTGCTTCTGAAACTGGTAATAATTCTTCTGACACGAGTGAATCCGGAATGTCAGATTCATCCGATCATTCTGCGCTTGTCTTCGGACTGACGCAGGAGATCAGCAGTGTTGACCCGCATGAGGATACGGACGCAGCAACTCGCAGTGTCTTATTTAATGTTTTTGAGGGACTGGTTAAGCCGACGACCGACGGTGAAGTCGAGCCGGCTGTAGCGCAGGATTATACGGTCAGTGACGATATGACCGAATATACCTTCACGCTTCGCGATGGAATTACGTTCCACGACGGCAATCCGGTTACCGCTGAAGATGTTAAATACTCATTGGAAAGAAGTGCGGGTATTGATGGCGATCAGTCCGCACTTTCTGCAATTTCGGATATTTCCACGCCGGATGACAGCACGGTGGTTATCACGCTGTCCGCGCCGGATTCGGAGTTCATCTATAATCTGACAACCGCGATTCTCGAGGAAGCCAACGATGCACAGCAGGCGGACAACCCGATCGGCACCGGCCCGTTCAAGCTTACCGAGTTTGAAGAGGGACAGTATCTGACACTCGAGAAGTACGATGGCTACTGGAACAAGGATCTCGACTACATCGACGAGGTACAGGTCAAGTTCGTTGCCGATGCTGACGAGGCCTTCATGGAGCTGCAGTCAGGCTCGATCGACTGCCTCCAGTATCTGACCAAGGATCAGATCAGTTCTGTCGGCGATGATTACAACATCATCACCACGACCATGATGCTCGTACACGGCCTGTTCCTGAACAACGACTATGAGCCGCTGCAGAACAAGGAAGTACGTCAGGCACTCAACTATGCCGTTGACCGCGATGCGATCAATGAGATGTTTGCAGACGGCAAGGGCATGATCGTGCAGACACACGGCTATCCGAGAATTACCGCATGGTATAACAAGGATACAGAAGGTACCTACACCTACGATCCGGATAAGGCGAAAGAGCTCCTTGCGGATGCAGGCTATGCGGATGGCTTTGATCTCGAGATTACCGTTCCGTCCAACTTCACACAGCATGTGACGACAGCGGAGATGATCGCCGAAAACCTCAAGGCAGTCGGCATCAACGCCACCATCAACTCGGTTGACTGGAACACCTGGCTTTCCGAGACATATCAGAACCGCAATTACCAGGCTACGGTTATCGGTTTTGATATCAGTTCACTCTCACCTGCGACCTGGTATAAGCGCTATTATTCCACTTCCGACAATGACATGACGAATTTCGCCAGCACGGAGTATGACAGCCTTTACGATCAGGCACAGCAGACAACAGACAATGATACGAAGAAGGATCTGTATGGACAGATGCAGCAGATTCTGACAGATGACGCCGCTTCCGTATTCATTCAGGACCCGGGCGATTTCATCGCACTCAACAAGAGATTTACAGGACTGAAGACCTATCCGGTATCAGCACTTGACTTCTCATCCGTTCAGTACGCCAACTGATTTACAAGGAATCAGGCTGAACAGCAATAACTAACAGGCTGCTGCGGCAGCCGAAGCAGTGGAGGTTTCCATGAAATATTTCATTAAAAAAATTATTTCTCTCATTATCACGTTGTTGGTCATTTCATTGCTGACCTTCACTGCATTCAGTATCATCCCCGGAGACGCGGCACTGTCCAAACTGGGCGTCGACGCGTCTCCGACGGCTGTTGAAAATCTCAGGAAGGAATACGGTCTCGACAAACCGGTCATCGTCCGCTACGGAGACTGGCTGGCAGATGCGCTTCACGGCGATTTCGGCCAGTCGTTCAAGTATTCGAACAAATCCGTATCGGAGCTGATGGCATCCCGGCTCCCGGTAACGGTGCTGCTTGCGGTCATGTCGCTGATCATCATCGTTGTCGTTTCCCTGCCGCTCGGCATGCTTTCGGCACGATTTTCGGGCCGATGGCCCGACACGGTCATCAACATCGTATCGCAGGTGCTGATGGCCATTCCTTCATTTTTCTTAGGAATTATCATCACTTATGTATTCGGTATCGTCCTGCGGGTATTCCAGACCGGCGGTTTTGTGTCGCCGGATAAGGACCTGCAGGGCTGTATCCGATATCTCTTTTTCCCGGCTGTGGCCGTCGCGATCCCGAAGATCGCCATGGTTGTCAAATATCTGCGCAATTCCGTCCTGTCAGAGATGAAGAAGGACTATGTGCGCACGGCATACAGCAAGGGCAATTCAGACAATCAGGTCCTTTACGGACATGTTTTCAGAAATGCGCTGATTCCGGTTATCACCTTCGTGGCGATGGTGGTCGCTGAGATCCTGGCGGGCAGTCTTGTCGTCGAGCAGGTTTTCAGCATTCCGGGCATGGGGCGCCTTCTGATCACATCCATTTCAGCGAGAGACTATCCGGTCGTGCAGGCCTCAGTCCTCTATATTACAACGATTGTTGTTGTGATCAATTTCATAGTCGATGTTCTTTATCAGCTTGCTGATCCGAGAATCCGGTACGCGTAGGGAGATAAAGCCATGAAGAAGAAAAACAGATATCTGACTGTCGGACTGATCATGACAGCCGCCGTTCTTGTATTTACCATTATCGGACAGTTCTGGACACCTTATCCGGTCAATGCGATGGATTCATCGGCCAGCAATATGGCTCCGTGCGCCGCGCATCTGATGGGTACGGATGATCTGGGACGTGATGTTTTCAGCCGTGTCATGAACGGCTGCGGCATGACATTTTTCGTCGCGGTCTGTACGGTGGCGATCGGTGCCGCTTTCGGCACGATCATCGGCGCACTCACCGGTTTTTACGGCGGTATTTTTGATGAAATCGTAATGCGGATCAACGATGTACTGCTCTCATTTCCGAGCGTTCTGCTGGCGCTGATTTTCGTCAGTGTGCTTGGAAAGGGTAAGTACAATATCATTCTTGCCCTCGGCATCCTGTTTATACCGAGCTTTGCCCGTATTGTCCGGAGCGAGGTTGTCCGCTACAAATCACTTGAATTCGTAAAAAACGCCCAGGTCATGGGCTGCAGCAGCATGCGGATTATTTTCCGGTACATTATTCCGAATACGAAGGTCAGCATGCTCACGGCAGCCGCGATCGGCTTTAACAACGCTGTCCTCGCGGAGGCGAGCATGAGCTACCTCGGTCTCGGCATTCAGCCGCCGGACCCGAGTCTCGGCCGTATGCTTTCCGAGGCGCAGTCGCATATTTTCAATGCACCATGGTACGCACTGTTCCCTGGCATCATGATTGTTATCATTATTCTGGGATTCAGCCTGATCAGCGAAGGCCTCCGGGCCATGAACGACTGAGGAGGTTCGCTATGAGTGAAGAACTTCTGAAAATAAAAGATCTGACGATCAGTTTTTCGACCGATAAGGGTCTGCATACAGTAGTCGATCACCTCAACATGGAGGTGCGCAAGGGGCAGATTGTCGGTATCGTCGGTGAGTCCGGCTCCGGCAAGACGATGACCTCTCTGGCCGTGATGGGCCTGCTGGATAAGGCGGCCGTTGTCGATCCGTGTTCCTCGATCACGCTGAAGGGAAAGGAAATACTGAATATTTCCCGCGAGGAGAGCCGCAAAATCCAGGGCAATCAGATTTCCATGGTTTTCCAGGAACCGATGACATCCCTGAACCCGGTTATGAAGGTCGGCAGGCAGATCGGCGAGGTGCTCCGCCTGCACACGGACCTGGACGATGAGGAGATCGACCGGCGCGTCGCCGATATTCTGACCCAGATCGGTCTCTACGACGTCCGTGAGCTGATGGAGAAATATCCGCATCAGCTTTCCGGCGGCATGCGCCAGCGTGTCATGATCGCGATGGCCATCATCAATTCCCCGGATCTGATCATCTGCGATGAGCCGACAACCGCACTCGATGTGACGGTGCAGGCACAGATCCTGCGCCTTCTGAAGAAGATCAACGAGGTGACAGGCAGCTCGATTCTGTTTATTTCCCATGACCTGACTGTCATTCGGGAAATCTGTCAGCGCGTGGTTGTCATGTATCACGGGCAGGTTGTCGAAAGCGGCTTGACAGAGCAGATTTTTCTGCATCCTCAGAAAGAATACACGCGCAAGCTGGTTGCCTCGATGCCGGATACGGCGGTCAGAAACATCCGGGATGATGTAATTCTGCATCTGAAAAATCTGTGCGTTTACTACGATGTCAAAAAAGGACTTTTCACGTCGAAAACCGTCCGCAAGGAGGTCATTCATGATATGACCTTCGACGTCCATGCCGGAGAGATTTTCGGCATTGTCGGCGAGAGCGGCTGCGGCAAATCGACACTGGTCAAGGCGATTGTAGGCCTGAACAAGGGCTGCACCGGCGAGTTTGTCCTCAACGATGAGCGGCCGCAGATGGTATTTCAGGACCCGTACAGCTCGCTGAACCCGGCGATGAAGATCGGCCGGATCATGGAAGAGCCGCTACTGCTCAAGGGCGTGCGCGATAAGCAGGAACGCCGGAAACAGGTCATCAATATGCTGAAGGAGACCGGGCTGGACGAGTCGTTCATGGACCGCTATCCGAGCGAGCTCTCCGGCGGACAGCGGCAGAGAATCAGCATCGGCCTCGCGCTGATGCGCGGCGACAAATTTATCATCGCCGACGAGGCGGTATCCGCACTCGATGTCACGATACAGTCCCAGATTCTCCGGCTCCTGCTCAAACTGCATGATGAAATGGACCTGACCTATATTTTCATTTCCCATGATCTGAACGTGGTTCGCCATATGTGCAACCGTGTCATGGTCATGTATCTCGGCCGGATGGTGGAACTGGCAGAAGTAGAAGATATCTACGATAACCCGGCGCATCCGTATACGCGGCTGCTGTTCGACAGCATCCTGACGGAGCAGCATAAGAAGCAGAGCGCGCCGCCGACGGCGACGGAGATGGATGCGATGAAGACCGGCTGTGCATTCTACCGGCGCTGCCGCTTCCGCACACCGGAATGTATGCAGAAGGTGCCGGAACTGGTCAATATCGGTACGCCGGAGCGTCCGCATCTGATCCGCTGCATAAAGCGGGCGGATCTCCAGGAGAGCCAGTAAAAAAATTTAAAAAAGGGCTTGCATTTTCCTGTGCAATATTATATAATGCCTCTTGTCGATACAAATTGGGCTGTCGCCAAATGGCAAGGCACAGGATTCTGACTCCTGCATTTGAAGGTTCGAGTCCTTCCAGCCCAGCTTCTGAGAGGCATCTTGCAGACAGCAAGATGCCTTTTGTTGTATGACGGACATGCCGTCAGTCTGTGGTGAAAGTCCACAAGGGGCGTAGTTGCCGACGAACCCCAAAGCGACTCCCAAGGTTTGCACCGCGAGGTGCAGGCGAGAAGA